>JAGXQU010000153.1 GCA_018335895.1 Hyphomicrobiales bacterium | reverse complement strand
CGCAGCCGCGCCGAAGCCCGCGATCGCTGCGACGCTTTCCGTGCCCTGCCGTCGCCCGCGCTCCTGCCCGCCGCCGCGCATGATCGCCGGCAGCCGCGTGTCGCGATGCGCGCTGACCACCGCGCCGGCGCCCTGCGGGCCGCCGAGCTTGTGCGAGGTGATCGAAACGAGATCCGCGCCGCTTTCCCTGAGATCGAACGGTATCTTGCCGACGACCTGCACGGCGTCGGTGTGAAACACGCCGTCGTTTTCATGCACGACGTCCGCGATCCTGCGGAGCGGCTGCAATACGCCGGTCTCGTTGTTCGCGGCCATTACCGAAACGAAAGCACGGCGCTTCTGCGCACGGTGTCCTTGCAGCACGCCCTCGAGTGCGCCGACATCGACGACACCGTTCCTGTCGACCGGAATATAGATCGCGGCATCCTCGCCGAAACTTCCGCCCGCACGCACCGACGGGTGCTCGACGCCAGACAGCACGAGCACGTCGCAGCGCACCTTCTCGCCGGCGAGTTCGAGTTGCGGCGAAAGCGCGGTCGCGTTCGACTCGGTCGCCCCGCTCGTGAAAAAGATGCACTCGGGTTCCGCGCCGATCAGGACGGCAAGCTGGTGGCGCGCGTCTTCGACGATGGCGCGCGCCGCACGGCCCTCGGTATGAACGGAAGAAGCGTTGGCAGGCGCCATCATCGCAGCCGCAACCGCTTCCTTCGCGGAAACGCGCGGAACGGAGGTCGCGTTGTAATCGAGATAAACCCTTGCCATCACTCGATATCCCGGAGCCGAAAAATCTTGCTTTTCGAGCCCCGTATTGTTTAAGAGAGAAAGCTCGAAGCGTGGGAACGCGTGGCTATCGATGGCTGGCGCCGCCGAGCGGAATCTCTATTTAGAATTATTCTAAAGTAGGCCGGTGTTACCTGTGAGTCAACCGGACCCGGAACCCTGCGCACTCCTTACATAAGCGCGAAACGACGGAAAGCACCCCAAGATGCCTGAAGTAATCTTCACCGGCGAAGAAGGCCGCCTCGAAGGCCGGTTCCAGCCGGGCCGCAGTAAGACATCCCCGATCGCCATCATCCTGCATCCGCACCCGCAGTTCGGCGGCACGATGAATAATCCGGTCGTCTATCACCTCTATTACGCCTTCGCGAACCGCGGCTTTTCGGTGCTGCGCTTCAATTTTCGCGGTGTCGGCCGCAGCCAGGGCACCTTCGATCACGGTCAGGGCGAATTGTCGGACGCCGCAGCCGCGCTCGACTGGGTGCAGAGTGCGAACCCGGAAGCCCGTGCATGCTGGATCGCAGGCTTCTCGTTCGGCGCCTGGATCGGCATGCAACTTCTGATGCGCCGTCCGGAAGTCGAAGGCTTTCTTTCGATCGCGGCACCCGCATCGCTTTACGATTTCTCGTTCCTTGCGCCTTGCCCGTCGTCGGGTCTCTTCGTCCACGGCGACAAGGACGCGGTTGTGCCGGTTTCTTCCGTCGGCACGCTGGTCGAGAAGCTCAAGACGCAAAAGGGTATTGTGATCGAGCAGAACATCCTGAAGGGCGCGAACCACTTTTTCGACGGCAAGATCGAAAGCCTGATGGAAGTCGTGAACGAGTATCTCGACCGGCGCCTGCCGAACGAGCGCGCGACGACGGCGGCTTAGGGCCTCACCAGCACCCCGCCCGTCATCGGCTCCGGTACGCCCGTCGTTTTCGGAAACGACAATGGCAGCCGCTGCATCGAGCGCACGGCGAGGAACGCGAAGGCCTGCGCTTCCACGGCTGACGACTGCCAGCCGATCTCTTCCGCCGTTTGCACCCGCGCGGGCGCAAGTTTTTCCCGCAGGAGTTTCACGAGTGCCGGATTGCGCGCGCCCCCGCCGGCGACAATCCAGCGCCTCGGCTCCTTCGGGAAATACTTCCGCGAAAGCGCAATCGACGACGTGACGATTTCAGCGGCAGTCGCCAATGCATCGGGCAGCGCCAACGCCTTCAATTCGAACCGCGCGAAGTCGGCACGGTCCAGCGACTTCGGCGGCGGCTGCATGAAGAACGGATGCGAGAGCGCCTTGGTAGCGAGCGCTTGGTCCGCCCTGCCGGAGGAAGCGACCGCGCCGCCCTCGTCCATCGGCTTGCCGCTCCGGCTCATCATCAGTTCGTCAAGCGGCGCGTTGCCGGGTCCCGTATCGAAAGCGACGGGTTCGGTATCGCCGTCGATATAGGCGACGTTCGCAACGCCGCCGATATTGACGACCACGATGGGGCCATCGTCGAACGCGCGAAGCAACGCGCGATGGAAGACCGGCACCAGCGGCGCGCCCTGCCCGCCGGCCGCGACATCCGCGATACGGAAATCATAGACCACCGGGATCTTGAGACGACGGGCGAGCGAAGCCCCGTCGCCGATCTGTACCGTGAGCCTGCGCTCAGGCCGGTGCAGGATGGTCTGGCCGTGGAAACCCACGACATCGACCGCGGCGTGCGAAACCCCTTCGCGCTGGATCAGTTCGTCGATCACCTTGAGGTGCGTCTCGGTAACGAGCTTCTCCGCATCGGCGATCGGCTGCGGCCGCGCATTGCGGTCGGTCATGTCTTTCGCCGCATTCACCGCGCCGCGCAGGATGTGCCGCTCGGTGGGGCTGTATTCGCGGGATATGTAGGTGCCGAAGCGCGAAACGCTCTCGCCATCGGTTTCGATCAGCGCGACATCGACCCCGTCCATGGAGGTGCCGCTCATCGTACCGATGGCAATAGCCAACAGAATCGCTCCGGTTGAATTGGCCCCGAGACCTGATACACCAACGCGCAATCACTTTCATTAGCGCGCCATGACCTCGTACAAATCCGACTTTCTGCACGTTCTCGAATCCCGCGGCTTTATCCACCAGGTCTCGGAGCCGGACGTATTGGACCAGCTCGCCAAGAGCGAAATGGTAACCGCATACATCGGCTTCGACTGCACCGCGGCATCGCTGCATGTCGGCTCGCTCCTGCCGATCATGATGCTGCGCTGGATGCAGAAGACCGGGCATCGGCCAATCGCTCTCATGGGCGGCGGCACCACGCGCGTCGGCGACCCTTCGGGCAAGGACGAGTCGCGGCGGCTGCTCACCGACGACCAGATCAACGACAACCTCAAGGGCATCCGGCAGATTTTCTCGCGCTTCCTCAGCTTCGGCGATAGCGGCAACGACGCCATCATGGCGAATAACGCCGACTGGCTGAACACGCTCAACTACATCGATTTCCTGCGGGATGTCGGCCGGCACTTCTCGATCAACCGCATGCTCACCTTCGACTCGGTGAAGCTCCGGCTCGAGCGGCAGCACGAGCTCTCGTTCCTCGAATTCAACTACATGATCCTGCAGGCCTACGACTTCCTGGAATTGTCGAAGCGCTACGGCTGCCGCCTGCAAATGGGCGGTTCCGATCAGTGGGGCAACATCATCAACGGCATCGATCTCGGCCGCCGCGTGTCCGGCGTGCAGTTGTTCGCGCTGACTTCGCCGCTGATCACCACCGCGTCGGGCGCCAAGATGGGCAAGACCGCAGCCGGCGCGGTGTGGCTCGATGCGAACCTCGTCAGCCCCTACGACTACTGGCAGTTCTGGCGCAACACCGAAGACGGCGATGTCGCGCGTTTCCTGAAGCTCTTCACGGAGATACCGCTCCCGGAAATCGGCAAGCTCGCGGCGCTGAAGGGAGCGGAAGTAAACGAGGCGAAGAAAATTCTCGCGACCGAAGCGACCGCGATGGTGCACGGGCGCGAAGCCGCCGAGCAGGCGGAAGCGACCGCGCGCACGACCTTCGAGGAAGGCGCGCTCGCCGAGAACCTGCCCAGCATCGAAGCGAAGAAAAGCGAACTGGAAGCTGGCATTGGTATTCTGAACGCGAGCGTGCAGGCCGGCTTCGTTTCATCGACCAGCGAAGCGCGCCGCCAGATCAAGGCCGGCGGCATCAAGGTGAACGACGTCACCGTGACCGACGAAAAGCTGACGCTGACTGCGAAGGACCTGACGTCCGAAGGCGTCATCAAGCTTTCGCTCGGCAAGAAGAAGCACGTCTTGCTTCGCGCAGTCTGAACTCAGCGCGGGCTGAGCGGCGCTGCGGAATCGTTCGCGCCCCTGAACTCGAAGATCTTGCGGAAGAAGCCGGGTGCCGCCATCGACATCGGATTGATGCGAAGCGTCGGCCCGCTCGCGGGGCCCGCGATCTCGAAGGTGAGCGCGAGCAGCCCCTCTTTCGGGCCGCCGAGAAACAATCCGACCAGCGGAATCTGCCCGAAGATGTTGTTGATCCCGTATGCGGGTACGTATGTGCCGCGCACATGCACGCTGTTCTTGGTGTAGTCGAGCACGCCATCGACCGTCGCACCGATCGTCGGGCCGAAGATCAGCCCTTCCCTGATTTCGAAACGGCCCGGCGTACGCGTGAAATCGATCCGCATACGGACGAAAGGCACCGCACCGCTCCGCTGGGCCGGACGCTGGACGGCTCCCCGCTCGCCCTCGGAAGGCAGCGGCGCGGAAGACTGCAACCGATCCAGCGCAGGTTCGCCCACGATGCTGAAATTGCGGACGCTGACGATGCCCTCCTGCGGAGCGTTGTCGCGCGTCGGCGTATCGATCACGATCCAGATCTCGCCGCCTTGAATCTTCGAATAGTAATCGGCGAAGCGGAACACCGCGCCGGCGTCTCCCGACGTCAGGTAGATCACCTGCCTGCCGCCGTCCCGCGCGCGCAACTCGCCGACCAGCGTGGAATCCCGCCCAACCCTGCCGAGCAGCGCAAAGCTGCGGACTTCGTTGTTGCGGCGGGTGACGCGCAGTTCGAGATTGCGGATCACTTCTCCGTTGTGGCCGGTGGCGGCTCCGATGCGCACGTCGAGATCGACGTCCTGCTGCTTTTCGTTCTTCTTGCCGCCGCCGGGCGTTTCCGAAAGCGCGCGGATCATGCCGCGCGCATCGATCACGGCTCCCCGCAGCGAAACGCGAAGCGCGCCGTCATTGTTGCGCTCCACGTTCAGCGACGCGCGATCGCCCTCGGCCACGTGAAAGGTGGGAAGATTGACGGAAATCAATCCACCTTCGGCGTCGAACTCGGCGGAGCCGCGCAGATGCACGCCCGAGCCGGTGACGTTTATATCTTCGAGCTTGTAGGCGCCGTCGCGCTCGATCAGGCGGAGTTGCGCGCGGCCCGCACGGCCGGCGGGCTTGTTCCAGCCGGGAACAACCTCCGTGATCGTCGCAGCGGTCAGGTCGGCATCGATCTGCACCCGCGTTTCCTTGTCGCCGGCGATACCGGCAGCCTTCACCGTAATCGGGCCGGCCAGCGACGGCGATAGATCGAAGCCGAAGCGGCGCCGTGCTGCGCTGTCCAGCGTCGTCGCGATACGGAACTCGCCATCGGATTTCCCGCGCGGCTTGGAATACTCAAACACGGCGGGCGCGCCACCGAGCCTGCCTTCCCCCTTCACCACAAGCTGGCTCGCGGAAAGCGTCACCTTGCCGGAGGCGTTCTCGATCTTCTGTCCCTTGACGATATTTTCCGCGCTGAAGTTGCTCGCGTCGGCTTCGGCCGCATACCGGATCTCGCGGCGGAGTAAATCGCGCTTCAGGGGCATCTCGATCCGCACGTTGGAAACGACGTTACCGCGCGTGGTTTCCGGGTTCAGCGTGAAGCCGGTCTCATCCTTCACGAGATCGCGCGACAGGAGATCGGCGATGGCTTCGCCGCTGCCTTCGATCCGCATCTGCACGACCCCGGTCGCGGGATTGCGGAAATGCTCGCGCACTTCGAACGTACCCTGCGGAATGGTCAGCCGGCGTTTGCGTCCGAGTTCGACGACGCCGCCGCTCACTTTGATGAACGCATTCTGTCCGGTGACCGAGATGGTCGCCCTGGCCTCGCTGATCGAAGGCAGGCCGGCTACCGGGGTAAACTTCATCTGGGACGCCTGCGCATCGAGCTTGATCGCGCTGTCGGGCAGTATCGGATCGACCTGTGCAAGCGCCTCCAGCGGAATGTTGAGTGCGATTGAAACGCGATCTACGAGGCCGCCGTCGACATGCTCCAGTACCCAGGTTCTCGCGCCGGGCGCGACCGGCGCCGGCCACAAGCGCTTGAAGGCGGAAACCGGCATCCGGTCGGCGGCGACGCCGAGTTGCAACATCGGCGTTTCGTCGCCGAGCGTCACGGCACCGGTGAGCGCCAATCCTGCGGTAGGCCCGCGCAGCACGCCTTCGTCGATGGTGAGACGGCGGGTTTCGCGATCGAATGCGCCGCGGATTTCCACCGTATCGATGGTCAGACGCGCTTCGTTGGCACGGCCGGTTCCGAGCGCAAGCCTGCCTTTCGGCACGATGAACTGCCAGGAATTGCTGCCCGCTTTCGGCGGCTCGATGATGGCGGCGAGGATCAGGCTGTTCTGTCCGCTGCCGATCTGAAACGGATCGATGATGAAAAGACCGCGTTGTTCGTCGAAGCGCAACAGCAGCTGCGCGCTTTCGACTTCGAACCTGCCGCGCTCGTCGCCCGCGCTGCCGATCTCGCCTTTGCCTGCGCCGATGCGCAGATCGGAAGACATCAGCTTGCCGTCGATCCCGATCTGGGCGCGGAGAAACACCGATATCGGCGTGCTCGCATAGATATCGAGACCGCCGTATCCGGCCGCGTTAATGAGATCGTTCGGAATCACGCGGTTCGCGATCAGGTCGAGCGCGCGAGAGCCATTTGAAGGCGCGGTGATCGTGGCGGTGATGTCCCACGGGTTTGCGCCGTCGCCTGAACTCAGCCGGAATGTAGCTCCGCCAGCGCCGGCACGGCGGAACGCGAAGTTGATGTTCCTGAAGGTCCAGCTTTTTCCCGTGGTTTCGCTTTCGACCGTCAGCGTACCGCGCTCAAGACCGATCTCGGAGAGCGCAATACCGTCGATGCCGGTTTGCTCGAGCCGCGCGAGCCAACGCGCGGCTTCCGTGAACACCAGCGGATCGCCCTGCGGCGCGGACGGCGTCTGCGGCAGCGGCTGCGGCTGTACTTTGGTTTCGGGCTGCAGGTGCGCGGCCTGCGGCACAGGTTTCGGTGTCGTCACCCGGATGTTGCCGCCCTCGTCGAGACGAACGGTCATCACGGCATTCACGAGCGTGATACGGCGAACGCGATAGCTCCCGACGAGCAGGCTGCCGGCTTCGAGGCCGACCTCTGCGGCAGGCGCACGAACAACCTCTTCGTTCATGTCGTTGCGGATGACGAGTTGCTCGGCGGTCAGGACCGGCGCGCCGGAACTGTCGTAGTCGAGGCGGATACGCCCGATCGTTACCTTGTGGCCGGGCGGCAGCTTCTCTTCGAGCGCGCTCACGATCCAGGGGGTCGCAACATCCACCGAAAGCAGCCCGGTCAGGAAGGCCACGTAGATGCCGACAATGCAGACCACGAATACGGCAACCGTTCCCGCGAACCAGCGGGCCACACGGCCGATCTTTCCAGAGAATAAGCGGTTCGCAGGCGCGATCAGGCGGGCAAGGAAATTCGGCCGCGCCCGCGGCAAGTCTTCGTCATGCCACTCATGGTGGTGGCGGCCCTTCATGCCTGCACTTGCCTCAACTCGTCCCCCCGCGCCGGCTTATACTTCTCTTGTGCCCGCGCCCCGCCCTAAAGTCTCTCGCTGTCCCGCCCCCGGAATGAGCTAGAGTCGAGCAATTTCAAGCCTTTAATCCCGCCAAAAGGAAGGCGTATGACATCTTCACCCACAGAAGGAAGCCCTGCTCCCGGTTTTTCCCTGCCCGCGGACGGCGGCGGCACAGTGTCGCTGGAATCGCTGAAAGGAAAGAACGTCGTGATCTTCTTCTACCCCAAGGCCGACACACCGGGGTGCACGAAGGAATCGATGGATTTCAGCCGCCTGAAACCGGCATTCGAAAAGGCGAATACCGCGGTGGTCGGCGTTTCGGCGGATGCGGTCGCGGCACAGGACAAGTTCAAGGCAAAGCACGCGCTAACGGTTCCGCTCGCCTCCGACCCCGGCCGCGAGATGATCGAGCGCTACGGGGTCTGGGTCCAGAAGAGCATGTACGGAAAGACCTTCATGGGTATCGAGCGCGCGACCTTTCTGGTCGATGGCGGCGGCGTGATCCGCAAGGTCTGGCGGAACGTGAAAGTCGAAGGCCACGCCGAAGCGGTGCTGGAGGCCGCAAAAGCGCTGTAGCCGCCCTCGTTAACCCGGCGCTAACCATGCGCAGGCTTCACTTGCCTGCGATGTGCCGGCGTTTCGTCCCGGCTCGAGGCTGGGAATGGCGTATCAGTCCTCCTACGGTTCAAATCATCCTTATGCGCGCGACAGCTTCGGCAGGCGCCATCCCGATTACGGGATG
>JAGXQU010000152.1 GCA_018335895.1 Hyphomicrobiales bacterium | reverse complement strand
GCAATCAGCCTAGCGAGCGCGAGCCTTCGTGCGCCGGTCGAAATCGCCGGTTCGAGCGGAGGCAACCCGCCCGGTTCGAAAGCGAAGGCCTCCTCGTCGACATCGCCGAGCGGCACGATCCGCGGCAGGAGCAGCGCCGGCAATCCCGTTTCCTCCAGGAACACGGCGGAGAGCGCGCGCGTCGCGCGCCGCGTCGGAAGATAAATCGTCGCGTCCGCAAGCAGCTCGGGTTGCGAACGCGGCGCGAAGCCCGGGATCACCATGCCGTCGAGAATGCCGCGCGCAAGCGTGCGCAGAAACGGCGCGCTGGGTGGAATCGTGTAAACGCGGGGGCGAACGCTCATCGGGCCGCGAGACTACCCGGTGCTTTTCCGGATGGCATCCTCCGCATGAAGAATCGCATCCGGCGTCCCGACATGCATCCAGGTTCCGTCAAGACGCAGTCCGAACAGCCGGCCGTTCGCTTCGGCCTCATCGAAACTACGAACGAGCGAAAAAGGACCTTTTGGCGCGCCGTCGAACAGACGCGGATGCAGGATCGACGCGCCGGCATAGACGAAGGGAGCGATCTGCCGCTCGCCCCGCTTATGCAACGCGCCTTGCGGATCCATGACGAAGTCGCCCGCTCCCGAATAACCGACTGCGCCGGCCGACGGCGCGAGCAAAAGAAGCGCGTCCATGCGCGCATCGTCGTAGACCGCTGCAAGGCGCGGCAGATTGGGTGAAGCGCCCTCGATCCAGAGCGTGTCGGAATTCACGAGAAAGAACGGCTCCGCTCCAAGTCTTGGAAGCGCGCGCACGATACCGCCCCCGGTATCGAGCAGCGCATCGCGCTCGTCCGAAATTTCGATCGTCGGCGTCGCCCGGTGCTTGAGATGCTCGATCAGCACGTCGCCGCAATGATGAACGTTCACGACCGCACGCGCCGCTCCCGCTGCGGCGAGCCGGTCGAGTACGCGGTCGATCAGGGTTTCACCCGCGACCTTCACCATGGGTTTCGGCATGGATTTCGTAAGCGGCAGCATGCGTTTGCCGAAGCCCGCAGCGAGCACCATGGCCGTATCGATATGCTTCGCGGTCAAGGTGCCGTTCTTCCCGGGGCGGAGGACTTCGCTTCCGGCGGCGGTACGTTGGCCTCATACCAGCCCTTGATCGCGGAAAGCGTCGGATGTTCGAGTGCGCGCATGAGGTAGCCCCATACGCGCGGCATGTGACCGAGATACTGCGGTTTGCCGTCGCGCTTGTTCAGCCGTGCGAAGATGCCGAGAATCTTGGTTGCGCGTTGCGCGCCCATTGCGACGTAATGCGCAGCGAACTTCGCGTGATCGAAGGACGGATCGGCTGTCAAGCGCGCGATTGCGTAGCGCGACAGGAGCCGTACTTCCGTTTCCTGACTCACCGTGCACCGCGCATCCATCAGAACAGATGCGACGTCATAGGCGGCGGGACCGATCAGGGCATCCTGGAAGTCCAATAAGCCGATCTTCTCGATCCCCTCGCGCGCCTCGAGCCAGAGCAAATTCGGCGAATGGAAATCGCGCAGCACCCATGTCGGCGGATGGCTCAAGGGCTCGATCAGCGTGTCCCGCCACATTGCGCGGAACACTTCGCGTTCGACCGCGCCGACAGGCTTCGCGCCACGGTGCGGCAGGTACCAGTCGAGCAGGAGTTCGGCTTCGATCAGAAAGGCATCGAGGTCGTAGCGCGGGATGGCGTATTCGATTCGCGGTGCGACGGGCAGCGAGCCGGGCAAATCCATCCCGTGCAGTGTTGCGAGCAGCTCGACCGCAACCGCATAACGCTCCTCGATCGCTTCCGGCGGATTGCCTTCGACGATTCCTTCCGTACCCAGGTCTTCGATCAGTAGCAGGCCGTTATTCAGGTCTGCGGCGTAAATTTCGGGCGCCGAAAATCCTCGCGCGCGCAGTCCGCGCGAGAGTGCAACGAAAGGCTCCATGTTCTGTGCGAGTTTGGCGATTTCGCCGTAGGTTTTCCCCTGTCGGATCGGAGGACCATCCTTGCCGGCGGGAGCCTTCATCAGAATCGCGGGCTCGCCCTCATCGAACACGAGCCGCTCGTAACTGCGCGTCGAAGCGTCGCCCTGAATGTGCAGGCGGCGCGCTTCGCCAAATCCCGAAGCCTCGAGCAGCGTGTGTTCGGCGCGCAGCCGCGTGAGCTTTTCCGCCCAGATGCCGATGCCGGTCAGACTGATACGGCGGCTCCCGGGCCCGAGGTCCGGCGCAAGCTCGATATGAATTTCGAGACGCTCCGCCTGCAGAAGCGGCCCGGCTTTCTCCGGCCATTCGACGAGCACCGCCGCGCCCGCGGAGGCTTCCTCCCACCCCAGCTCGGAAAGCTCGGCAAGCGTGTTCACGCGATAAAGATCGGCGTGCACGACGGCGAAGCGCGGCAACTCGTAGACCTGCATCAGGGTAAATGTCGGGCTCGGCACTTCGAGATGTTCATCTTCAGCCAGCGCGCGGATGACCGCGCGTGCGAGCGCGGTTTTGCCCGAGCCGAGTTCGCCTCCGATCGCAATGACATCTCCGGATGCAATCGCAGAAGCGAGGTCGCGCGCCAGTTCCTGGGTCGCAAATTCGTCGGGTGCGACGATCTCCCAGGTTTTTTGCGGGGCAATCATGCAGGCGTCGTCGGTGTGTTTTTCGTGTCCGGCGGCGTTAACGGGAAGACGCAGGTGACAACAGTACCCCGGTTTGGCTCGGAGTCGATGACGACGTCGCCGCCCTGAAGCTTCATCGCCGAGCGCACCAAGGATAGCCCGAGGCCCGCGCCGCGGTGGGTGGAATCGATCGGCAAGGTTTCCAGGTTCTGAAACAGCCGTTCCTGCACGTCTTTCGGGATGCCCGGCCCCCGGTCGGAGACATGAAACAAGATCGCGCTCTGCCGCCGCTCCACGGAAAGACCGATGCTTTCGCCGCGCGGCGAGTGCATGGCGGCGTTGGTCACCAGGTTCTCGATCACCTGGCGCACGCGCGCTTCATCCGCCGCGAAGCTGCCGATCCCGGCCGGGACATCGACCACGAGCGAGAGCCGCTTTTCGGCGAGACGCTCCCTCGCGTTATCCGCGACGGTGTCGAGCAGCTTGCGGATTTCCACCTGCGCTGCCCCGGCGCTTTTCCCGCCCGCGTCGAGGATTGCGAGCTGCAAGCCGTCAATGATTGAAAGCAGTTCCGCGCTCGATGCTTGCACGTGGCCGAGGTATTCGCGCTGCCTGTCTGTCAAAGGCCCGGCTTCGGAGGTGGCGAGGAACTGCGCGTAACCCGAGATGTTGTTCAGCGGCGAACGCAGGTCGTGCGAGATATAGCGGATAACGGTATCGCGGACTGCGTCGGCTGCGATCAGTGCGGCGTTGCGCTCGCGCAGGATTCTTTCCGCGCGAACCGTATCGCTGATATCCCGGAACGTGACGAGATAGCCTCCGTCGGGCAGCGGCATCACCGCGCTGTCGAAGCTTCTTGCTCCGGAAAGTTCGAGCCGGTTTGCGACCGGCCTTCGCTCGCCGGACTCGGTAATGGCCTTTTCGATTTCCTTCCAGACCTCGTTGCTTCCGGGCTCGATCGCACGGCAGAGGCGGCGGATCGCATCGACCGGCGGCTTGTCGGCAAGATCGACGTCCGAAAAGCGCCAGAGATCCTGAAACGCGCTGTTGTGCAGTTGCAGCCGCCCGTCGATTCCGAATACGGCGACCGCCTCCGCAAGCGCGTCCAGCGTTTCACTCTGCGTGTTCTCGAGCGAGGAGAAGCGGCTCGCGAGCGCGTAACCCTCGGAGACGTCGTCGAAGAGATAGGTGACGCCGCCTTGCGCATTGGGGCTGATCGCGACGCGGAGCGAGCGGCCGTCGGCGAGATGCCACATCGTCTGCTTGGGCTCGACCGACGAATAGGCGTCATGCAGTTGCGCCTTGAAGCCGCGGAAGTCGCTCATCTCGGGGAGGCACCGCTGCGCGCGCAACTTATCGAGTACCATGGAGTCGTCCGGCATGTCTTCGAGGAATGCCGGGTCGAGCTTGAAGAGCGAGAGATAGGCCGTGTTGTAGAACGAAAGCCTGCGGTCCGCACCGAAGATGGCAACCGCCGTCGGCATCTGGTCGAGCGTGCGGCGATGCGCTTCGTTGATGCGGGCGATTTCGCTGCGCGCTATTTCCGCCTCGGTGACGTCGAGCGCGACGCCTGCCGCGCCGCGTTTCGTGCCGGCCTCGAAAACTTCGAGCGTGCGGCGCTTGCCCGCGACGATCGCGCCGACACGGCGATGAAACGGCACGTCCTGCGCGCGTACGCGCGCGGCCTCCGCGCGCACCGGCTGGTCGAGAAGCTCGAGGTTGCGCGCCGTCACCTCGTCGGGATCGGATTGTTCGACCGCGCTCGCATAGGCGCGGTTCGCAAACACGAGCTTGCCTTCCGCGTCCCTGATCCAGACCGGGGCCGGCATCAGTTCCAGAAGGTTCCGAACCAGTTCGATCTCGTCTTCGAGCTGCTTGTGCTTGGCCGCGACCGCCGCGTAGTCGCGCTTGGCGCCGGTGATGTCGCGCAGCCGCAGTACCGCAACGCCGCCGACCGGCCTGCCTTCGGCTTCGATATGTTTACCGCGTGGTGTCAGGATCGAGAACCCGAACGCCTTGCCGCGTTTGCGCAGCGCATCGACCGCGGCTTCCATGGCCGCGGCAGGTTCGGCGCCGAGCCATGAACCGAAGGCGAGCACCCTGCGCGAGGACTCGAGTCCGCTGATGCCGGCAACATCGCCGAGCACGACGGGCTCGGCGTTCAGGCTTCGCCAGATGACGACGACCTGCGGCTCGGAGAGCAGAAGCGCCGTCATGCGGTCGGCTTCCGCGCGCAGCCGCGCGATCTCGCGTCGTGCTTCCGAGCGCTCCGCCGCGGCACTGCCGCGCGAGCGCAGGAATGCGATGGCCGTCACGACTGCGAACAGAAGGATGCCGAGCGTGAGCGCGAGCGAGGTAACTTCCTGCCGGCTCAGCGCTTGCACGAAATCCACTAGACGGTCGGCGAGCGTGGGCTCGGCGGATGCTGACGTCACGAACACAAGCGACAGGACAAGCGTGAGCGCAAGCGCGAAACCGGAACGGGCCGCGCATCTTTCAGGCCGGTTCGCGCGCAAGAGTCTGCCTCTTGGTAGCAGTCTGCCTCTTGGTAGCGATGTGCCGGTTCCCGCCGCTTCCGGCATGGCCGCAGATTTCGCCCTCTTTCGCAGCCCACCGCGGCCGCGAATCAGGCCACTTTACCCCGGTGGACTCCGGAAAAAAGAGGGCTTGGGCTCACAGTCCTTCGAACAGGGCCGTGGAGAGGTAGCGCTCGGCGAAACTCGGCAAGATCACGACGATATTCTTGCCCGCGTAGTCCGGCCTGCTGCCGATCTCGAGCGCGGCAGCGACCGCGGCGCCAGAGGAAATACCGCCCGGAATGCCATCGAGCTTTGCCAGCGCGCGGGCGGTTTCGAACGCAGTCTGGTTGCCGACGGTGACGACTTCGTCGATCACGCTTCTGTCCAGCACTTCGGGAACGAAGCCTGCGCCGATGCCCTGAATTTTATGCGGGCCGGGCTGACCGCCGGAAAGCACCGGACTGTCTTCGGGTTCGACGGCGATGATTTTCAGCGATTTCCGGCGGGGCTTCAGCACTTGGCCGACGCCGGTAATGGTGCCGCCGGTGCCGACGCCGGCTACGAACGCATCGATCTCGCCGTTCGTGTCGTTCCAGATTTCTTCGGCCGTGGTCTCGCGGTGAATTTTCGGATTGGCGAGGTTGCGGAATTGCTGCGGCATCACCGCGTTCTTGAGCTGTGCGATGATCTCCTCGGCCTTGCCGACCGCGCCGCGCATGCCTTGTCCCGCTTCAGTGAGCACGAGTTCAGCGCCGAGCAGCGAGAGCATCTTGCGCCGCTCCAGCGACATCGATTCCGGCATGACCAGAATGAGGCGATAGCCGCGCGCGGCGGCGACGAACGCGAGCGCGATACCGGTGTTGCCGGAGGTCGGCTCGACAAGCACAGTGTCCTTCTTCAGAACGCCGGCCTGCTCCATCGCGTCGATCATCGATACGCCGATACGGTCTTTGACAGAAGCGATCGGATTGAAGAATTCGAGCTTGGCGAGAATGTTCGCCGAAATACCGCGCGACTCGGGCAGCCGCTTCAGTTTCACGAGCGGCGTGTTGCCGATGGTTTCCGTAATCGAATTGAAAATTTTGCCGCGGCCCGGCTTGGTCATGC
The DNA here is from genome assembly GCA_018335895.1 of Hyphomicrobiales bacterium. GTDB lineage: Bacteria > Pseudomonadota > Alphaproteobacteria > Rhizobiales > Xanthobacteraceae. The sequence continues at coordinate 7,180 of JAGXQU010000152.1, read as the reverse complement.
TTCGCTCCCACGCGCCTACGCTGATTGGAGCGCGGACCTAGCATATTCACGTATTCAAGTCGATGAAGCGAATAACAACGAAAATTAAATGTTGAAATCCGCGGTCGCTTTGTTCTCGCTCATACCCTCGCGCTCCGCCTCGCGGCAGAGCGCGTCGATGCTGATCTCGGAGAGCGCCGCCTCGAAGGCGCGTTCGGCCTTCGCGAGCGCAGGAGCGATCACGTTTGCGACGACCGGCGGCTTCTTGCCTTTGCTCTCCGCTTCCGAGCTTTCGGCAACTTGCGAAATCTCCGCGACCGAGATGCGGCGGCGTTCACGTGCAAGTTCATAGCCGCCGCGCGGACCCCGCACGCCTTTCAGGATTCCGGCATGAACCAGCGCCTGCAACACCGGCTCCAGGTGACGCGGCGGAAGGTTGTGGCGCTCGGCAAGCGCTTTTGCCGCGACCGGCGCGCCGCGGGAGTGGATCGCGACATCAACGACGGCGGCGACGGCGAGCAAACTTTTTTCGGAGAGACGAGCCATACTCAAGCACTCTTTCGTGACGACTGAACACCGGTGGAGCCGAAACCGCCGCTGCCGCGGGCGGTATCGTCGAGAGAATTCACTTCCTGCAATTGCATCTGTTCGACGCGGGCGAAAATTATCTGCGCGATCCGCATGCCGCGCGAAACTTCGAACGGCTCACTGCCGGTGTTGACGAGGATGACGTTCACCTCGCCGCGATAATCGGAATCGATCGTTCCGGGCGCGTTCAGCACGGTAACGCCGTTCTTCAAAGCTAACCCCGAGCGCGGACGCACCTGGCCTTCGAAGCCTTGCGGGATGGCGAAGGCAAGCCCGGTCGGAACGGCGGCGCGCGCGCCGGGAAGAATTTTCATCGGCTCGCCTTCGGGGACGGCGGCGACGAGATCCATGCCGGCCGAGCCCGCAGTCGCGTATTCCGGTGCCGGCAAGTCCTTGCCGTGTTCGAGCCGCGTGAAGGAAATCGCGGTCATCTTGCGCCTCCGAGCGCAGCAGCAATCTTCCTGACCAGCCCTGCTGCGACCGCGTCCTTCGATTGCATCGGCCAGCTTTCGACTCCGGTAGCGGACACGATGTGCACCTCGTTCGAAGCGCCGCCGAAAGTGTCAGTCCCCGTGGAGACATCGTTCGCGACGATCCAGTCGCAGCCCTTTTTCAGGAGTTTGGCGCGGGCGTTATCGATCAGATTCTCGGTCTCGGCGGCAAAGCCGATCACGAGCCGCGGGCGGAGATTGGAATGCCGCGAGACGGTCGCCAGAATGTCCGGGTTCTCCGCGAACGAAAGCGAAGGCAGCTTGCCTTCCTGCTTTTTCATCTTCTGCGCGGATTCCGTTGCCACGCGCCAGTCAGCGACCGCGGCTGCGAAGATCGCAGCGTCGGCGGGTAGTGCGCCTTCGGAAGCGTTCAGCATCTGCTCGGCAGTCTCGACATGAATCGTCTTCACGCCGGAAGGATCGGGCAGGCTTACCGGACCGGACACGAGCACGACCTCAGCGCCTGCCTGCGCCGCCATCCGCGCGAGCGCGTGGCCCTGTTTGCCGGAGGAATGGTTCGAGATGTAGCGCACCGGATCGATCGGCTCGCGCGTGGGACCCGAGGTGACAAGGATTCTTTTGCCGCTCAGTGCATCTCGCGCCGGAAGCTCGAAAAGATTCTTTTCGATTGCCGCGACAATCGAAAGCGGCTCGCTCATGCGGCCCACACCCCGCTCACCGCTTTCCGCCATTTCGCCCGCTTCGGGGCCAACGAAAGCGATGCCATCAGCTTGCAGGCGCTCGACGTTTCTACGGGTCGCGGAATTGCTCCACATCGCGGGGTTCATCGCGGGTGCAAGCAGAATGCGCCGGTCGGTAGCGAGCAGTACGGTAGATGCGAGATCGTCTGCGCGTCCATGCACCATCTTCGCCATGAGATCGGCGGTGGCGGGCGCGACCACGACGAGATCGGGCTCACGCGCGAGGCGGATGTGCCCGATGTCGAACTCGGCGGAAAGATCGAAAAGTTCGGTGAAGGGCCGCTCGCCCGCGACTGCGCCGACCGCAAGCGGGGTCACGAATTCCTGCGCCGCACGGGTCATGATCACGCGCACTTTGGCGCCGCGCTCACGCAGTCGGCGGATCAGGTCGAGGCTCTTGTAGGCCGCGATCCCGCCGGCGATGACGAGTAGAATTTTCTTGCCTTGAAGCGGCATTTTCTACGCAGAACTCCAGCCCCGCTTCGGCATCGCAGGGCCAATTATCAGAACTCTTCTGTATAATTGCATGCCGCGCGGTGCCTGCCAATCGCAAGCGCAAACACCGTTAATAAGAGTGCGGCTTAGCGGAACAGCCAGACGGCAATGAGGCCCGCAATCGCCCAGAGCGCGAGCGTGGCCCAGCGCCAGTGTCTGGCTTCCGCCCGGCCGATGGCGTCGACGGTTTCAGGTGCGAGCACGAGGCCCTCGCGGGTCTGTTCGTCGAAGCGCTCGAAGGCGGCGGATGCGCGGGTCATCAATTGGGGGGCGTCACCAACGAGGCGCGCAATTCCCGAAAGCTCGGTCGCGGCATTCTCGATGCGCCCAATCGGGCCGAGATGCCGCTCGATCCACTCGCGCACCACGGGCTCCGCTGTGGTCCACATGTCGAGCTGCGGGTCGAGCGTACGCGCGACCCCTTCGACCACCACCATCGTCTTCTGCAACAGCAGGAGTTCTGGCCTGGTTCGCATGTCGAACAGCGAAGTTACCTCAAACAGGAGCGTTAACAGCTTCGCCATCGAAATTTCGTGCGCCGGCCGGTCGTGGATAGGCTCGCCGATCGCGCGGATCGCCTGCGCGAAGTCTTCGATCGAGTGATGCGCGGGTACATAGCCCGCCTCGAAATGAATCTCGGCCGTGCGGTACCAGTTCTTGGTGATGAAGCCGTAGAGAATTTCCGCGAGGAAGCGCCGCTCCTTCAGGCCGAGGCGTCCCATGATGCCGCAATCGACTGCAACGAGAGTGCCTTGCGCATCGACGAACAGGTTTCCGGGATGAAGGTCTGCGTGAAAGAAACCGTCGCGGATCGCCTGCCGGAGAAAGCTCTGGATGATGACCTTCGAAAGCCGGATTAAATCGTGGCCCTCCGCGCGCAACCGCTCCCGGTCGTTTAACGGAATGCCGTCGATCCATTGCGTGGTCAGTACCGTACGGGCGGTATGCTCCCAATTGACCTTCGGCACGCGGAAATCGGGATCTTCCTTCGTGTTTTCAGCAAGCTCGGAAAGGGCGGCGGCTTCCAGCCGCAGATCCATTTCCATTGTCACTGAGCGCGCCAGCGTCTCGACGGTCGCGACCAGCCGCAGTCTTCGCGCTTCCGGGTCGCGCGCTTCGGCCATTCGTGCCGCAAAGAAGAAGGTCTCCAAGTCGCGCCTGAAGCGCCCTTCGATTCCAGGCCTGAGCACTTTCACCGCGACCGGAATTTTCTCCCCGTCCTTGAGCAATTCCGCGCGATGAACCTGCGCGATTGAGGCGGCTGCGACCGGCGCACTGAAGGAAACGAACAATTCAGATACCGGTTTGCCGAGCGCGTCGGCGACGATCTTTTCCGCCGTCTTCTGGTCGAAGGGCGGCATTTTATCCTGCAACGTCTCCAGATCGCGCGAAATCTGCGCGCCAACCACATCCGGCCGCGTCGCCAGAAATTGCCCGAGTTTTACGTAAGAAGGCCCGAGACGCGTGAGCGCAGTAGCCAGCCGCACCGCATTGGAGCCCGCGCCGCGCCGCTCGATCAGGCGCGCGATCCGCACCAGCGGCGCTGCGCCCGGCGGCAGCATGACGGGATCGATCAGCGCAAGCACGCCCTCGCGCGCGAACACGAGGCCCGCGCGGCCGAGACGGAAAAGGTGCGTGATTGCAGACAACAAGTTCAGAGCTTCCAGCCGGAATGCAGCGCCACGATGCCGCCGCTCATCGGCGTGGCCGAGACCCGTGAGAAGCCTGCGTCGCGCATCAGCTTTGCGAAGGCGTCGCGGTCAGGGAATTTGCGGATCGATTCCACGAGATACTGATAGGCCTCGCGGTCGCCGGTCACCAACCGCCCGATCTCCGGGATCGCACGGAACGAGTAGGCGTCATAGATCGCGTCCAGCCCCGGCACATCGACCTGCGAAAATTCGAGGCAGAAGAACTGGCCGCCGGTTTTCAGTACGCGAAACATTTCGTTCAAACCCACCGGAATCCGCGGCACGTTGCGGATGCCGAAGGCAATCGTGACGGCGTCGAAATGCTTATCCGGGAAGGCGAGCGATTCCGCGTTCACTTCGGCGAAGCGAACCGTGCGGTCGACACCGCGCGCTTCCGCACGTTCGCGCCCGACGGCGAGCATCTCGCCGTTGATGTCGGCGACCGTGACTTCCACACCGCTGCCGCCGGCTTCTACGATACGAAACGCAATGTCGCCGGTACCGCCTGCCACGTCGAGCACGGAAAATTTCTGCGCCGACAGCGGCGGCCGGAGCTTCGAGACCAGCGCGTCCTTCCACGCGCGGTGCATGCCCGCCGACATCAGGTCATTCATGAGGTCGTAGCGGCCCGCGACCGAATGAAACACCTCGTCGACCATGCGCTGCTTGTCGGAAAGCGGCACGTCGCGAAAGCCGAAATGGGTCGAATTCTCTTGCGTCGTCATGATGTTCCGTGGGGCCGCCCGGACCATAGCGCGGGCGTTCTGCTTTCGCTATCACGCCATCCGGTCCAGCGAAAACAGCGTTACCGTATGCCCGAGTTACCCGAAGTCGAAACCGTACGCCGCGGTCTCGCGCCCGTCATGGAAGGCGCTGTCGTGGAACGGCTGGAAGTGCGCCGTGCGAACCTGCGCTGGCCGCTGCCCGAGCATTTCGCCGAGCGCATGAAGGGCCGCAGGATTTTGCGCCTGCGCCGCCGCGCGAAATATCTGCTCGCCGATCTGGAGCGGGACGAAACCCTGATCACGCATCTCGGCATGTCAGGCTCGTTTCGCGTGTTGCTCGGCAACGAGGAAACCTCGCCCGGCGAGTTCATGTATCCCCGCTCGGTGGCTTCCAGTCACGACCACGTCGTCTTTCACATGCAGCCGCGTGCAACCGTCACTTTCAACGACCCGCGCCGTTTTGGCGCGATGTTGCTTGGCGACACCGCCCGGCTTGACGATCACCCGCTCTTTAAGGGGCTGGGCCCTGAGCCCTTGGGCGACAAGCTGAGCGCAGGCCTGCTTGCGCAGGCCTGCGCCGGAAGAAAAACCAGCCTGAAGGCGGCGCTGCTCGACCAGCGCATCGTCGCGGGCCTCGGCAATATATATGTGTCGGAGGCACTGCATCTCGCGCACCTGTCGCCGAAGAAGGCGGCCGGCGTTCTCTCCGACCGCAAAGGCGGTCCTACAGACGCCGCGAAACGTCTTGTTCCCGCGATCAAGAAGGTAATCGCGGCAGCAATCGAGGCCGGCGGCTCGTCGCTTCGCGATCACCGTAAAACGGACGGCGATCTCGGCATGTTTCAGCACCGCTTCCGCGTCTACGACCGCGAGGGCGTCAAATGCCCCACCCGCGGCTGCAAGGGGAAAATCCGGGCGATCGTCCAGAACGCCCGCACCACCTATTACTGTCCGGTCTGTCAGCGCTGAGATTGCGGGTCTCCGCTGCCTTGGCTAGCAAAGAGCCGATGGAGGAACGTCATGTCTGAACAAGGGACGGCTTACGAAACCATCCTGGTCGAAACCAAAGGCCGCGTCGGCGTCATCACGCTGAACCGTCCGAAGGCGCTGAATGCGCTGAACCGCCAGATCGTTGGCGAAATCTGCTCCGCGCTCGATGCCTGGGAGCACGACGCGAATGTCGGCTGCGTTCTGGTCACCGGTTCGGAGAAGGCCTTCGCGGCCGGTGCCGACATCAAGGAAATGGAGCCGCTCCAGTTTCCCTCGACTTATGTCGATGATTTTATTACGGCATGGGATCGCGTCGGCCGTTTCCGGAAGCCGATGATCGCCGCGGTTGCGGGCTACGCGCTCGGCGGCGGCTGCGAGGTCGCGATGATGTGCGACATGATCATCGCCGCAGACAACGCACAGTTCGGTCAGCCCGAAATCAAGCTCGGCGTCATTCCCGGCGCGGGCGGCACGCAGCGCCTGACCCAGGCCGTCGGCAAGGCGAAGGCCATGGATCTTGTGCTCACCGGACGCATGATGGGCGCGGAGGAAGCCGAGCGTGCGGGACTGGTCGCGCGCATTGTCCCGCTCGCCGATCTACAGAAGGAAGCGCTTAAGGCCGCGGAGACCATCGCGGGGCTGTCCCTGCCCGCGGTCATGATGGCCAAGGAAAGCGTTAACCGCTCGTTCGAACTCCCGCTCACCGAGGGCATCCGCTTCGAGCGCCGCCTGTTCCAGTCGCTGTTTGGGACCCACGACCAGAAGGAAGGCATGAATGCCTTTGTCGGCAAACGCCCGCCGGGCTTCAAACACCGGTAAAATATAGCGATTTTGCGCCGCATTCTTTGATTGACGGGGCTATGCGTCCCGCCTATAGGAACGCGCGCCGTAGCAAGACCGGCTTTCGCGGTCGCTTCCGGCTTTCGAACAACTAAACTTACGGTTCAGGCTTCATGGCCAATACGACTTCTGCGAAAAAAGCGTCGCGCAAGATCGCCCGCCGCACCAAGATCAACGTCAATCGCCGCTCGCGTATGCGCACGCTCGTGCGCAAGGTCGAGGAAGCGATTACCGGCGGCGATGTGAAGCTGGCGCGCGAAGCGCTGAAGGCGGCGGAGCCCGCCATCGTCCGCGCGGCACAGACCGGCGTGATCCATCGCAACACCGCTTCGCGTACGGTTTCGCGTCTTACTGCTCGCGTAAAGAAGCTCGGCTAAGCGTTCGCGCTGAAATCATAGCGAAAACTTTTGAAAAGCCCGGCCGCGCGCCGGGCTTTTGCGTTTACGTTCCGCGCTTCCACGATTGTCCGCGCCGCCGGAAAATTTTTCAAGAATTTTCGCGCGCAAGCGAGCGCCGGAGTGCAGGGCTACTCCAGTTACTTTGAAAGAAAATCGCAATGATTCCCAAAACCTTGCCGGTAAAGCGAAGGCATGGAGTTGGAAATTCCGCGATTGAGCCCGAACGCAGGCGGATTTTGCATTTCATTATTTCGTTGCCGAACCGTCATGCAGGGAACTTTG
>JAGXQU010000151.1 GCA_018335895.1 Hyphomicrobiales bacterium | reverse complement strand
TTCGTCGGCCGCGCCCGCGATCTGCGTGGAGAGATCGTTCTCTAGCTTCGAAAGGTCGGCCATGGGCCCCGCTCAGTTAAGAGCGGCGCGAGCCTGTGCGCAGAGTGCCTTGAACGCCGCCGGCTCGTGAACGGCGAGGTCCGCGAGCACCTTGCGGTCGACTTCGACGCCGGCCTTGTTCAGACCGTTGATGAACTTGCCGTAGACGAGGCCTTCTTCGCGCACGGCCGCGTTGATCCGCTGGATCCAGAGCGCGCGGAACGTGCGCTTCTTCACCTTGCGGTCGCGGTAGGCGTACTGCATCGACTTGTCGACGGCAGCCTTCGCGGTGCGGATGGTGTTCTTGCGGCGGCCCCGGAAGCCTTTCGCAGCCTTGTAGGTTTTCTTGTGCTTGGCGTGTGAAGTTACGCCGCGTTTGACGCGTGCCATGGTGAAACTCCGTTAGATAAAAACTGGAAAACGAACGGCGCTTAGCCGTTCGGCAGGAAGATCTTGCGGACGCGTTCTGCGTCGGACTCCGAAATCACGCGCGTGCCGCGCAGCTTCCGGATCTGGCTGTTGGTCCGCTTGATCATGCCGTGGCGTTTTCCCGCCTGACCGGAGATCACCTTGCCGGTCGAAGAAATCTTGAAACGTTTCTTCGCGCCGGACTTGGTCTTCAGCTTGGGCATTTTGCTCTCCATGGACTTTCGCCGGGCATGCCCGCCTAAGTCGCTGTAATTGCTCGGAATTGAGCGCTCGAAAGCCGCCACGGCAGCCCTGATCATTGGCCGGTCGGCTCGAAGGCCGTTTCGATAGACGAGACGGCCATATTTTTCAAGCGAGACAGGGGTTTGGACGCCCCAAGGGCGGATTTAGCGCGGCAAATGCTCCCAGAAGACGAATCTCTAGTTGATTCAATGGGATAGCATCCCTATGTTCTGGCTTGGGCGGCAGACTCCGCCCATCCCATGAATTTCGGAGGTCCGTACGGTCCGCAAACCGGAGGCTACAGCCTATGAATACCCATTCCGCGAACCTTGCCTTTGCCGCCATTAACGACGGCAAGGCGAATTTTGACGACATCTACGTCTCGGCGGATCCTCGCCGTTATTTCAGCGTTCTCGGCCAGCTCGACTACATCATCCCGCATCTCGCGCAGCCGATCTTCAACCAGCTCATTCAGGCCAGAGCCGAACAGCAGGATGAGCCCGTCACCGTGCTCGATCTCGGCTGCTCCTATGGCGTGAACGGCGCGCTGATGAAATACGCGCTCGGCTACGACGCGATCCGCGAGCGCTACATCTCCCCGCACCTGCAGTCGCTCTCGAGCCAGGAACTTGTCGCTCACGACCACTCCTTCTATCGCGCCTGGCCGAAACATGAGGGGGTGCGCGTAATCGGCCTCGACGTTTCGGAAAATGCCGTACGCTATGCCCGCGAGAGTGGCGCGATCGATCTCGGCTATGCACTCGATCTGGAGCGCGAAGATCCAACGCCCGCGCAGGCCGAGCAACTCGCGAAGGCAGACATCATCGTCTCCACCGGCTGTGTCGGCTACGTCACCGCCAAGACGTTTCACCGGCTTGCGAAGCTCGCGCGCAAGGGCCGCCCGGCATGGGTCGCTTCCTTCGTGCTCCGCATGTTTCCCTTCCGTCCGGTCGCCCAGACGCTCGCGGATCAGGGTCTCGTCACGGAGCAGTTCGAGGGCGCGACCTTCGTGCAGCGCCGCTTCGCGACCCTCGACGAAATGGACAAGACCGTGCGCGCGGTGGAATCGCTGGGTTTCGACCCCTACGGCCGCGAAGCGGATGGCTTCTATCACGCCGATCTCTTCGTCTCGCGCCCGCAGGCCGAGATCGACCGCCTGCCGTTGCGCGACATCGTTTCGGTCGTGAGCGGGGCGAACAAGCCCTGGCCGGTCGGCGCAAGCGTGCTGAGCGGAATGTCAAAGCCCGCACGACGGGTCGCGCGCGAGCGCGAACGGCGCGCGGCGGCCGCAAACTAGGAAATGAACGGAATGGCGCCGCGGACTATCGCGGCGCCAGAATCATCACGATCTGCCGGCCTTCGGACATCGGCTCCATCTCGACCTTGGCGATGGTGTTGGTGTCCTCTTTCAGCTTCTGCAGCAGCTTGTAGCCAAGCTCCTGGTGGGCCATTTCGCGCCCTCTAAAGCGCAACGTGACCTTCACCTTGTCGCCTTCTTCGAAGAAGCGCTGAATCGACCGCATCTTGACGTCGTAGTCGTGCTTGTCGATGCCGGGGCGCAGCTTGATTTCCTTGACCTCGACGGTCTTCTGCTTCTTGCGCGCTTCGGCGGCTTTCTTCTGCGCCTGAAACTTGAACTTGCCGTGATCCAGAATCTTTACGACCGGCGGATTGTTGTTCGGCGAGATCTCGACAAGGTCGAGGCCCGCGTCTTTCGCCATCTGGAGGGCTTCCTGGGTCGGAACGGTCCCGCGGTTCTCGCCATCGGCATCGATCAGCTGAACTTCGCGGACGCGGATTTCTTCGTTGATGCGCGGGCCATCTTTCTGCACGGGCGCCGCGGTTCTCATGGGACGACGAATGGGGGCAGTCTCCTCTAGCTGTTGAAACGAATGCAGGGCTTTACCGGACCGCAACCTTCAAGGGAAGGCAGGCGCGGAGAAGCGAAGCAGTGGAAAGATCGTGACAAACGACCGGCAAGTCAATTCTCGGCGCCAAGCCGGTTTGGCCGGGCCGGACGGTGTGTCACCGGGCGGACTTGGCGACGACATCGCGATAGACGGCAAGCAGCCGCTCCGCGAAGGTTTCCTTCGAGAAATGCGAGGCGATCCACTCGCGTCCGCGTACGCCCATGGCGCGGCGCGCGGGCGCGCCCATCGCCAAGAGCTTGAACAGCGTCTGCGCGAGTTCCGAACTATCGCCGGAGGGATAGAGCACGCCGGTCGCCCGAGCGTCGGAAACAAAAGGTGCGGCCCGGACGATCTCGTCGCCGTTTTCGGAATCGGAAACGGCGACGGGTACACCCATGGCCTGCGCTTCCAGCACCGCGCGGCGATGACCGCCCTGGCTCATCGTGGTGCAGACCACGATGTCGGCCAGCGAATAAGCCGAGAGCATATCGTCGGTATAGCCGACGAAGCGCACGCGGTTGGACAAGCCGAGCTGATGAGCCTGATCCCAGACTTCGCCGGCGTAGCCGGAGCGTGCCGGGTGCTCGCCCGCAAAGACGCACAAAAAATCCTTGAGGCCCGCTTCACGCAGACGCGCTGCGGCCTCGACCAGAAGATGCGGCGCCTTGGGACGCGAAAGCCTGCCCGGCAGCAGGATCACGCGGTCGCGCGGCTCGATGCCCCACTGGCTCGCGAGCAATGCGCGCTTCACCGGATCGACGTTCGCGGGGTTGAAGGATTCGAAATCGATTGCGTGCGGCACCACGGAAATTTTTTCGCGCGCGGTGCCGTAGCGTTCTTCCGCCATTCTCGCAAGCCGCTCGCCCGGCGCGATTACACGGCAGCCGCGCACCATGACGCTGTTGTAGAGGCGCTTCAGCGGATTACGTTCGGAGAAGCTGCCGTCGTAGGTCGCGATGAACGGCACCTTGGAAGTACGGCTCGCGAGCAGGCAACTCCATGCCGGGGCGCGGCTCTGCGCATGCAGAAGATCGGCGGAAAGATGGCTCGACAGTTCCGAGAGCTTCCGCGCGTTGGCGATCATCTGCGCCGGGTTCTTGGTCGCAACCGGAAGCTTGATGACGGTCGCGCCCGCCCGTTCGGCGGCATCCTGCATGCGGCCGCCTTCAGAAACGATCACCGCGCGATGCCTGCCGCGCGTCAGCGCCTCCGCGATTTCGATCGCATTATTGACTGCGCCGCTCGGTTGCAGGTCGGGAATGACCTGCACCACGGTCAGGGGGCGCTCGTTCAGCTGGTTCGCGGGAATCGGCACGGGCGGATTCTTAAAATCCGGATGCGGCATTCGCAAGGCAACTTGCCTTCACTTCGCCGGCATATTACGCGGCGCAGATGAACATTGCGCCCGAATATCTATCGGTAGGTAATCCGCCACGGCGTATTGCTATTCGTGCACGCGAAGGAACTGCGCCCGGCCTGTTCTGGCTCGGCGGATTCAAGTCCGATATGAAGGGCACCAAGGCTGTCGCATTGCACGAGCACGCCGAGAAACAGGGGCGCGCGTGCATCCGCTTCGACTATTCCGGGCACGGCGAGTCGGGCGACATATTCGAAGACGGCACGATCTCGAAATGGCTCGAAGACGCGCTCGCGGTATTCGGAACCCGCGCGAAAGGACCGCAGATCGCGGTCGGCTCCTCGATGGGCGGCTGGATGGCGCTGCTGCTTGCGCGGGCGCTTGCGGAGAATCCTGCGCTCGCGCCAAACGCGAGACTCGCCGGGCTTGTGCTAATTGCGCCCGCCCCGGACTTCACCGAAGAACTGATGTGGAAGAACTTCCCGGAGGAAGTCCGCAGGGAGATCGAAACCACAGGACAATGGCAGCGGCCCTCCGCCTACGGCGAGGACCCTTATCCGATCACGAGGGAGTTGATCGAAGATGGCCGCAAGCACCTGATTATGGACAAGCCGGTGCAGGCGAAATGTCCGGTGCGGATTCTGCAAGGTGTGCTCGATCCGGATGTGCCGTGGCAGCACGCGATGAAACTCGTTTCCTGCCTCGCGCAGGACGATGTGACGATCACGCTGATCAAGGACGGGGATCATCGGCTGTCGAGGCCGGAAGATATCGAGCGACTCTTGCGCGTCGTGGACGAACTTGCAGCTGAAATCAGCGCGCCTTAGGCAGCGTCCCATTCGGCTGCGACGGACGTATCGGCCTCCGCGGGAGCCCGTTTCGCCTTCAGCGCCGCAAATTCGTCGGCGTTCATGAGCTGAGATGCAGCCCACACCGCCGCGCCGCGCACGAGCGGCGATTCGTCGTCGAGCAGCGCAAGCACATCCGGCACGAGCGCCACGGTTTCCGCGTTGCCGATCGCAATCAGAACGTTCCGAAGAAAGCGCTCGCGGCCTGAGCGCTTGACCGGCGATTTCGAGAAGCGCGTACGAAATGCAGCGTCATCAAGTGCGGCAAGCTCCGAAAGTACCGGTGCGCGGTTCTCCTCGCGCGCGGCAAGCTTCTGCT
>JAGXQU010000150.1 GCA_018335895.1 Hyphomicrobiales bacterium | reverse complement strand
CATCGAGGCGCGCGAACAGGCCCACAATCCTGTCGAGCTTCGGCAATTTGCCGTGTGGAATAGCAACGCCGCCGCCGACGCCGGTCGAGCCAAGCCGCTCGCGGCGCAACAACGTCTCGAAAATCTCCCGCTCGTCATGGCCGGTCAGGCTTGCTGCATGCGCAGCCAATTCCTGAATCGCGAGTTTCTTGTTGGTTGCCTTGAGCGAGGGGAAGACCGCGTTCGGTGCGAGCAAATCGCTAAGCGGCATGGCCTCTGATCCGTTTATTTCCGGTTCCAAAGCGCGTTGCCATTCATTCGCAACACGTCCCGGGGTGACCGAAGGCGGGGGTATAGGGGCGGTGCCCCGCCCGGTCAACGTCCTATTTGCCGGGCGCTGGGGAAGGATCGATCCATCCGATGTTACCGTCCAACCGCTTGTAAACGATGTTAATGCCGCCGCTTCCGGCGTGGCGGAACACCACGACCGGCGCGCCGGTGAGATCGAGTTCCGCCACGGCATCGCTGACCGAAAGTTCGCGCAGGGCAGCGGTCGATTCGGCGATCGTCACCGGCGACCAGCCTTCCTGCTCTTCTTTGTCCTCATCCGGCGCTTCGATCACGTAGCTCGCCGCAAGCTGGTGCGCTTCATGCGCGCGTATGGTGGCGGTACGGTCTTTCAGCCTGCGCTTGTAGCGGCGCAGACGTTTTTCGATCTTCACCGCCGCGTCGTCCGCGGCCGCGATTGCATCCTGCGCAACGCCATGCGCCTCGAGCACCGTTCCCGAATCGAGATGAAGAACGCAGTCCGCGCGGAAGCCGGAACCTTCGCGCGAGATCGTCACATGACCGGACGACCCGTGCTGGAAATATTTCGAAAGCGCTTCACCGACCTTCTCGGTGATTCTCTCCCGCAGCGAATCGCCTACGTCGACACTCTTTCCTGATACGCGCAACATTCTTTCTTACTCGCTTTGCTCTAGTTTGAGACCGGGCTGGAACGCTTTTCGCGGCGGCGTTGAACGGACGACGGGATGCGAAGCGCCTCGCGGTATTTCGCAACCGTGCGCCGCGCGATGTCAATGCCGGCGTCTTTCAGTTTCGTCACGATGGTATCGTCGGACAGGATGTCGTCCGGGCTTTCCTCGTCGATCAGCCGCTTGATGCGGTCGCGGACGGCTTCCGAGGAATGCGCCTCGCCGCCTTCGGAAGAGGCGATCGAAGACGAGAAGAAATACTTCAGCTCGAAGATACCGCGAGGCGTGGCCATATATTTATTGGCAGTGACGCGCGAGACCGTGGATTCGTGCATCTGGATGGCGTCGGCGACCATGCGGAGATTCAGCGGCCGCAGATGCTGCACGCCCTGCACCAGAAACGCGTCCTGCTGGCGCACGATTTCGGTCGCGACCTTGAGAATCGTGCGGGCGCGCTGATCGAGCGAACGGGTGAGCCAGGTCGCGGTCTGCATGCATTCGGTGAGGAAGGCTTTCTCCTTGTCGGAGATCGGGCTCTTGGAAACGCGCGAATAATAGGTCTGGTTCACCAGCACGCGCGGAAGCGTGTCGGAGTTCAACTCCACGTTCCAGCCGCCGTCGGAGGCAGGACGCACGAACACATCCGGCACGATCGGCTGCACGACGCCTCCGCCGAAGACGAGGCCCGGCTTGGGGTTCAGACGGCGCAATTCGGCGATCATGTCGGCGAGGTCTTCCTCGTCGACGTTGCTGAGCTTTCGCAGCTGCGCGAAGTCGCGCTTGGCCAGCAGATCGAGATTGTCGATCAGCGTCTTCATCGCAGGATCGAGGCGGTTACGTTCGCGCAACTGAATGGCAAGGCACTCGGCGAGATCGCGGGCGCCGACGCCGGGCGGGTCGAACGTCTGGATTTCGGAGAGCACGCTTTCGATCTGGCCGCGCGGTGCGCCGAGCTTTTCGGCCATGCCCTCTAGATCGCCGCGCAGATATCCGGCTTCGTCGACCGAATCGATCAGGTGCTGACCGATCAGCCGTTGCACCGGATCGAGCGGACTGAGCGAAAGCTGACGCGAAAGATGCTCGGGTAGTGTGACTTCCGCCGAAACGAACGCTTCGAGATTGTAATCGTCTTCCGCGCGTCCGCCGGAACCGACGCTCGCCCATTCGGAATAGGCGGCCGGCTCCTGTGCCGCGGGCGTCGCCTCGGCGGGAGCCGAAGGCGCGTCGTCCGGAAAAACGTTCTCGAGATTGGTGCCGAGCTGTTCTTCCATCGCAGCGCGGCTTTCGTAGCGGTCTTCCATCCAGTCGTCGCCGGAAGAAGATGAGCCGGAGTCGCCGTCATCGGAAAAATCTTCCGCCGCGGTCTCCGGCTGCGGGCCGTCGCCGCGCTCGGCTTCCGCGCCTTCCTCGCGCTCCAGGAGCGGATTGCGTTCGAGTTCCGCTTCGACGAATGCCACAAGATCGAGGTTCGACAGTTGCAGAAGCTTGATCGCCTGCATCAGCTGCGGCGTCATCACGAGCCCCTGGCTCGTGCGCATCTCGAGCTTCTGCGAGATTGCCATCAGAGCTGAAACTCCTCGCCGAGATAGAGGCGGCGGACCTCGTCGCTTTCCACGATCTCCTCGGGCGTGCCTTCCATCAGCACCGCCCCGGAATGGATGATGTAGGCGCGATCAACCAGGCCCAGCGTTTCGCGGACGTTGTGGTCGGTGATCAGCACCCCGATGCCGCGCCGCGTGAGATGGCGAACGAGCTTGCGGATGTCGCCGACCGCGATCGGGTCGATGCCGGCGAAGGGTTCGTCGAGCAGCATGTAGCTCGGGTTGGTCGCAAGCGCGCGCGCGATTTCGACGCGGCGGCGCTCGCCGCCGGAAAGCGCGATCGAAGGCGACTTGCGGATGTGCTGGATCTGGAATTCGTCCAAGAGTTCGTTCAGCCGCTGCTCGCGCCGCGCCTTGTTCGGCTCGACGACTTCCAGCACCGCGCGCAGATTGTTCTCAACATTCAATCCTCGGAAGATGGAGGCTTCCTGCGGCAGATAGCCGATCCCGAGCCTGGCTCTGCGATACATCGGAAGCTTCGTGACGTCGTGGCCGTCGAGCGAGATATATCCCGCGTCGGGTTCGACGAGTCCGGTCACCATGTAGAAGCAAGTGGTCTTGCCCGCGCCGTTCGGCCCGAGAATACCGACGGCCTCGCCGCGCATCACGTCGATCGAAACGTCGTTGACGACGCGGCGGCTGCCATAGGTCTTCTGCAAACCTTCCGCCGCAAGAATTCCCTCACCCGGTATCGGCACATGCGGCGGATGCGCGTGCGGTCTCGGCCCGTTGGCACGGGTGCTGCGGGCAATTCTTTGCAACCGCTGTTCGATTTCGAAGTCTTCGTCGTCCGGTGCCGGTGGCCGCGTGGGGGCTGCGGGCCTTGGCGGCGGGGTGCGGACTTGCGGCGGGCGCGCTTCTTCCGCGGAAGGCCGCCAGGTTTTCGCCGGCGCGGAGG
>JAGXQU010000149.1 GCA_018335895.1 Hyphomicrobiales bacterium | reverse complement strand
GGCGACAGTCTGGTGCAGCAGGTGCTCGGGCACGGGATTGCCGCCAAACTTTCCGCGAAACTCGGCGAAGGCGTGTTGAACGGATTGCTCACCGCCCGCCTCGGCATCGCCGCGATCGAAGTGACAAGGCCCCTGCCGTTTGCCGCGCTCCCACGCCCGAAGCTCTCCGATCTCGCAGGCAATCTGTTGCCGGCGAAGAAGGATTGATTTTTCGTCATGGCCGGGCTTGTCCCGGCCATCTCAATCAATCGCGTACTGCCTTGAGAATAGAGATGCCCGCGACAAGCGTGGGCATGACGATTGGGTTAGTGTTATCGTTGGTTATTACCGACAAAGCGATTCCCCTCATGGCCAAAGCCCGCTCGACCTTCGTCTGCCAAAGCTGCGGCGCGGTAACCCCGCGCTGGCAGGGCAAGTGCGAATCCTGCGGCGAGTGGAATACGATCACCGAAGAAACGGCCGCGCAGGCCTCCGTGCCCGCGACCCAGCGCACTTCGCGCAAGGGCCGGCTGTTCGTGCTGGAGCCGCTCTCCGGAAAATCGGAGGAAGCGCCGCGCGTGGCCTCCGGCATCAAGGAACTCGATCGCGTCACCGGCGGCGGCTTCGTGCGCGGCTCCGCGATCCTCCTGGGCGGCGATCCCGGCATCGGCAAGTCCACGCTCCTCATCGAAGCAAGCGCTGCGCTCGCCCGAAAGAAGCGCCGTGTCGTCTATGTCTCCGGCGAAGAGGCCATCGATCAGGTACGCATGCGCGCGCAGCGCCTCGGCCTCACCGACGCGGCGGTCGAACTCGCTTCCGAAACCAATGTCGAAGATATCGTGGCCACGCTTTCCGAAGGCACACCGCCCGCGCTTGCGATCATCGACTCGATCCAGACCATGTGGACCGAGACCGTCGAGAGCGCGCCGGGTACCGTCACGCAGGTGCGCGGCTCCGCGCAGCAGTTCCTCCGCTTCGCGAAAAAATCCGGCACCGCCATCGTGCTCGTAGGCCACGTCACCAAGGACGGGCAGATCGCAGGCCCCCGCGTGGTCGAGCATATGGTCGATGCCGTGCTTTCGTTCGAAGGCGACGGCGCGCACCAATTCAGAATCCTTCGCGCGATGAAAAACCGCTTCGGCCCGACCGACGAGATCGGCGTGTTCGAAATGACCGGCGGCGGACTGAAAGAAGTGGAAAATCCTTCCGCGCTGTTTCTGTCCGACCGCGACACGTCTTCGCCGGGCACCGCCGTCTTCGCCGGCATGGAAGGCACGCGGCCTTTGCTCGTCGAAATCCAGGCGCTGGTCGCGCCCACTTCGCTCGGCACCCCGCGCCGCGCGGTGGTCGGTGCGGAGCAAAGCCGCCTCTCGATGATCTTGGCCGTCCTCGAAGCACGTTGCGGTGTCCGCCTCGGCCAACAGGATGTTTATCTCAACATCGCAGGCGGTCTTCGCATCACCGAACCCGCCGCCGATCTTGCGATCGCAGCCTCGCTCATCTCATCGCTCTATAACGTGCCGCTGCCCGCCGACTGCGTGTATTTCGGCGAAGCCTCGCTCACCGGCGCCGTGCGCGCCGTGCCGCAGGCAACCGCACGCATGAAGGAAGCGGCGAAGCTCGGCTTCGCCCGCGCCGTGATCCCGGAAGCCGGGCGCGGCGACAGTTCCGAAGGCTTGAGCGTCCGCACCGTGGCGGCACTCGACGCGCTGGTCGCCGACATCGGCGCAGCGGCGCAGAAGGTCCGCCGCCTGCCGAGCCGCGACGCGGGGTAAGCGGACAATGCAATTCACGCTGCTCGAAGGCATTTTCGTCGCGGTCGTCCTGCTTTCCGCGATCCTCGGCTGGGCGCGCGGGCTCTTGCGCGAAGCGATCGGGCTCGCCTGCTTCGGCGTGGCGCTGGCCGTGGTTTATGCTTACGCGCTGAACGCGGGTTTCGCGCAATGGGTGCGGCCGTCGTTCCGCTACATGGCGGCCTACGTCTTCCTCGGCGCGACCCTCGTCACCTTCCTGATCGCGGCGTGGGTTTCGCACTTCGGCATGAGCCCGTGGATCACGACGCCGAGCCGGCTGCTGGGACTTCTGTTCGGGGCCGTCCGCGGCATTTTGATCTTTGCGATCGCGGTCGTCCTGATCGACCTCTTCTACCGCCCGCGCGACCTGCCGGCATGGTTCACGGGCGCCCGCTCGCGGGAACTCGCGCTCGAGTATATGCGCCTGTTCTGGCCGAAGGACTGGACCGGGCTCCGGCTCGTAACCAAGCCCTTTGTCATGATGGGGATCGCCGCCCTTTTCTTAAGCGTGGTCACGGACCTGATCGCCGCGCTGACCCGCTCCTTCCGCCTGCGGCTCCGGCGCTAGCCTGAACCTTCCGGTCACCATGCCCGGATTAAGGACGTGCATCGCGTGCCGCGCCGGGTGACGGAAGCGGATCGAGGGGCTATATGCATGCCGCGAAGACCCCGGGGCGTCCGAATCGGCCCATAATCGGCGGCAATCCAAGGCGGAGCAGCGTATTCGATGACCCCCACCGCGTTAGACTTCGGGCTTCTCGCGGTCATGCTGATTTCGGGCGTGCTGGCGATGGTGCGCGGCTTCATGCGCGAAATCCTCTCGATCGCCTCCTGGGTGATCGCCGCCATCGTCACGCTCTATACCTATTCCCGCGTGCTGCCTCTGGTGAAGCAGTACGTCCAGAACGACCTGTTCGCGACCGGCCTATCGGTCGGCGGCGTGTTTCTGCTGACGCTCCTGCTCGTCTCGCTGTTCACAGTGAAGATTTCGGACCTTGTGCTCGACAGCCGCATCGGCGCGCTCGACCGCTCGCTCGGCTTCCTGTTCGGCCTCGCCCGCGGCCTCGTCATCATGGTGGTCGCGTTCCTGTTCTTCACCTGGCTGGTGCCTGCGAAGACCGAGCCCGACTGGGTCAAGAACGCGCGCTCCCGCCCGATCCTCCAAAGCACCGGCGACTGGCTGAAGTCGGTGCTGCCGGACGATCCTGAAAACGCCATCTTGCAGCGCTTAAGAAAGCCGCGCGGCGACGAGCAGCAAGTGCCGCCTCCCAATACCAATCCCGCGCCGACGCCACCCGGGCGCACCGAAAGGGGAGCCGACAAGAGCTCCTCGCAAGCAAACACGAATTCGACGGAGCCTGCCTACAAGCGCAACGATCGGGCGGGCTTCAATCAGCTGATCGAAAGTACCCGCGCGCCTTCGCAATGACGCGCTACCGGTAAGGGCTTGCTATGACCGTGGCGAACGAGACGGCCCACTTTACCAGCGACGACCTGGACAAACAGGCGATGGGCGACACGCTGCGCGAAGAGTGCGGGGTATTCGGCATCTTCGGCCACCCGGACGCAGCCGCCCTCACCGCGCTAGGGCTGCATGCCCTACAGCATCGCGGTCAGGAAGCGGCCGGCATCGTCGCCTATGACGGCAAGCGGTTTCACTCCGAACGCCGCATGGGCCTCGTCGGCGACACCTTCTCGAAACGCGAGGTGATCGAACGCCTCCCCGGCCACGCCTCGGTCGGCCATGTGCGCTACTCCACCACCGGCGAAACCATCCTCCGCAACGTCCAGCCGCTTTTCGCCGAACTCTCGGGCGGCGGTTTTGCCGTCGCGCATAACGGCAACCTTACGAACGCCCTCTCGCTCCGCCGCCAATTGGTCCGCGACGGCGCCATCATGCAGTCGACCTCGGACACCGAAGTCATTCTGCACCTTCTCGCCCGCTCCAAGCGCGCCCGCTTCGTCGAGCGCTTCGTCGATGCGATCCGCGAAATCGAAGGCGCCTACAGCTTCGTAGGGCTCACCAACAAGAAGCTCGTCGGCGCGCGCGACCCGCAGGGCATCCGCCCGCTGGTGCTCGGCGAACTGAACGGCGCGCCGATCCTGACCTCGGAAACCTGCGCGCTCGACATCATCGGCGCGAAGTTCGTCCGCGACGTCGAGAACGGCGAAGTCATCGTCATCAGCGAGGACGGCGTCGAGTCGCACAAGCCTTTCCCGCTAATGCCGCCGCGGCCCTGCATCTTCGAATATATCTATTTCGCGCGGCCCGACTCGATCGTGGGCGGGAAAAGCGTCTATCAGGTGCGCCGCAATCTCGGCACCGAGCTTGCGCGCGAGTCTCCGGCGAATGCCGACATCGTGGTGCCGGTGCCCGATAGCGGCGTGCCGGCCGCGATCGGTTTCGCGCAGGCTTCCGGCCTCAACTACGAACTTGGCATCATCCGTAACCACTATGTCGGCCGCACCTTCATCGAGCCGACGCAGCAGATCCGCGAGCTCGGCGTGCGCATGAAGCACTCCGCCAACAAGGCGGCGGTGGCGGGCAAGCGCATCGTACTGATCGACGACTCGCTCGTGCGCGGCACCACCTCGGTGAAGATCGTGCGCATGATGCGCGAGGCCGGCGCAAAGGAAGTGCACTTCCGCATCGCGAGCCCGCCGATCACGCATCCGGACTTCTACGGCATCGACACGCCGGACAAGGACAAGTTGCTCGCCGCGAACCACGATCTCGAGGGCATGCGGAAATACATCGGCGCGGACAGTCTCGCCTTCCTTTCCATCGGCGGGCTCTACCGCGCGATGGGCGAAGGCAGCCGCAACGCCGAGCGCCCGCAATACACCGACCATTGCTTTACCGGCGAGTACCCGACCCCGCTCACCGACAGGAACGGCGAAATCGCGCCGCGGCAATTGTCGTTGCTCGCGGAAGCGAGCTGAGCTTTCCCATCCAATTTCGTCATGCCCGGCCTTGTGCCGGGCATC
>JAGXQU010000148.1 GCA_018335895.1 Hyphomicrobiales bacterium | reverse complement strand
GAGCGAGCCGCGATGCGACATCCCGGCAAAGCGAAAGCCGCCCTGCCCGTAGCCGTCGATGGGCGCCCGCCCCGGAAAATGGGGGTCGCTTTTTGAAACGCTCACGAGCGCTCGGATGCGCCGTCGCCGGAAGCCCGCTCGCGATGCGCACCCACGCCGAGATACATCAGCATCGGAGCCGCGATGAAGATCGACGTATAGGTGCCAACCAGCACCACGCCGAAAGTCATGACCGCAGCGAAGCCGTGGATCGCCCGGCCGCCCCAGATCAGTAGCGCGATCAATGCGAGCGTGACGGTCAAGTGCGTGATGACCGAACGCGACAGCGTCTGGTTGACGCCTGCGTTCAGCAACTCAGCCATCGGCATGCGCTTGTATTTGCGCAGCAGTTCACGAACGCGGTCGTAAATGACGACCGTGTCGTTCAGTGAATAGCCGAGAATGGTGAGCAATGCCGCAACCGAAGTCAGATCGAAATCGATCTGCGTCACGGCCATGAATCCGATCGTAAGCACGATGTCGTGGATGTTCGCGATCATCGCGCCGAGCGCGAATTGCCACTCGAAGCGGAACCACAGGTAAATCAGGATGCCGATGATCGCGAGCCCGAGGCCGATGATGCCGTAACCCAGCAATTCCGCAGAGACGCGGGGGCCGACCACCTCGACGCGCCGATACTCGACGCTTTCACCAAGGGCACCGCGTACTTTCGCGACGACTTCCTGCTGCGCCTGATCGCCACCCGGCTGCTGCGCCACGCGGATCAGCACTTCGTTGTCTCCGAACTGCTGGAGCTGAATTTCGCCGAGCTGGAGCTTTTCGAGCGTCGTACGCATCGCGGCGATATCCACCTTCGGCGTCTTGCTCTGCACTTCAATCAGCGTACCGCCTTTGAAATCGATGCCGAGATTCAAGCCGTAGTGGAAATAGGCGAGGACCGCGAGCAGCGACAGGATCGCCGACACCGGAAAGCTGAACCGGCGGAACTGGAAGAAATCGAGATTGGTGTTGTCCGGGACCAGACGAAGCAGCGGAATGCGCATCGAGGATCAGCTCCGTCAGATCGGAAGCGTCTTCGGGCGCCACCAGTGATACCAGAGTGCAACCAGAAGACGGGTGAAGGTGAAAGCGGTGAACAGCGTGGTCAGGATGCCGAGACCGAACGTGACCGCGAAGCCGCGCACGGGGCCGGTACCGACATAGAACAGCACGGCGGCGGCGATAAACGTCGTGAGGTTGGAGTCGAGAATGGTTGCAAGCGCACGGTCGAAACCGGCGTTCAGCGCCGAGAGCGCCGAGCGCCCGGCCCTCACCTCTTCGCGGATGCGCTCATAGATCAGCACGTTACTGTCAACCGCGATGCCGACCGTGAGCACGATGCCCGCGATACCGGGCAGCGTCAGCGTCGCCCCGAGCATCGAGAGGATGCCGAGGATCATGCCGACGTTCACCGCAACCGCGATGTTCGCGAACAGGCCGAACAAGCCGTAGGTCACGAGCATGAATATGATGACGAAGATCGATCCGATCCATGCAGCCTTGATGCCTGCCGAAATCGAGTCAGCGCCGAGACCGGGGCCGACCGTCCGCTCTTCGATCACGGTGAGCGGCGCCGGCAGCGCGCCTGCGCGCAGCAGGATCGCAAGGTCGTTCGCCGTTTGCGCGGTGAAGCTACCGGAAATCTGACCGGCGCCGGCCAGGATCGGCTCGCGGATGACCGGCGCGGAAATTACTTTGTTGTCGAGCACGATGGCAAAGGGCCTGCCGACATTGTCGCGGGTCGCGTTCGCAAACCGCCGCGAACCCGCGCTGTTGAAGCGGAAGTTCACGACCCATTCGCCGGTACGCTGGTCGGTGCCGGGCTGCGCATCGATCAAATCTTCGCCGGCTACGACGATGCGCTTTTCGATGACATAAGGCTGCCCCTCGTTCGAGGGCAGCACCTCAGCATCCGCCGGCGGCTGCGCCTGCGCCTGCTGCACCGACGTCGTCATGTCGACCATGCGGAATGTCAGCTTGGCGGTCTGGCCGATGAGATCGATCAGGCGCTTCGGGTTATCGAGACCCGGCACTTGAACGAGAATGCGGTCGAGGCCTTGCCGCTGGATCGACGGTTCGACCGTGCCGAGTTCGTCGACGCGCTTGCGGACGATTTCGATCGACTGCTCGACCGACTGGCCGACGCGTTGCGTGATTCCGGCCGGCGTAATGGCGAGGCGGATAAGGCCGCCGTTCTCGGTGATCTCGAGGTCCTGGATGTTCGAACCGGAGAATACGCCGGTAAGCGGCTGGGACAGTTCGCGCAATTTGCGGAGCGCTTCCTGCACGTCTTTCTCGTCGCGGATGCGAACGGAAACCGTCTGGCCCTGAAGCGTGAGATTCGTGTAGCCGATCTTCGTATCGCGCAGCACCCGGCGCACATCGTCGCGAAGGTTCTCGCCTTTCTCCTTGCGCACGAAGTCTGCGTCGACTTGCAGGAGCAGATGCGAGCCGCCCTGGAGATCGAGGCCGAGCACCATCTTGCGCTTCAGCACGTTCGGAAGCGCGTCGAAGGTCGCCTGCGGCAGCATATTCGGAATCGCGATCGCGCAAATGAGCGCGGCAACCACGATGATCGCAAATGCCCGCCAGGTGGAAAAATGCATTGCTCAGATTCCCGAACGCGAAGGACGAAGGAGCGGGCTGCCGCTATTCCTTGACCGGCTCGCCCTTGGCGCGAACCTCGGTCACCATTTGCTTGACCTGACGGATTTTCACACCGTCGGCGATTTCGACTTCGACTTCGTGATCGTCGATGACTTTCGAAATCTTGCCGATCACGCCGCCGTTGGTAATGACGGTGTCGCCGCGGCGCAGGTTCTTCACCATTTCCGTATGCGCCTTCACCCGCTTCTGCTGCGGGCGCAGGATCAGGAAATACATGATTACGAAGATTGCGATGAAGGGGAGCAGCGAAACCAGCATGTCGCTGCCGCCAGCAGGCGCGCCTTGAGCATAAGCGGGGGTAATAAACATGGTCTCCTCGGGGGCTTTTTGGTGGGCGGCAGCGCAGTTTCGGCAGAACCGCCAAATCGGCGGGGACTATACTGGTGAAAGCCCGGATTGCAACGGAATCAGGCTCTTTGATGCCTCCAATTCAGGCCTTTGAGGCCTATGCATGGCCTTGTCTTGCCTGCGGCAAAGCCGCCGCGCTATGCCGCAAACAGCCAAGGATACCGCAATGAACCGGCCCGCCTCCTCCGACACGATTCTGGGCATGCTTGCCGAAGCGCTCACGCGCATCGCCAAGGCCGTGGACCGCTGGGCGCCGCCTGCCACCGAAGCCCCGGATTTCGCCTCCGCCGAAGCCTTTATCTGGAATGCAGCCCAGAAGCGGCTCGATCCGGTCGCCCGCGTGAACCGCGTCGAGATGATGCTGCTCAAGGGCATCGACCGGATGCGCGACACGCTGGTCGAGAATACCGAACGCTTCGCCAAGGGATTGCCCGCGAACAACGCGCTCCTCTGGGGCGCGCGCGGCATGGGCAAGTCGTCTCTTGTCAAAGCGGTGCATGCCTCGATCAACGCGCAGACGAAGAACCTTAAGCTGATCGAAATTCACCGCGAAGATATCGAGACGCTGCCCGTGCTGATGAACCTCCTGCGCGGCGCGAAGGATCGTTTCATCGTCTTTTGCGACGATCTCTCCTTCGACGGCAACGACGCCTCGTACAAATCGCTCAAGGCGGTGCTCGAAGGCGGCATCGAAGGCCGGCCGGACAACGTTATTCTCTATGCGACATCCAACCGCCGCCATCTGCTCGCGCGCGAAATGGTCGAAAACGAGCGCTCAACCGCAATTAATCCGGGCGAAGCGGTAGAAGAGAAGGTTTCGCTATCCGACCGCTTCGGCCTGTGGCTGGGCTTTCACCGCTGCTCGCAGGACGAGTTCCTCGCGATGGTCGACGGCTACGTCTCCCATTTCAAAATCCCTGTCGAGCCCGAGCAACTCCGGCGCGAGGCGCTGGAATGGGCGACCACGCGCGGCTCGCGTTCGGGCCGCGTCGCGTGGCAATTCGTGCAGGAACTCGCCGGACGATTGGGCGTGAAGCTGACGTAGCCGCCCGTCGAGAGGCGCGAGCTTGCGTTCGCGTTCCTCAAGGACGGCACGAAACAATGATGCCTTATCCTGAGGAGCGCCTGTAGGGCGCGTCTCGAAGGACGAAGCGAAACGAGGAAACACATGACCGCCAACCGCCAGATCCTCCTCGCCGAAACGCCCAAGGGAAAACTCGGGCCTGAACATTTCCGGATGCAGGAAGGCGCGATGCCTTCCCCCAAGGACGGCGAAGTCCTGCTGAAGGTTCGCCTGATCTCGCTCGATGCCGCGAACCGTGCGTGGATGCAGGGCGCGACCTACCGCGAAGCGGTCGGCGCTGGTTCCGTCATGGCGGGCGGCGCGATCGCGGAAGTCATCGAAAGCAAGGACGCCAAGTTCGCGAAAGGCGACCTCGTCTTCGCCGATACCGGCTGGCAGGAATACGCGGCACTTCCAGGCCGCAAGCTCCTGAAGGTTCCGAACATCAAGCCGATGACGAACCTCCTGAGCGTCTATGGCGTGGCTGGCCTCACCGCCTATTTCGGGCTGCTCGACGTCGGCAGGCCGAAGGAAGGCGAAACCGTCGTCGTATCGGCGGCGGCGGGATCGGTCGGATCGCTGGTCGGCCAGATCGCAAAAATCAAAGGCTGCCGCGTCGTCGGGATCGCCGGCGGCAAGGAGAAATGCGACTGGCTCAAATCCGAACTCGGGTTCGATGAAGCGGTCGACTACAAGTCGGGTCCGGTGTTCAAGGCGCTCAAAGCCGCCTGCCCCGACGGCATCGACGTCTATTTCGACAATGTCGGCGGCGACATCTTCGAAGCCTGCCTCTCGCAGATGAAGCTGCATGGGCGCATCGCCTGCTGCGGAGCCGTCTCTGCCTATGACGGTGCCGCGCCCGCGAGCGGCCCGCGCGGCGTACCGGGGCTGATCGTGGTGAAGCGCCTGCGGGTGCAGGGCTTCATCGTCATGGACTACTACGATCAGGCGATGAAGGCTGTTGCCGAGCTTCAGGGCTGGGTCGCCTCGGGCAAACTCAAGGTGCAGGAAGACGTCCTCGAAGGCATCGAGAACACGCCGAAGGCGCTGATCGGTCTCTTGAACGGCGAAAACCGCGGCAAGCGCATGGTCCGCGTTTCGTAAAAATAACGCCGGGCGTTTCCGCCCGGCGTCTCAGCAAAACTCGAAAGCCGGCCTTATGCGGCGTCCTTCACGCACTTGGTCGTGAAGCTCGTCTTGGCGGCGCCGGAAAGCTTCTGGTCGGCCGCCTTCTTTTCGCAAGCCGACTGTGCGTCGGTTTCGCACTTCTTCAGGAAGCTGGTCTTCGCCGCGCCGGAAAGCTTCTTGGTGTCCGCTTCCTTCGAACAGCTCATCTGCGCCTGCGCGGTCGTCGCGGCAAAGCTCAGCGCGAGAGCGAGAATGATGGTACGCATTCGGTATTCCTCCATCGCCCCCCGGAAACGATTCCCGGAGATGCGAACCGGAAGCGTATTGAAAAAATTGCGTCCGGAAAATGACGCGGAAAATCACGCGTTATTTCACTTATGAGAGCGTCTGTTTCGGCCGGCCGATATAGACGGCAACCGCTGCGATCAGATCGAGAGCGGCTGCGATATGCAGCGCAACGGAATAGCCGCCGAACCAGTCGTAAAGCCAGCCGAACAGCACCGGGCCGAGCGCGCAGGCAATTCCAATGACCATCCACGCGACACCGTTGATCGCGCCAAAGGCCGCAGCGCCGAATTCGCGGCGCACGATGATGGGTGACAGCGTCGTGACGTTTCCGGTCGTCAGACCGTAAACGATACTCGCCCCGATCAGCGCCCAAGCGAGCGGAACCGCGGCGATCACCTCCAGGGAAATAGCGGCAACGCACAGCACCGCCGCCGAGGTGACGCGCAGATCGACCTGATCGGCCCAACGGGCCAGCGCGACACGGCCCAGGAAGGCCGCAATCGCCGTAAGGGAAACGATGAGTGCCGCACCGCTCGCGCCAAGCAGCGGCACGGAAAGGTTTACATGATGGGTAAGGAAGCCCACCTGCACGCCGAGGCCGAGCGAGAACGCTAACACCAGGGTGATAAAACCCGTGGTCCTGATCGCTTCGGCGCGGCTGAAACTGCGGGGCGGTGTCCGCACCGCCTTCGCGCCGGGCGCCTCTCCGTCGGGATGGAGCCCAAGCTCCGCAGGCTCCTTCTTCAATACGAACAGCGCGAGCGGCAACACAATGGCGAGCAGGGCCGCTGCTCCCCAAAGCTGGGTTGAGGGAAAGCCGATTTTCTCCACACCGAAAATCAGGATCGGGGTCGATGTCATGCCGCCGATGGAAGCGCCGAGCATCGCGGAAGACATCGCGCGGCCCTGATGCTTGTCGAACCAGGGCGAGATTGCAGCAGTAATCGCTGTTACCGAAAGGCAGGCATTGCCCAGCCCGGAGAGAATGAACGCGCCATAGACGTGCGAAAGCGTCTGCACCTGGCCGATCAGTGCGATACCGGCCGCCATCATGATTGCGCCGACCGCCATCACCAGACGTGGCCCGTAACGGTCAATGAGCGGCCCAACGAAAAAGGACGCGATGGCCGACAGGATCGCGGATGCGGTGAAGGCTGCTGAAACGGAGCCGATGGAAAGGCCGCGGGTCTGCGAAATTGCGTAGAGCGAAACGCCGACGCCGAAAATGCCTAATCCCCAACTCAAGACGGCGATGATGAGACAGGCTGCGACGATCCACCAGCCATAGAAAACGCGCGCAGCCATGCTTTGCCCCCAAGACGCGCAAAGCTATAGCCCGCTTCCCGCAGCTGCGCGAAGCGTGCTTACGATGCCGCTACGTCAGCGTGTGGATGTCCCGCCAGGCGGCTAGATGTAAATAATTCTGCACTGAGGGGGAACATCCCGGCGCCCCGAGACTTTTACCTTCGCCGAACGCGCCCTTTTCCCCCCGGGGCTCTCGGCAAAAACCCGGAGCGCGCCTCGCCTCCGGGTTTTACATTGTTGAACCGCTACTGGTGCTCATTGCAGCGCAGAGCGCGCAATTGCTCGCCAGCCGCAGCCCGCCGATAGGCAGTAGACGTCATGTCGTTCGCGATCTGCCGAAATTCCTTGCAGCGCTGCTCATTCGAAGCCGTAAGCGGGGGCAAGTCCGAAGATACTTGAGCGCATCCCGAAAGCAAAAGCGCAAACACAAAACCGACGGTCAACTTCATTGTGGCCCCCAACCCGGGCGGCTCTATCGTCTAATTCGCGGCATGCGTCCACCAGACAAAGCGAACTATCCCGGCCGAAGACCATTCGCTTTTGACCTCGCCGCCTGCCGGGCCTTTTGCTAGCCTTGTCGCTGGCCTTGCACCCGAGTCCCAGAACATTTCCGGAATTTCCAATGAACCGTTTTTTAAATGCTGCCGCCCTGCTCGTTTTCTGCGTGGCGGCTGCATCGCCAGTCCACGCGGCTGGCGCACTCGCGGTCGCCGAGCCAGCCGATATTGTGAAAGACGGATATGCGGCGGGCATTTCCTATCATAAGAAGACCGCAGCCGAAGCCGATCAGACAGCCATTCGGGAATGCGAATCCGTCGACAGCGCTCCCGTTTCGACCCGGAAGCTATGCAAGGTCGTCAGTTCTTTCGAAAACCAATGCGCTGCAGTCGCACTGGACCCTGAAGCCGGTACGCCCGGAGCCGGTTGGGGCGTTGCGACGACTCTGGCCGACGCCCGCCGCGAGGCGCTTCGCCGTTGCGAAGCGACGGCAGGCGCAAAACGGCAGGGCGAATGCCGGGTGACCGCCGAGGGCTGCGACGGCAAAGCGAAGTAGCGAACGCTCGCTGCCTGCTCGCTTCGAGAACTATCCCGACAATGTGGAACCCCGGTCCTGCGACTGCGTTACACGCTCAAGCAGTTTTTCCTGAGCGGGCCGTTCACAATGAGAGACTATTTCTCCCTTAACCTACGATACCTGCGCTTGGGTGCAGCCGCGGCAGTTCTGCTCGCAATCATGGCGATCGTTTCCGCGATAGGCGCCGCGGTCCCGAAATCCGGCGACATCGCGCAGTCCGGGATAGGCGCCGCGGTCCTGAAGCCCGGCGAGATCACGCAGTCCAAGAACGAGCACTCACGCAAACTTGCCGCCGACGAATGCAGGCTCGATCAACACGCGCGTGCGGCCTACTGCAATGTGCAGGGGCGTAAGGTTCGCGTAATCCGTTTCTAGGAGATCAGGTTCCGGAAAGATGCTTTTCGGGATCGACCGGGTTCGAGCCCTTGCGAATCTCGAAATGCAATTGCGGCGCAGTCACACCGCCGGTCTGACCGGCACGGGCAATCACCTCGCCGCGCTTCACTTTCTGGTCCTTCTTCACATCGAGCGTGCCGAGGTGCGCGTAAGCCGTCACCCAGTTGTCGGCGTGGCGGATCAGGATGAGATTGCCGAAACCCTTCAGCTCATTGCCCGCATAGGCGACCACGCCGTCTTCCGAGGCGCGGATGGGCGTTCCCTCGGGCACCGAGACATTGATGCCGTCGTTCTGCTGCCCGTTGGGCTTGCGGCCATAGGCCGACAGAATGCGGCCACGTACCGGCCAATGGAATGACGGCGCGGCGTTCGGTGCCCGCTGCACTTCCGTGACCGAAGGCGGCGTATTCGGACGGACCACGCCAACATTCTCCGGCACGGGGACGTTCTCATTTTGAACGAACTGCTGCGGCGGCGTCTGCGGAACGGTTTGCACGTTCTTCTGGGGCTGCGTCTTCGTCTGCGCGGGCGGCGTCGTCGCGACCGGTGCCGCGCCTGCGGGAATACGAACCTGCTGCCCGATCTTCAGCTGCGTCGAAAGCGTGAGGCTATTCGCGTTGGCAATCGCCTGCGGCGTCACGTTGTACTTCCGCGACAGCGAATAGATCGTATCGCCGGAAACTGTCGTGTGGACATTGGCCTGCGGCGTTTGCGCGGCGGGTGCCGGCGCGTTCACGGCGCGGCGCACGGGAATCACGAGGCGCTGACCCGGCTGGATCATGCTCGCGCTTTGCAGATTGTTCGCGCGCAGGATCACGTCCGCCGGGACGTTGTGTTTGCGCGAGAGCGAGTAGACAGTCTCGCCCTGCTGGACGGTCACCGCACGGCCGCCGTCCCACGCCCATTCGTTCGCATTGACGGCAGCGGTCGAGCGCGGCGCGTTGAGCTGCTTATGCTTCGCTTGCGGCGCGGGCGCAGCCGGCAGGGTGTTCGGACGATAGTTGCTTGCCGCGGGCGTCTGCGGGCCATTGATTGGCTGGCTTTCGACCTGATACCGCGGCGGCAACTGATGGCCGGGCACTTGGGCGGGCAGTTGCGCATTCTGCTGCGGAACCGACGCCGTCGTATCCTGGCGGCTATGGAATGGATTGGAGTCGAAGCGCGTCACATCCATGCTGCAAGCAGCGGCAGATGCGCCAAGCGCGGCGACGGCGGCATAACGGGCGAGCAGCGCTCCCCAGAAGCGCATAAAATTGGTACGCATCACTACTCACTCAGGACGCAACAACACGCCTGACGAATAGTCCCCGCCCGGTAAACGCCGACTTAAGAAAATGGGCGCTCGTGCGAAATTTCGCTGACATACCCAAAGGTTAACGGCGATGCCGGGGAAGCATGACCTTTTCCGAAAACCGGTGCCCGCTTTTCGGGGCCGCGCTTAGAGCGCCTCGGCCTTGCCTTCGACCAGCGGCACGAAGCGCACCGACATGAGATCGAAATACTCGATCTTGCCGCCGGTTTTCGTGAACAGACGGAGCGTTTGAACGCCTGTCAGCGGACCAACCGGGGCAACCATCCGGCCGCCTCCAGCCAGCTGATCGAGCAAAGCGGGCGGCACGATCTCGCAGGCGGCGGTCACGATGATCCGGTCAAACGGCGCTTCGTCCGGCGCGCCGAAACTGCCGTCGCCGACGCGCACGATTACGTTCTTCAGGCCGAGTACGCGAAGCCGCGCGGAGGCGAGATCGGCAAGCGTGCGGTAGCGCTCGATGGTGACGACCGACTTCGCGAGCATCCCGAGCACCGCCGCCTGGTAGCCGGAGCCCGTGCCGATCTCCAGAACCTTGTGCTGCGGATTGACATCGAGCGCCTCGGTCATGGTCGCGACCACGAAAGGCTGGCTGATGGTCTGGCCGCAGTCGATCGGAAGCGCCTGATCGGCATAGGCCCGCTCGGCGTGTTCGGCTTCGACAAATATCTCGCGCGGCACCTGTTCGAGCGCGCGGAGCACCTTCACGTCGCGGATGCCGCGGCGACGCATGGAGAGCAGAAACTCCATCCGCGCCTCAGCATTTCTGCGCTCGAATTCCTCTTCGCGCCGGTTGCGGTCGGCCATCCGCGTGCGAGCTCCGTTGCAGGCCTAGTTCGTCAGTTCGCTCTCGTCGAACATGGCCGCGAGTTTCGTCATGAAGGGCCTGTCGGTGAGGTCGATTCTCAGCGGCGTCACTGAAATCATCTTGCGCTCGATCGCCGAGAGATCGCTGCCGTCCGAGAAGGTGCGCTTGATGCGCTGAAATCCGATCCAGTAATACGGGAAACCGCGGCCGTCGTGGCGCTTGTCGACCATCAGTAATTCGGCGTCGCGGCGGCCTTGCGTCGTGATCGCAACGCCCTGCACTTCTTCCGCCGGGCAGTCCGGAAAGTTGATGTTGAGCAGCACGCCGACGGGAAGACCCTCCGCCACGATCTTCTTCAATAGATCCGGCGCGAGCGCCTCGACCGTGTCGTAACCGAGTTTATCACGCGTATTCGGGCCATAAGCCTGGCTCAGCGCAATCGCCTGAATGCCGAGAATGGTGCCTTCCATCGCCCCGGCTACGGTGCCGGAATAGATCACGTCTTCGGCGAGGTTCTGGCCCCGGTTAATGCCCGAGAGCACGAGATTCGGGCGCTTGTCTTCGAGCACATGGCGCACGCCCATGATCACGCAGTCCGTCGGCGTGCCTTTTACCGCGAAGCGCTTGTCATCGACCTTGCGAAGGCGGAGCGGATCCGAAAGCGACAGCGAGTGTGAGACGCCCGATTGATCGAACTCAGGCGCCACGACCCAGACGTCGTCGGTGAGCGTTCTGGCAACGCGCTCCAGCGCGTCGAGGCCGGGCGAGTGGATGCCATCGTCGTTGGTGACGAGAATACGCAAGTTCAGCTCGCTTTCGTGATCTTCGTGAGGCCGCCCATATAAGGCTTAAGCGCCTCCGGAATTGTGACAGAGCCGTCCTCGTTCTGGTAATTTTCGAGCACCGCGATCAAGGCGCGGCCGACCGCGACGCCCGAGCCGTTCAGCGTGTGGACGTAACGCGGGCCTTTCGCGTCCTTGGCGCGATAGCGCGCGTTCATGCGCCGCGCCTGAAACTCGCCGCAGTTCGAACAGGACGAAATCTCGCGGTAGGTGTTCTCGCCCGGCAGCCAGACCTCGATGTCGTAAGTTTTCTGGGAGGCGAAGCCCATGTCCCCGGTGCAGAGCGTCATCACGCGGTAATGCAGGCCGAGCTTCTGGAGCACTTTTTCCGCGGAAGTCAGCATCCGCTCATGTTCTTCGGCGCTCTGTTCTGGCGTCGTGATTGAGACGAGTTCGACCTTCGTAAATTGATGCTGGCGGATCATGCCGCGCGTGTCCTTGCCCGCCGCACCCGCTTCGGCGCGGAAGCACGGCGTGCAGGCGGTGAGGCGCATCGGCAGCTTGGCTTCGTCGGTGATGTCGTCGCGGACGAGGTTTGTGAGCGAGACTTCGGCGGTGGGGATCAGCCAGAAATCCTCACCCGCGCGGAATTGATCTTCCCTGAACTTCGGAAGCTGCGCCGTGCCGTACATCGCGTCGTCTTTAACGAGAACCGGCGGATTCACCTCCGTGTACCCGTGCTCGCTGGTGTGGACATCGAGGAAGAGCTGCGACAGCGCTCGCTCGAGCCGCGCCAAAGCACCTTTCAGTACCACGAACCGCGCGCCAGAAATCTTCGACGCCGCCTCGAAATCCATGAGCCCCAGCGCTTCGCCGATCTCGAAATGCAGCTTCGGCTTGAAGGCGATGTTCGGCTTCTCGCCGTGACGGCGATACTCCTTGTTGTCCTTTTCGTCCTTGCCGAACGGCACGTCCGCGGCGGGCAAGTTCGGGATCGAGGCGAGAATATCGTCGAGCCTTTTCTCGATCTCCTGCTGCTCGGACTCAAGCATCGGCATCTCGTCCTTGATGGATGCGACTTCGGCCATCAGCTTTGAGGCCCGCGCTTCGTCCTTCGCCTTCTTCGCCTCGCCGACTTCCTTGGAGACGGCGTTGCGGCGCTCCTGCATGGCCTGGAGTTTCGCGATCACCGCGCGGCGCTTTTCGTCGAGCGCCACCAGATCGCCGGACATGCCGGCCAGACCGCGGCGCTTCAGGGCGCCATCGAATGCGTCTTGGTTGTCGCGAATCCACTTAATGTCGTGCATCGTTATCCCTGCGTAACGGTCTCAGATTACGCACGATTCTACATTTCAAAGTAGGACTTGAACTCAGGTGCTCGGCGTGCCGGCCGGTGGAGCCGCGGCTTCCGGTGAAGGCCTATCCGTCGACGACGCGTCCGCCTCGGCATGCGCCGCCGCCCGCTTCTTCTCCGCCGCAGCCACGAGCCAGATCGACGCTTCGTAAAGGAGCAACGTAGGCAGGGCAAGCGCAAGCTGTGAAATCACGTCGGGCGGGGTCAGCACCGCCGCGATCACGAACACCACGACGATCGCGTAGCGCCGCACCGAGCGCAGCCAGTCGGCCGTCACGATACCAATGCGCGCGAGCAGCGTCAGCACTACCGGCAACTGGAAGCAGATCCCGAAGGCGAAAATCAGCGCCATGATCAGCGTGAGATATTCGGAGACGCGGGGCAGCAGCTGAATCTCAGGCCCGGAGCCGCCGAGCTGTTGCATGCCGATGAAGAACCCCATCGCGAGCGGCATGGCGACGAAATAGACGAACGCGGCGCCGAGCAGAAAGCAGAGCGGGGTCGCGATCAGATACGGGACGAAGGCGCCCTTCTCGTGCTTGTAGAGGCCGGGCGCGACGAAGGCATAAATCTGCGTGGCGATCACGGGAAACGACAGGAAGGCCGCTCCGAAGATCGCAAGCTTGATCTGCGTGATCAGGAATTCCTGCGGCGCGGTGTAGATCAGCTTGATCTCGGCGTTCGCGCCGGCGGCAAGCTGATAGGGAAACAGCAGGATGTTGTAGATGTGTTTCGCACCCGCAAAGCACACGATCATCATCACGAAGAACGCGATCAGCGACTTGATGAGCCGCGAGCGCAATTCGATCAGATGCTCCATCAGCGGAGCCTTGCTGGCGTCGATTTCGTCCTCGCTCATGCGCCACCGCCCTGCTTGCGGACGGCGTCGGCTGCGCCAGCGCTTTGTGCGGGTGCCGGGATCGCGGCATCGACCTGCGCGTCGGTCGCGACGGGTGCCGGCTTCGCCTCGGCGACCGATTTCTGCAATTCGCTTTCGATCGATTGCACGGGATTCTGGATCGCATTTGTCGCCGACGATGCCAGATCTTCGGCCTGTTTTTTCAGGTCGGCGAGTTCGGCATCGCGCATCGCATCCTGAAACTGGCCCTGAAACTCGGCCGCCATCGAGCGCACTTTGGACATCATTGCGCCGAGCCCGCGCAGGACCTTCGGCAAATCCTTGGGCCCGATAACGACGAGCGCAACGATTCCGATGAGGAGAAGCTCACTCCAACCGATATCGAACATTTGCTGCTACCTCGCGGCCAGCTTGTAGTCCGCGAAATGCGTCACTGCGCTAGCGGCGTCAGCCGACCTTCTGATCGTCGGTGCGGCGAACCACCGGCGGGTTCTGATCGATGGTCTTCGGCGGCGTCTGGGCTGCCGGCTCGTCATCCTGCATGCCCTTCTTGAACGCCTTGATGCCCTTGGCGGCATCGCCCATCAGCTCAGAAATCTTGCCGCGCCCGAACAGGAGCAGCACGACCACGGCCACGACCAGCCAATGCCAGATACTCAAACCACCCATGGAATCCTCCGCTGGCAGGTTGGCCGAAAGCCGCCGCAACCAGCCAAGTTATTGTTGCTTTAAACGAACCTAGGGCCGGGAGGAGGCAAAAACAAGAACTTCGGACGGGTCTATCTCTACCCCCACATCCTCGCCGTCCTTGCGGTTAACGTCTTCGCGGACCCGCGCCAGTACAGGCTCGTCGAGGCCGGGCATCGCGATTTCCAGCAAATCGACCTCGCCCACGAAACGGTGCGCGACAATCCGCCCGGGCAGGCCCTCGCCCGCCGGACGGAGCCGGAACGCCTGCGGACGAATGCAGACCACCGCCTCCCCTTCTTTCACCTCGCCGCCCGTAAAGGTTCCAAGTGGTGTTTCGATCTGCCCGCGATGCGCCCAGCCGATCAGCTCGTTCATCTCGCAGAAGAAGCGTGCAGCGAAGAGACTCTCTGGGCGCCGGTAAACCATCTCCGGATCGCCGAATTCGACGATCCTGCCATGATTCATCAGTGCGATGCGGTCGCCCATACGCATGGCCTCCTCGGCGTCATGGGTGACGATCACACAGGTCGCCCTCGCCTCGCGCAGGATCGCAAGCGTCTCGGAACGCACGACGTCGCGGAGCCGGCTGTCGAGACCGGAGAACGGCTCGTCCATCAGGATCACCGCAGGCCGCGGCGCGATCGCGCGGGCGAGTGCCACGCGCTGCTGTTCGCCGCCGGAAAGCATGTGCGGAAATTCGCCGCCGCGTGTGCCGAGACCAACGCGGTCGAGCGCGAGCAACGCCTGCCGCTCCGCTTCCGCCCGCGTGAAGCCGCGTAGTCCGAAGCGCACGTTCTCGAGATTGGTCATGTGCGGGAAAAGCGCGTGATCCTGAAACATCAGGCCGATGCCGCGCTTTTCCGGAGGCACGAATTCGGAAGGACCAGCGATCACCAGACCGTTCAGGAGAACACGGCCCGCACTCGGCCGCTCCAGTCCAGCAGCAAGCCGCAACAGTGTGGACTTCCCGCACCCTGAGGGACCGACAAGGCTGACGACTTCGCCCGGATCGACCGCAAGCGTCACCCCGCGAACAGACTCCGGGCCGCCATAGGAATGATGCACGTCGTCGAACGCGAGATGGGCCGCGATCGAAACGGGTGTCGGAGAACGGGGAGCGATGCGGGACGCCATGACGGCGCGAAACTAGCGGTTTACGCGGCGCTCGTCGCGCTACTTGGTGCTGTCCGGATCGAGCTCCGGATCGCCGTCCTCAAGCGGGTCCTCGTCTTCGCGAAGCGTGGACACGTCGTTCGGCATCGGCACCGAGAAGCCTGCGGGCAGCCGGTCGTCGAGGAAGCCCGCGCCCTTCAGTTCCTCGAGGCCGGGGAGATCGG
The DNA here is from genome assembly GCA_018335895.1 of Hyphomicrobiales bacterium. GTDB lineage: Bacteria > Pseudomonadota > Alphaproteobacteria > Rhizobiales > Xanthobacteraceae. The sequence continues at coordinate 4,004 of JAGXQU010000148.1, read as the reverse complement.
ATACCTGATCGAGGCCGAAATGTACGAGGAACTGTTCCGTTGTGCCGTAGGTGACGGGACGGCCCGGCACTTTGCGGCGGCCGCGCAGCCGCACCCAACCCATTTCGATCAGGGAGTCGAGCGTGCCCCTGCTGATCGTGACGCCCCGGATTTCTTCGATCTCGGCGCGCGTCACCGGCTGGTGATAGGCGACGATCGCAAGCGTCTCGATTGCCGCGCGGGAAAGCTTTTTCGGCGGCGGCGTGTCGCGTGCGATGCGATGGCCCAGATCGGACGCCGTCCGCAGAGCCCACTTTCCGGCGACCCGCACGAGGTTCACACCGCGCGCGGCATAATGATCGCCGAGCTTCTTCAATTCCTCTTTCAGGTCGGCGCCTTCCGGCAGCCTGGACGCGAGCAAAGCTTCGTCCAGCGGCTCGGTGGCGGCAAACAGCACCGCCTCCAGCACGCGCTGGTTCTCGTCCGTCTGGGCGTCAGGTTCGGTACCCACGATCGAAAGCGGTTTGCGCAACGCGGTCACTGCTTGGTCTCCACTACTTGCAATTCAGGCCTCGGTTCCGGACGGCGTTTCAGCCATAGCGGCGCAAAGGCGGACTCTTGTTGAAGTTCGAGATGGCCCTCTTTCACCATTTCCAGAGAGGCCGAAAAACTGGACGCGAGAACCGTCGTACGCATCGCAGGCTCGACGAGGTATTCGACAAGAAACGTGTCAAGCCGCGTCCAGTTCTGACTCACGCCGACCAGACGTTCAAGCGCTTCGCGCGCTTCCTTCAACGACCAAACCACACGCTGTTTCACCGTGTGGTGCGAAAGCGCCTTCTTCTGGCGCTGCATCGCATAGGCGGAAAGCAGGTCGTAGATCGTGGCGGTGAACTGCTGCGGCTGCAACGGATCGGTTTCTTCCGGCATGCCGCGCGCAAAAAATTCGGTGCCCAGCTTGTCGCGCGTCATCAGACCCGCGCCCGCGCGGCGGATCGCTTCGAGATGCTGGAGGCGTGCCGCGAGATCGGCCGCGAGGTCTGCCGCCGAAGGCTCCTCCGGGCCCGCCGGCTCCGGCAGCAGCAGGCGCGATTTCAGGTAGGCGAGCCATGCGGCCATCACAAGATAGTCGGCGGCGACTTCGATCCGCAGGTCACGCGCTCGTGCGATAAATTCGAGATACTGGTCTGCGAGCGCCAGAATGGAGATCTTCGCGAGATCGACCTTTTGCGTGCGGGCAAGCATCAGCAGAAGGTCCAAGGGACCTTCAAAGCCGATCACGTCCACTACGAGCTGCGGCTCGTGGCTCGCGCGTTCCGCTTCAGGGAGTTCGAAATCGCTGGTTTCCACGCTACTGATTCCGTCTCATGCCGTTCCGACCATAGCGGAAAAGCGGCTCCACGCCTCGGCGACATCGAAGGGTTTTGCCCCTCCCGCGATCCTATCCAAGGCTTTCTTTGCGCGTTCGGCGGCTTTTCCGTCCAGTAGCGGGCTGTTTTCCGCGACCGCGCGCATTTCATCCATCTTTCCGTTGCAGTGGAGCGTCAGATCGCACCCGGCGGCGAAGGCCAAGCCAGTGTTCACTCCGATACCTCCGGAAAGTGCCTTCATCGAGACATCGTCGGTCATCAGCAATCCGTCGAAGCCGATGTGGGTACGGATCACGTCCCGCACAACCACCGGAGAAATCGTGGCCGGAAGCTTTGGATCGAAGGCCTCGTAGATGACATGCGCGGTCATCGCGATCGGAAGATCCGACAACAGCCGGAACGGTTCGAAGTCCGTACGTTCGAGTTCCGCGCGCGGAACGGAAACTTTCGGCAGTTCGAGGTGGCTGTCGGCCATGGCCCGGCCGTGACCCGGAATATGCTTCACGACCGGCAACACGCCGGCCGCAAGAAGCCCCTCCGCCGCGGCCCGTGCGAGCTTCGCGACATCGGCGGGCGTGCTTCCATAAGCGCGGTCGCCGATTACGTCATGGGCGCCGGGAAAGCGAAGATCGGCGACCGGCAGGCAATCGACGTTGATCCCGAGACCTACGAGTTCGTTTGCGATCAGCCGTGCGCCGAGTTCGGCGGCGGCTTCACCGTCAGCCATCCCGGCAAGTTTTTCAGCCGAGGGAAAGTCGGGCCAGTGTGGCGCCGACAACCGCTGCACCCGGCCGCCTTCCTGATCGATCAGCACCGGAGCGTCGGCCCGCCCGACGACTTCGCGGAACGCGCGGGTCAGTTCCCTTACCTGTCCGGGATTGTCGATGTTTCGCTTGAATAGGATCAGTCCCCAAGGACGGTTCGCGGAGAAGAAACGTTTTTCTTCCTCAGAGAACGTCTTCGAAGCGCAGCCGGAAATGAAGGCGCGAGCGGTCATGCGGCGGGGTAAGCGCGCACGCCTGCCCCGTCAAGACGATGAAACAATCTAGCTGTTAGTTAGCGCGTCTGGACGATGCAGCCAGCGCCCTGCGTCTTCAAATTCTGGCAGAGCGCGTTCGCCTGTTCGCGGCTCATCGGCCCAACCATGGCGCGATAGAACGTGCCGCGATCACCGAGATCGACCTTGCGAATGTCGGCATTACGGCCGCCGAAGATGGACGCGTATTGCTGGCGGAGGCTGGACCATGCGCTCTCCGCTTCTTCCGGCGTCTTATGCGAAGCGACCTGTACGACATAGTTGCCGGAAGTCTGCGGCGACGGCGTCGGACCGAGCGAAGCAAGGTTGCGGTTCGCCGGTACGCGATTTTGCGGGATGGCCTGAGTATCCGGCTCCTGCGCCTGTGCGGTAGGGGCTAGCTGCGTCGGCGCATTGTTCTGCGACTGCGGGCCTTGCTGCTGCTGAACCGGCCCATCCGAGCGCAAGGGAACGGACTTCACGCGCTTGGGCTGCTGATCGACGTTCTGCGGCGCCTGCTGCTGTTGCTGCGCCGGCGGCGTGAACTGCGGGCCGCGCTGTTGCTGCGCAGGGGGCGTTTGCTTCTGCTGAAGCAGCGGCTGAGGAACCTCCTGCCCCGGCTGCTGCCGCGTGAGATCGACGGGAGCTTCCTCGCGCGGAACGATCTGGGTCTGGTTGGGTGCGCCTCCAAGCCGATCCTGGATCGGCTTGTTGCTCTGGGAAGTCGCCGGCTGCTGCGCGCCCTTTGCCTCAACCTTCACAGGCGTTTCGGACTTGGTCACGATCGCCGCGCGCGGCTGAGAATTGAAGATTGTACGGTACGCGAACACGCCGAGGAACGCGACCGCGATCAGGCTCGCGAGTACGATCGCGGCGACAAGCCAGAAGCCGAACCCACGGCGCGGACGCTGTACGTCCTCGTAAATGTCGTCGGCGTGCTCCGGAAGATAGGCAGCGTCGTCGTACTCCGGATCGTAATCCTTCTCGTAGCCGCGCTGATAGGCGTCCTGATACGGCGCCGGTTGCGGACGGCCGCGGGCATGGCGCGGCGCCTCTTCCGGAACATAACGGTTCGCGGGCTGCGGCTCGGGACGTCGCAACCTTTGTTCAGGTGCAGCCGGAGCGCGCGAGGGAGAGTGCGGCTCAAGGTCGGCGTAGGGGTCGCGTGCGCGAGCTACGCGCTCGGCTTGGTATCCGTTGCCATCGGCCCTCGCGGGACGCGCCGCCGGACGCGGGGCTTCTTCATAGCCGTGCGGGGCATATCCGTTGCTGCGCTGCTGCGGAGCCGGCTGTGCCGGTGCCTGCGGCGAACGCTGCGCGGGATAGCGTTCTTCGTTTCGTGAAACCTGCGGACGGGCTGCGGGTGCGGCCGCCTGCGCATAGCGTGAGGCAGGACGGGCGGCATCATGCCCGTTGGTACGGGGCTGTACTGCCACCTTGGCCTGGCCGTTGGTATGACCGTTCGAATAACCGTTGGCGCTCTTGTAGCCGCTGCCGTTCGTGTAGCGATCCGTACGGCGCTCGGGCACTACGGCGGGCGCGCTTCCGGCGCCATTGGCGGCCGTGCGGCGTGTCTTGGGAGCGTCGAATTCCTTGAAGGGGTCTTCCTGCCCGATCAAACGGGCCAGTTCGGCGAGCGG
>JAGXQU010000147.1 GCA_018335895.1 Hyphomicrobiales bacterium | reverse complement strand
CCTTGTAAAGCCGCCCCGACTGGAACTGGTCAATTACGCCCGCCGGCGAAGTCAGTCGCACGATATCGCCGTTGCGGCAGGAGACGATCTCGCGGATGCCCGCGTCACGCGCGACCGCCGCGTTCTCGTGCAGATGCAACGCTTCTCCGTGTACCGGCACCACGAGTTCCGGCTTTAGCCACTCGTACATCTTCTTCAGTTCGCCGCGCCGCGGATGCCCGGAGACGTGAACGAGTTCGGTTCGATCCGTGATGACCTCGATGCCCTTGTTGATCATGGCATTGAGGATGCGGTTCACGGGCTTTTCGTTTCCCGGGATCGTCCGGGACGAGAGGATGAGCGTATCGCCGGAGGAAAGCTCGATCGCAGGGTGATCGTCATTTGCGATCCGGGCGAGCGCCGCGCGCGGTTCGCCCTGGCTTCCCGTAAGCAGCACGAGTGTCTTGTCCGGCGGCAACGTCTGGTAGGCGTCCAATCCCCGAAACGGCGGCACGCCGTCGAGATAGCCGAGTTCGCGCGCGACCCCAATCACGCGCTCCATGGCGCGACCCGCTACGATCACCTGGCGCCCGCAGGCATGCGCTGCAAGTGCAGCCGAACGCAGCCGCGCGACATTCGAGGCAAATGTCGTCATCGCAACGCGGCCCTTGGTGCGCTCGATGATTTTCTTGAGGTTCTCCGCGACATCGCCCTCTGACGGGGAAATTCCGTCGCGGACGGCGTTCGTGGAATCGCAAATCAGCGCCCGCACGCCTTCTTCGCCGATGGCACGGAATTTCCGTTCGTCCGTGATTTCGCCGACGCCCGGAGTTACATCGAGCTTCCAGTCGCCGCTGTGGACCACAAGACCCGCGGGCGTACGGATCGCGAGCGAATGACTTTCCGGGATGGAATGCGCAACCGGCACGAACTCGACATCGAACGAGCCGATCGTCACCCGCCCGCCGACCGGAACGACCGTCACCGGCACTTCCGGCGCATTCGGCTCCATCACCTTCTTCGATGCGATCAACGTCGCCGTGAACGGAGTCGCGTAAACCGGCACGCGCAGTTTCGGCCAGAGGTCGAACAACGCGCCGACATGATCCTCATGACCGTGAGTGATCACGATGCCCTTGATGTCGCGGCGCTGCTCCTCGGCAAAGCCAATATCCGCCATCACGAGATCGATCCCCGGCGTGTCGCTGTCGCCGAAGGAAACGCCCATATCGACGCAAAGCCACTCGCGGCGGTTACCCGACGCGAGGCCATAGAGCGCGAGATTCATGCCGATCTCGCCGACACCGCCAAGCGGCGCAAACAGAAGTTCTTGTTGGGTTCTTGCCAAAACGCGACTTACCGCTGTGATGCCGGGAACACGTCACCGGCTCTGATGAATTCACGATGGCCGTTCGCGAGCGTCAAGACAAGCGCGCCCTCGCCATCGATTTCTTCGAAGCAGCCGCCGAGTGTCCGCTCCGGCAGCTTCACCTCGATCTCGCGACCGAGCTCGTAGGCCCGCTTAAGCCACGCCTGCCTCGTGGCTGCAAAGGCGCTCCCGCGCTTCCACTGTGCGAGACGATCTAGCATACGGACGGCAAGACGCTCGAACAGTGCCGCGGGGGCTACACGAAAGCCCTCGTTCGCGAGATCCGTCACGGGGTACGCCATGTTCTCGGGATGATGCGCGCAGTTGATGCCGATGCCCGTGACGACGGCCTGCTTCGATCCCGCAATCGCGCCTTCGACCAAGATGCCGACGAGCTTCTTCCCGTCGAGCAGCACGTCGTTCGGCCATTTCAGCTTCAGGCGTACCGGATCGAGTACAGGAACCGCATCGCGAACTGCGTCATGTACCGCGAGCGCCGCGACGAAGCAGATCTGCGGCGTAAGCGCAGGCGGCGCGGGATCGTAGAGCAAGAGCGACGAAAAGAGATTGCCGGGCTCCGAAACCCATTGACGCCCGCGCCGTCCCCGTCCTGCGATCTGCCTATCGGCGACGATCCATTGCTCCGGCCCGCCGGAGCCAGCGCGCGCAAGCGCTTCCGCATTGGTCGAGCCGATTTCCGCGAAATGAGTTACGGCAAGTCCGCCTGCGACAGCCGGAAATCCCATCATCTTAGAACAGCGACTTCGCAGCCGCGTTGGCTGCCGCGACCAGCGGTGCCGGATAGACGAAGAACAGAATGGTGAATGCGCCCGCGAGCAACATCACGGCCCCGACCGGCCTCGACATCGGCAAGAAGCGCTGCACCGGTTCATCGATGTACATCAGCTTCACGATGCGCAGGTAGTAGTAAGCGCCGACCACACTCGCGAGCACGCCGATCACGGCAAGCACATAGAACTTGCCCTGGATCGCGGCGAGGAAGACGTAGAATTTCGCAAAGAACCCGGCGAGCGGCGGGATACCCGCAAGCGAGAACATCAGCGCAGCGAGAATAAACGCCATCACCGGCTGCGTGCGCGCAAGGCCCGAAAGCTCGCCGATCTCTTCCACCTGCCCGCCGTCCCGGCGCATCGCGATGATGCAGGCAAACGTCCCGAGCGTCATCGCTAGATAGATCGACATATAGATCAGCACGCTGGAGACGCCGGCTTCGGTTCCGGGCGCGAGGCCGACCAGCGCATAACCGACATGACCGATCGAGGAATACGCCATCAGCCGCTTGATGTTCTTCTGGCCGATAGCGGCAAACGCCCCGAGCACCATGGACGCGATCGCGACGAAGACGATGATCTGCTGCCACTGCGACGCAATCGCCGGGAAAGAAGTGACTGCGACACGGCAGAACAGCGCGATGGCCGCGACTTTCGGCGCCGCCGCGAAGAACGCGGTGACAGGCGTCGGCGCGCCTTCATAGACGTCCGGCGTCCACATATGGAACGGCACGGCCGAGACTTTGAATGCGAGGCCCGCGAACAGAAACACGATGCCGAAGATCAGGCCGATGGAGGGCGTCTTCGCCGCAGCCGCGATGCCCGTGAACGAAACCGTTCCGGTGAATCCGTAAATCAGCGACGAGCCGTAAAGCAGCATGCCCGACGAAAGCGCGCCGAGCACGAAGTACTTCAGGCCCGCTTCGGTCGAGCGCACGTTCTCGCGATCAATCGCCGCGATCACGTAAAGCGAGAGCGACATCAGTTCGATGCCGAGATAGAGCGAGATGAGATCGCGGGCCGAGACCATGACCATCATGCCGGCGACAGAAAGCAGCACGATGACCGAAAACTCGAAGCGGTTGAGCTTGTGATTGCGCCAGAACGGCGCGGACATGATGAGTGCCGCAGCCGCGCCGATTATGATCAGCACCTTGAAGAAGCGCGCGAAGGCATCGACCACGATGCTGCCGCCGAAGAGGCTGGCGGGCGCTGCCGGCTGCAACAGAACAGCAACCAGTGCCGCCGCAAGCACGACCAGCGCACCAAATTCGACAAGCGGCGTCGAGTTGTCGCCCTTGAATACGCCGAACATCAGCAGCGCCATCGCGCCGATGACGACAATGAGTTCGGGCAGTACCGGCATGAGAGAAGAAAGCGTCATGGCGGCTATTGCACTCCGAGCAGCGCGGCTTTGGCGGGCATAAGCGCCGCCTTGGTCTGCGCGACGAGATTTCCTACCGCGGCGGCACTCATGTCGAGCACTGGCGCCGGATAAAACCCGAACAGAAGCGTGAGGATGACGAGCGGCGCGAGGATCGCTATTTCGCGCCGGTCGAGATCGGTGATGCTCTTAAGACTGTCCTTTTCAAGCGCGCCGAATACGACACGACGATAGAGCCAGAGCGCGTATGCGGCTGAAAGGATCACGCCCGTCGTCGCGAAGACGGCAGCCCATGTGTTCGCCTTGAACACGGCCATCAGCGCGAGCAATTCGCCGACGAAACCGCTGGTTCCCGGCAGGCCGCAATTTGCCATCGTGAACAGCATGAACACGGCGGCGTAGATCGGCATGCGGTTCACAAGTCCGCCATAGGCCGCAATCTCGCGCGTGTGCATGCGATCGTAGACCACGCCGACGCAAAGGAAGAGCGCGCCGGAGACGATACCGTGGGAGATCATCTGGAAGACGCCGGCCTGCACGCCTTCGTTCGAGAAGGTGAAAATGCCGAGCGTGACGAAGCCCATATGCGCTACCGAGGAGTAAGCGATCAGCTTCTTGATGTCTTCCTGCATCAGCGCGACCAGCGACGTGTAGATGATCGCGACGACCGAGAGGAAGAACATCATCGGCGCGAACAGCTCGGAGGCAAGCGGAAACATCGGGAGCGAGAAACGCAGGAAACCGTAGCCGCCCATCTTCAGCAGTACTGCCGCCAGAATCACGGAGCCTGCGGTCGGCGCCTCGACGTGCGCATCGGGAAGCCATGTATGTACGGGCCACATCGGCAGCTTCACCGCGAACGACGCGAAGAATGCGAGCCACAGCCAGGTCTGCATTTCACGCGGGAAGCCGTGCGTGAGCAGCTTCATGATGTCGGTGGTGCCGGCTTGATAATACATCGCCATGATCGCGAGCAGCATGAGCACCGAGCCCGCGAGCGTGTAGAGAAAGAACTTGAAGCTGGCATAGACACGGCGCGCTCCGCCCCAGACGCCGATGATCAGGAACATCGGGATCAGGCCGCCTTCGAAGAAGACGTAGAAGAGAACGATATCGAGCGCCGAGAAGGTGCCCACCATCAGCGTCTCGAGCAGCAGGAACAGCACCATGTATTCCTTGACGCGCTTCTCGACATGCCAGCTTGCGACGATCGTGATCGGCATCAGGAAGGTGGTCAGGATCACGAATGGCAGCGAAATGCCGTCGACACCGAGCTTGTAGCGGATGCTTCCGCCGAGCCAGGGATGATCTTCGACGAACTGGAAGCCCGGGCTGCCCTTGTCGAATCCCGTGATCAAGAAGATCGAGACGATGAAGGTGATGACCGTCGTCCAGAGCGCGACCCAGCGGGCATTGCGCTTCGCCGCATCGTCGTCACCGCGCAGCAACAGAATGAAGACCGCGCCGACGAGCGGCAGGAACGTCGTGACGGAAAGAATGGGCCAGGTCGCCATCACGCGGCTCCTCTGAACAGGAACCAGGTAATGAGCGCGGCAACGCCGATCAGCATGACAAAGGCATAGTGGTAGAGATAGCCGGTCTGGAGCCGGACGACATTGCGCGTGACATCGAGTACGCGCGCCGAGACGCCATCAGGGCCGAACCCGTCGATCAACCAGCCGTCGCCCTTCTTCCAGAGGAAGCGGCCGATCCACTTCGCGGGACGCACGAAGACGAAATCGTAGATCTCGTCGAAGTACCACTTGTTCAAGAGGAAGCGGTAGAGCACGTCCTGGCTCTTCGCGAGCGCCGCCGGAATATCAGGCCGCGCGATATAGAACCAGTACGACACCGCGAAGCCACCCGCCATCATCACCGTCGGCAGCCACGGCACCCACCCGGGCACTTCATGCATCGCGTGCAGGATGTGCCAGTTGTCGTGTGAGAACAATGAGCCACGGAAGAACGCCTTCACGCCTTCCTCGTACAAGAAGCCGCCCTTGAAACCGAAGCCGAGCACCAGCGCGCCGACCGCGAGGAGCGCGAGCGGCACCGTCATCGTGAGCGGGGATTCATGCGCGTGATCGTAGGTGTGATGATCCGCGCGTGTCTTGCCATGGAAAGTCAGGAAGATCAGGCGCCAGGAGTAAAACGAGGTGAGCGCCGCGGCGATCACGGTGATATAAAAAGCGTAAGCCGCAAACGCATTGTGGCCCGCATAAGCCGCCTCGATGATCGCATCCTTCGAGTAGTAGCCTGCGGTGAACGGGAAGCCGGTCAGCGCGATCGTGCCAACCACCATCATCGCGTAGGTGAACGGAATCTTCTTCCAGAGCCCGCCCATGTTCCGCATGTCCTGCTCGTGATGCATCGCATGGATCACCGAGCCCGCGCCGAGGAACAGAAGCGCCTTGAAGGCCGCATGGGTGAAGAGATGGAACATGCCGACCGAATAGGCGCCGACGCCCATCGCGACGAACATGTAGCCGAGCTGCGAGCAGGTCGAATAAGCGATCACGCGCTTGATATCGTTCTGCACTAGACCAACGGTTGCCGCGAAGAACGCGGTTGTCGCACCGACCAAGGTAACGACCGCAAGTGCAGTCGGCGCGAGCTCGAACAGCGGCGACAGGCGCGCGACCATGAATACGCCCGCGGTGACCATGGTCGCCGCATGAATGAGTGCCGAAACCGGGGTCGGACCTTCCATCGCGTCCGGCAGCCATGTGTGCAGCAGGAACTGCGCCGACTTGCCCATCGCGCCGACGAACAGAAGCAGGCAGATAACGGTCAGGGCGTCGAAGTTTCCGCCGAAGATGTAGATGGTCTTGCCGGTTAGCGATTTCGCTTCGGCGAAAATCGTCTCGAAACCAACCGCCCCCACCATCGCGAAGACTGCGAAGATGCCGAGCGCGAAGCCGAAATCGCCGACGCGGTTCACGACGAAGGCCTTGATCGCGGCCGCGTTCGCTTCCGGCTTCTGATACCAGAAGCCGATCAGGAGATAGCTGGCTAGACCCACGCCCTCCCAGCCGAAGAACAACTGCACCAGGTTGTCGGCGGTGACCAGCGCAAGCATCGCGAAGGTAAAGAGCGACAGATAAGCGAAGAAGCGCGGGCGATGCGGGTCTTCGTGCATGTAGCCGATCGAATAGAGATGCACGAGCGCGGAAACGCTATTCACGACGATCAGCATCACCGCCGTCAGCGTATCGATGCGAAGCGCCCACTCGACCTTAAGGTCGCCCGCCGAAATCCAGGTGAACAGCGGAACGCGAAGGTCCTTCCCGAAGTACCCGACATCGAAGAACGCAATCCACGACAGACCCGCCGCGATCATCAGGAAAGCCGTCGTCACGATCTCGGATGCACGCGCACCGATGACCCGGCCGAACAGGCCTGCGATCAGGGCGCCTGCGACCGGCAAGAATACAATGAAGTGATACATCGTCATTTATTGCATCAGCCCTTCATTGCATTGATGTCTTCGACCGCAATCGAACCGCGGTTTCTGAAGAACACGACGAGGATCGCAAGACCGATCGCGGCCTCAGCCGCGGCGACCGTGAGCACAAGAAGCGCGAAAATCTGGCCGACGATGTCGCCGAGGAACGCCGAGAACGCGACCAGATTGATGTTGACCGCGAGCAGGATCAGTTCGATCGACATCAGGATGACGATCACGTTCTTCCGGTTCAGGAAGATGCCGAGCGTGCCGAGCGTGAACAGGATCGCCGCGACGACGAGATAATGCGAGAGCCCCACGACCATGATCAGAGCCCCTTCCCCGGCTTGATCTTGACGACCTCGATCGCGGTATCGCGCGTGCGTGCATTCTGCGCGGAGACGTTCTGCCGCTTGACGTTCACCCGGTGATGCAGCGTGAGCACGATCGCGCCGATCATCGCGACCAAAAGCACCAGGCCAGCGAGCTGGAAGTAGTGCACATAGGTCGTATAGAGCACGCGGCCGATGGCTTCGGTGTTCGTCACCTGCGCCGGATTCGGGATCGGCTGCGTGATGGCGCCGGAAACACCCGCGCCCACCACCCAGCTTCCGACCACGAGAACGAGCTCAACGAGAAACACGAGGCCGACCAGAGCGCCGATCGGCAGATACTGGAGCAAGCCGTCGCGCAGTTCCGCGAAATCGACATCGAGCATCATGACGACGAAGAGGAACAGCACGGCGACAGCGCCGACATAAACGACGATCAGGATCATCGCGAGGAATTCGGCACCGATCAGCAGAAACAGCCCCGCGGCGTTCACGAAGGTCAGGATCAGCCACAACACGGAGTGCACGGGATTGCGGCCCGCAATCACCATGAAGGCGGAGGCGACCGCAATCGAGGAGAACAGATAAAAGAAGAATGCCGGAACGGTCATGGAACTCACCGGTACGGCGCGTCGAGCGAAAGATTCTTCGCTATCTCGCGCTCCCAGCGGTCGCCGTTCGCAAGCAGCCGCTCCTTGTCATAATAAAGTTCTTCGCGCGTCTCGGTCGCGAATTCGAAGTTCGGCCCCTCCACGATAGCGTCGACCGGGCACGCTTCCTGGCACAACCCGCAATAGATGCACTTCACCATGTCGATGTCGTAGCGCGTGGTGCGGCGCGTGCCGTCGTTGCGGCGCGGGCCCGCTTCGATGGTGATGGCCTGCGCGGGGCAGATCGCTTCGCAGAGCTTGCAGGCGATGCAGCGTTCTTCGCCGTTCGGATAGCGGCGCAGCGCATGTTCGCCGCGGAAGCGCGGCGAGAGATAGCCCTTCTCGAACGGATAGTTCAGCGTCGATTTCTTCGCGAAGAAATAGCGCATCGTGAGGAAGAACGCCGAGACGAACTCCCAGAGGAAAATCTGGCGGGCGGCGCGATCGAGTTTCATTTCGGTGCCCACCCCGTGAAGTGAAGAACAGCGGCGACAATCACGACCATCGCAAGCGAGAGCGGCAGGAACACCTTCCAGCCGAGGCGCATCAACTGGTCGTAGCGATAGCGCGGCACCATCGCCTTCGCCATCGCGAACAGGAAGAACATGAAGCAGACTTTGATCACAAACCAGACGATGCCCGGCACCCAGGTAAACGGCGCAACCGGAAACGGTGGCAGCCATCCGCCGAGGAACAGGATCGTTCCCATCGCGCACATGGTCACGATCGCCACGTACTCGCCGAGCATGAAGAGGAGATAAGGCGTCGAGGAATACTCGACCATGAAGCCCGCGACGAGTTCGGACTCCGCTTCGACGAGATCGAACGGCGGGCGGTTGGTTTCAGCGAGCGCGGACACGAAGAACACGACGAACATCGGCAACAGCGGCAGCCAGTACCACTGCAGCATGCCCCAGGGACCGTTCTGCGCCTCGATGATCTTCGTCAAGTTAAGCGAGCCCGCGCACAGCAACACGGTGATGATGACGAAGCCTATCGAAACTTCGTAGGACACCATCTGCGCCGCGGAGCGGAGTGCCGCGAGGAACGGATACTTCGAGTTCGAAGCCCATCCGGCCATGATCACGCCGTAGACCATGAGCGACGAGATCGCAAAGATATAAAGAATGCCGACATTGATCTCGGCGACCGACCATCCCGGATGAACCGGGATCACGGCCCATGCCGCGAGCGCGAGAACGCAGGTGACGAGCGGTGCCAGCAGGAACACGCCCTTGTTCGCTCCGGCCGGGATGATCGGCTCCTTCAGCACGAACTTCAGAAGATCGGCGAAGGATTGCAGCAGGCCGAACGGCCCGACCACGTTGGGGCCGCGCCGCATCTGCACCGCTGCCCAGATTTTGCGGTCGGCGAGCAGGATGTAGGCGATGAAGATCAAGAGCGCCACGAGCAGGAGCAGGCTCTGCGCGATGATGATCGCGATCGGCCAGAGCGTATTCCACCAGAAGTCGATCCAGTTCATCGCGCGTTACTCCGCTGCCTGCGGGAGCTTGCCCGCGGCCAGCCGCGAACATTCGGCCATGACGGCCGATGCGCGCGCGATTGCGTTGGTGAGATAGAAGTCCGTGACCGGAGATTTGAATGCCGCCTTTTTCGCTTCGCCGCCGAGCTTCGAAAGCTTCGCGAGATCGGAGACGTCCGCGGGTACGATCTGGTCGATTTTCGCGAGATGCGGGTGGGCCGCGAACATCTGCTGACGCAGCTGCGGCAGCGAATCCCACGGCAGCTTGTGGCCGATCACATCGGAGAGCGCGCGCAGGATCGCCCAGTCTTCGCGAGCGTCACCCGGCGCGAACGCAGCGCGTTTCGCCATCTGCGGACGGCCTTCGGTGTTGACGAAGATGCCGGATTTTTCGGTGTAGGCGGCAGCCGGCAGGATGACGTCGGCGCGATGCGCACCACGGTCGCCATGCGTGCCGATGTAAACGACAAACGCATCGCTCTCGACTTCGATTTCGTCCGCACCGAGCAGGAAGAGAACCTCGAGCGACTTCGACTTCGCCATCTGCGTAGCGGTCATGCCGCCCTCGCCGGGCACAGCGCCAACATCGAGCGCGCCGACACGCGAGGCCGCGGTGTGCAGCACCGAGAAGCCGTTCCAGCCTTCGCCGATGCCGCCGACCGAATGCACGGATTTTGCGAACATGGAGAGGATCGCCTCGCCGTCGTTCCGCGCGAGCGCGCCCTGCCCAATCAGCCAGATCTGGTTCTTGAGTTGCGCTTTCTTGTGTTTCGTGAACTCGGCGAGCGTATCAGGGCCTGCTCCAAGATACGCGTAGTCATAGGTGAGATCAGCCTGTTCGCCGATCACGCCGATCTTGAAGTTCCCGCGCAGCCAGCGCTTGCGGATGCGCGTGTTGATTACCGGCGCCTCCTTGCGCGGGTTCGCACCGATGATCATCAAGCCGTCGGCCTGATCGATGCCAGCAATCGTCGCGTTGAAGAGATAGCTCGCGCGGCCATATTGCGGATGCAGCACGGAGCCGTCCTGACGGCAATCGATGTTCGGTGAGCCGATCTTGCCCATCAGCGTCTTCAGCGCGAACGACTCTTCCGTGGTCGCCAGATCGCCGATGATCGCGCCGACCTTCTTTGCGGCAGCCGCCTTCATCTTCTCGGCGATCGCGGCGAAAGCTTCGCTCCAGCTCGCCTGCACGAGCTTGCCCTTCACACGCACGTACGGCTTGTCGAGC
>JAGXQU010000146.1 GCA_018335895.1 Hyphomicrobiales bacterium | reverse complement strand
CGAAGAACGGTACGCCATAGAAGTTCACGAGCCGCCAGGCGCAGTAACCGCCGAGCATGGCGAAGGCGCCATGCGCGAGATTAACGAAGTTCATGAGGCCGAGCGTGACCGCGAGGCCGCAGGCGATCACGAACAGCAGCATGCCGTAGGCGATGCCGTCGAAGAGGATGGTGAGCATACGCGCGTCTCGAACAATCGCCTCACCCTTCGAGACGCGATCCTCCGGATCGCTCCCCAGGGTGAGGCTTATTCCTTAGAGCAAAAGCCTCATGGTGAGGAGCGGACGTCGTCCGCGCCTCGAACCATGAGGCTGGAAGGCAAGCCGGCTTACTTCTTCGCCGCCTTTACCGGATCCTTGACGTCGGGGAAGCTCGCGAACTCGACGTTGTAGAGTTCACCGTTCTTCTTCTCGACCTTGCGGATGTAGATGGTCTGCACGATGTCGCGGGTTTCGGGATCGATCGAGATCGGTCCGCGCGGGCTCTCCCACTTCATGCCTTTCATCGCCGCGAGCAGCGCATCGCCGTCGGTTTTGCCGCCGGTCTTCTTCAGCGCTTCGTAGATCAGGTGGATGCCGTCATAGCCGCCGACCGACGCGAAGTTCGGGCGCATGCCGGGATTGGCCTTACGGAAGGCCGCGACATAGTCCTTGTTCTTCGCCGACTGGTGATCGGTCGAATAGTTGTGCGCGGTAACGACGCCGATCGCCGCATCGCCGAAGCCCGGCAGCACGTCGTCATCGGTGATGTCGCCCGGGCCGATCAGGCGGATGCCGGACTTGTCGAGGCCGCGCTCGACGAACTGCTTCATCAGGATCGCGCCGACGCCGGACGGCGTGAACACGTAAAGTGCGTCGGGCTTCTGATCGAGTACGCGCTGGAGGAAAGGCGCGAAGTCCGGGTTCTGGATCGGAACGCGGATGCTCTCGACAACCTCGCCGCCCTTCGACTTGAACTGTTCGATGAAGGACTTTTCGGCGTCGTGGCCGGGCGCGTAGTCCGTGACCATGGTCACGACCTTCTTGATTTTATTCTGCGCGGCCCAGTCGGCAATGATGACAGCCGACTGACCGAGCGTGAAGCTCGTGCGCACGATGTAGGGCGAGCGCTCGGTGATGATCGAGGTGCCCGCCATCATGACGACCATGGGCACCTTGGAGTTCGTTGCGATCGGCGCGGTCGCCATGGCGAGCGGCGTGAGACCGAAGCCCGCAATGAAGCTCACCTTGTCGTTCTGGATGAGTTCGCCGGCGATGCGGGCGGTGTTCTCGGCGCGGCCGGCGTCGTCGCGGACGATCAGTTCGATCTTCTTGCCTGCGACAGTGGTGCCGTTCTGCTGCATGTAGAGTTTTGCAGCGGCTTCGAGCTGCTTACCGGTCGTGGTGAAGGGTCCGGTCAGCGGAATGATGAGGCCGATTTTTACGGTATCCTGCGCTGTGGCCGGCACACTGCCTGCCGCAAGCGCGGTGGCCGCGAGCGCGGCCAGAAACGATCTGCGTAGCATGGACATTATCCTCCGGGGGTTGCGGTCTTTGGACGGCCGCGTTTTGAAAATCCCCGCGGGATACTCCGCCAACTGCCGGAATTTCGCAAGAATTGGTGGGCAAGCCCACGGTTGCGGGGCGGCTCGCGCGCCGGCGAATTGGGCTAGAATAAGTGCGGGATTTTCCGGCGAGGTGAGCCAGATGCGGTTTCGTGTTTCCGGCAGCGCTATTGTTGCGCTTGCGCTGCTGTTCTTCAGCGGATCTTGGGCGGCGGCCCAACCGGCTTCTGCGAACTGCCGGAATACGATCAGCTTCGAGAAGTGGCTTGCCGACTTCAAACGCGAGGCGCTCGAACAGGGGCTGTCCCAGAAGACGCTTTCGCGGACGCAGCATCTTCTCACGCTCGACCGAAAAATCATCGGGATCGATCGCGGCCAGCGCGTTTTCAGCCAGCCGTTTCTCGAATTTGCGGGCCGCATGGCCGGTGGCGGCCGCGCGCCGCGAAGCCAGCAACTCATCAAGAAGCATGCCGCGCTATTTCAGAAAGTCGAAGCGCAATATGGGGTACCTGCCGCGCCGATTGCCGCGTTCTGGGCGCTCGAGAGCGGTTTCGGCGCGGACATCGGAAAATTCGAAGTGGTGCGTTCGCTCGCGACGCTCGCCTACGATTGCCGCCGCAGCGAGCGCTTCCGCAAGGAATTGCATGCGGCACTGAAAATCATCGAACGCGGCGACCTGACGCCCGAACAGATGGTCGGCTCATGGGCGGGCGAACTCGGGCAGACGCAGTTTCTGCCGTCGCATTATTTCGACTACGGCGTCGATTATGACGGAAACGGCAAGGTCGATCTCCTGCGCAGCGTGCCGGACGTGATCGCGACAACCGCGCATTACGTCCAGAAGATCGGCTGGCGGCGCGGCGAGCCCTGGATGCAGGAGGTGCGCGTGCCTTCGCAGATGGACTGGTCGCAGGCGAGCCTCGACATCGAACACCCGCACGCGCAATGGGCGAAGTGGGGTGTTACGCTTGCGAACGGCAAACCGCTGCCGGACAACGCGCCGCCCGCATCGTTGCTGCTGCCGATGGGAAGACTGGGGCCGGCGTTTCTCGTCTATCCGAACTTCCGCGTGTTCACCGAATGGAATCACTCGATCATTTATTCGACGACGGCAGCGTACCTTTCGACGTTGATTGCCGGAGCGCCCGTCATGCGCAAAGGCAACGGCGAGCCTGCGACCTTCACGATGGAGCAGGTTCGCGAGTTGCAGACGCTTTTGGTGAAGGCCGGTTACGAGGTGGGCGGAGTTGACGGACGGCTCGGTGCGGCATCGCGCAAGGCGGTGCAGCAGGCGCAGGTGAAGTTCAAGCTTCCCGCCGACGGCTATCCGACCGAAGAACTGATACGCCGTCTGCGGCGGGGAAGTTAGTTGCCGGCCGTCCTCGCGAAAGCGGGGACCATAGCACCAGTGCAAATAATTAAATTCGGTGCTTATGAATCCCGGCTCGCGCGGCCTCGCCGCTTGGCCGGGACGACGAAAGAGCTTCAGTCCTCCATTGCGATCAGGGTGGCGTCGCCGCCGGCTGCGGCGGTGTTGACGGTGATCGTCTGTTCGGCCGCGAAGCGCGCGAGATAATGCGGCCCGCCCGCTTTCGGGCCGGTTCCCGAGAGTCCTCCGCCGCCGAACGGCTGCACGCCGACCACCGCGCCGATCATGTTTCGGTTTGCGTAGACGTTTCCGGCGCCGAGCTTGCGGGCGATCATTTCCACCATCGTATCGATCCGCGATTGGACGCCTGCCGTCAGCCGGAAACCTTTGCGGGCGATCGCGGCCAGCGTCTGGTCGAGGTCTTTGCGCTCGTAAGAAAGGACATGCAGCACCGGGCCGAAGACTTCCTCGTTGAGGTCTTCGGGGCGCGCGATCTCGAAGATGTGGGGCGCTACGAATGTATCGCCCTCCTGCGCGCGTCCTGCGAAGTGCAACCTGGCGATGCGCTTCATCTTCTCGATGTGATTTTCGAGACGCTCTTTTGCTTCGCGATCGATCACGGGGCCGATGTGCGTGGAAATCTCGCGGGGGTTGCCGATTTTGAGTTCGCGCGCGGCGCCTGCGATCATTCCGATGACTTTTCCGGCGATTTCCTTTTGCACGAGGAGGAGGCGTAACGCCGAGCAGCGCTGTCCGGCGGAGCGGAAGGCGGATGAGAGCACGTCATCTGCGGCCTGCTCGGGCAACGCGCTCGCATCGATCACCATCACGTTGATGCCGCCGGTCTCCGCGATCAGCGGCACGATCGGGCCGTCTTTTGCGGCAAGCGCGCGGTTGATCTGCTGCGCCACTTCGGTCGAGCCCGTGAAGACGACGCCCGCTACCCGCGGATCGGCGATCAAAGCGGCGCCTGTCCTGCCGTCGCCTTGCGCAAGCAAAAGAGCATTTTCGGGAATGCCGGATTCATGGAGCAGCGCGACCGCTTCGGCGGCAATACGGGGCGTCTGCTCCGCGGGCTTCGCCACCACGGTGTTTCCGGCGGCGAGTGCCGCCGTCACCTGGCCCATGAAGATCGCGAGCGGGAAATTCCAGGGTGAAATCGCGACGAACGGGCCGCGGCCGGTGAGCCGCAAAGTATTCCGCTCTCCCGCCGGTCCGGGAAGCGGAGCGTCATGCGCGAACAGGCGCCGCGCTTCGGAGGCGTAGTAGCGGCAGAAATCCGCAGCTTCGCGAACCTCGCCGAGTGCATCGTCCAGCGTCTTTTTGCCCTCGCTTTGCAGAAGCGCGAGGAAGCGCCCGCGCCGCGCTTCGAGCAGATCCGCCGCGCGATCCAGACTCTCCGCGCGTTCTTCTGCCGAGGTTGCCTGCCATTGCGGAAAGAATTCGTCCGCGATGTTCATCGCTGCTTCGGGCGCGAAAGACGTTGCGGAGATACCCGGCGCGCTGTTCTCGATCTCGTCGAGCAACCCGCGCAGCGAGCGGCGATGGCCGAATTCGACGCCCGCCGAATTCATCCACGTGCCATAGAGATTGCGCGGCAGCGGAACGCGAACATTGTGCGCGCCGCGAAGCTCGACGTCGTCGGCCGGCGCGCGAAGCAGGGTTTCCAGCGGAATTTCGGGGTTCGCGGAGGCAGACGCGAAAGACGAGTTGGCGCCATTTTCGAGCAGGCGCCGCACGAGGTAGGCGAGTAAATCCGTGTGCGCGCCGACCGGTGCATAAACGCGGCAAGCGAGGTTTCCGTTTTCCGAAAGCAGCTTTTCGTAAAGTGCTTCGCCCATGCCGTGCAGACGCTGGAATTCGAAACCGTCGGCACCATTCGCCATGGCAAGTACGCTTGCGACCGTCATTGCATTGTGGGTCGCGAACTGCGGATAGATATGCGGGCGCAGCGCGAGCAACTGCCGCGCGCAGGCTTCGTAGTTCAGGTCCGTCATCGCCTTGCGCGTGAAGACGGGATAGCCCGAAAGCCCGCGCTCCTGCGTTCGCTTGATCTCGGTGTCCCAGTAGGCGCCCTTGACGAGGCGAACGGTTGCGCGCCGGTTATGTTGCCGCGCGAGTTCCGCGAACCACTCGATCACGGCGCTCGCGCGCTTCTGGTAGGCCTGCACCGCGATGCCGAAGCCGTCCCAACCATCAAGCGCGGGGCTTGCGAAAACTTCGGCGATCACGTCGAGCGACAGTTCGAGACGATCCGCTTCTTCCGCATCGACAGTGAACTGGAGACCGCGCGTCTTGGCTGCGAGCGCGAGTTCGTGCAACACCGGCGCAAGCTCCCGCATCACGCGGTCCCGGCTGATGGCTTCGTAGCGCGGATGCAGTGCGGAGAGTTTTACGGAGATGCCGTGACGACCGCTCGCGGTCTTTCCCGCAGCATCCCTGCCGATCGCTTCGATCGCCTGAAGATAGGCCTCCCGATAGCGCGCCGCGTCTTCTGCCGAGCGGGCGCCTTCTCCCAGCATGTCGAACGAGTAGCGATAGCGTGGCGATTCTTCCGCGCGCGACAGCGCACCTTCGATGTTCTCCCCGAACACGAAATGCTGCCCCATCACGCGCATGGCCTGACGCATGGCGGTTCGCACCGCTGGCAGGCCGATGCGCTTGGCAAGCGTGGAAAGGATGCCTTCGGGGGTTTCGCCGGGCTGGATGGTCATCGCGCTGAGGGCGAGCGCCCAGACCGATGCGTTCACGAGCGGGGCGCTTGATTTCGTCCGGTGATGTTCGAAATCGCCGGCTGCAAGTTTGTCTTCGATCAGGCGATCCGCCGTTTCAGCGTCGGGAATCCGCAGCAACGCCTCGGCAAGCACCATCAGCGCGATGCCCTCTTTTGTGGAAAGCGAAAACTCGCGCAACAGGTCTTCGACGCCGCCGAGACCGCCACGATGCGCGCGGATCGCCTCGATCAGCGCGCGGGCCGTTGTCTCGATGCCGGAACGCCTTTCGTTGACGATCCTGTTCGCAAGCAGGCGCTCCGCGATCGCCGCGTCATTCTCTGCGAAGGGGGCTTCGAACGGAGGAAAGGCGGACATCGTCTTCGTCTCCTGCCCGTGTGCGTTTTGATCGGCCGCAGGATACTACAGGCTTTGCAGAGAGATGGCCGCATTCCGCCGGTGGAGTCGCGGAGCGGGTCGGCCTGTCTCCGGCGCCGACCGGCGAGCGGCTTCGACGATCTCGTGAAGATGCGCGTCGCCGACATTGCGGCGTATCGCCGGTTCCTCGGCAACGTGCTGCTCACGCTTCCCGGTGTGAAGGAAACCCGCACCTATGCCGTCGTGCAAGAAGTGGAAGACGGATCAGCGGCTGCCTGCATGAATTGGCGGACAATCCGGATCGGTCTTGAAGAGAGTTGGTAGCGGAGGAGGGACTCGAACCCCCGACCCCAGGATTATGATTCCCGTGCTCTAACCAGCTGAGCTACCCCGCCGCCTGTTCCGCGACAAAGCTACCGTCGAGAAGGGCCGGGATATGAAACCCAAGGCCGTCCCTGTCAAGGATGTATGGAACTCAGGCTGTCGCGGCGGCAGGTCTGGCGGCAGCCACGCCGTCGCGCGCAAAGCGCATCAACGTGAAAACGCCAAAAGGCGGCACGGTGCGGCGTTCGACCAGCCGGACATGGCCGTTCTTCTCGGCCCAATCCGCGATCCGCTTGAAGGGAAATTCGGGCGACCAGCCGAGCTTACGGGCGTGCTGCGAGAACCAGCGCTCGAAACTCGCGCGCAATCCGCGCTCCGCGCCGATGTGGTTCACGAGCACGATCTCGCCGCCGGGTTTCAGCACGCGCGCGAATTCGTCGAGGGTCTTTTCGGGTTGCGGCACCGTCGTGATGACGAATTGCGCGACCACGCAGTCGAAGGAGCCGTCGGCGAAGGAAAGGTTCGCGCCGTCCATCACGCAGAGCCCCTTCACATTGTGAAGCTTCTCGCGGTCCACGCGCTCCTGCGCCTTGCGCAGCATCGGCTCGGAGATATCGACGCCGATCACTTCATGCGATTTGTCGAAGTAAGGAAGTTCGAGCCCGGTTCCGACACCGACGTTGAGAATCCTGCCGCCGATGCGCGTCGCGGCATTGGTCGCGGTGCGGCGTCCGACATCGAGCAGCGGCCCGAAAACGAGATCGTAGACGGGCGCCCAGCGGGCGTAAGCCTTTTCGATGGTGACGCGGTCGAGTGCCTGCGCCGTAGCGCCGTTTCCGGCCATTTCCGAGTTCATTGACGCCCCTTCAAGAACGCTCAAACTACCAACGCGGCTCCGGGTAAAGAAGCCATAAGTATTTTCTCCCGGCTTTGGTTCTCGGGCAAGGTGGCGGTTATCACGCCGCCGCCCAAAATCCGCGCCTGCAGGCCGGGGCTGTCATAAAGCACGCATGCCTGCCCGGGCGCGACGCCTTCCTCTCCATCGATGAACTCGACGGAAAAGCCCGTGCCATCGCAATGCAGCGTGGCGGGAACCGGCGCGCGAGCCGAACGCACGCGGGCAAAGACCCGGGTTCCGGCTTGCGACATTTCCGCGGGCGAAACATCGCCGAGCCAGTTGATCTCACGAAGTGCCGCGCGCCCGACCAGCAATGCCTCGCGCGGCCCCACGATCACGCGCTTCGTCTTCGGGTCGAGCCGCACGACATAAAGCGGCTCTCCGCCGGCGACATTCAGGCCGCGGCGCTGGCCGACGGTGTAGTGAATAATGCCTTGATGGGTACCGAGCACGCGGCCGTCAAGGTGCACGACTTCGCCGGGCTCGCCCGCGTTCGGCTTCAGGCGGTCGATGATGGTCGTGTATCGGCCCGACGGGACAAAACAGATGTCCTGGCTGTCCGGCTTGTTCGCAACCACGAGGCCGAGTTCTTCCGCGATCGCGCGTACGGCCGGTTTGGCGAGACCGCCAAGCGGAAAGCGCAGGAAATCGAGTTGTTCCTGTGTGGTTGCATAGAGGAAATAGCTCTGGTCGCGGTCGGCATCGTGCGCGCGGTGCATCGCCCGGCGATTTCCCGCACTGCGGCTCTGGATGTAGTGGCCGGTGACCAGCGCAGCGCCGCCGAGATCCTTTGCGGTCGCAAGCAGGTCCTTGAACTTCACGGTCTGATTGCAGGAAATGCAGGGCACCGGTGTCTCGCCGCGTGCGTAAGAGTCCGCGAAAGGCCGGATCACCTGATCGCGGAAACGCTCTTCGTAGTCGAGCACGAAATGCGGGATGCCGATCTTGGCTGCGACCGTGCGCGCGTCGTGGATATCGGATCCCGCGCAGCAGGCGCCCTTCTTCTTGATCGCCTCGCCGTGATTGTAGAGCTGCAGGGTGACGCCGACGACGTCGTAGCCCGCGCGCTTCGCAAGCGCTGCCGCGACCGACGAATCCACGCCGCCCGACATCGCAACCACGATGCGGGTTTTCTTCGGGTCTCCGGCGATGTCGAAATCCGGGGTCATTCTGCTCTCTCGGCGCGGGTTATAGGCACCGGTCTCCCGCAAGCAAAGGGGCGGCAAAGTCTGCCCGGTGTGCGGAAATTGCCGGTATGGGCGGAGGCCTCTAGACGGGAAAAGTGCGGTTTTTCAGGCGCTTTCGCGCTCCGCAAACTGGCCCGGCGCTTGCTGAATGTACTGCGGATCCAACCGTGAGCTTGAGGTGTTCCTTGGCCAGCGTCTCCGCAGTCACTACCGCCGAATTCCGCGCAAACCTTATTCAGCAGCCGAACGTCATGACGGAAGGCGACGATCCGTTTTCGTTGCTGCTCAACACCGTGACCGACGTGAAGGCTGCGGTGCAGAGGCCGGAGGCGCCCAAGGTCGCCGAACGCCGTGACGCTCCGGTGAAGCAGCCGAAGCCGGAAGCGGATGCCGACCGTCAGGCGAAGCGACAAAGCAAGGAAGCAGCGAAGCCGGAAGCCGGTTCGAAACCGGATTCTTCCGCGCCGGCGAATACCGCTACCGCAAGCAAGGAAGACGAAGAGGTCGAGACCGAGGGCGGCGACACGGACGCCGCCGCTGCAACGCTCATGATTGCGCTCGGCGAAGCGCCGCAGCAGGAAGTCGTTGTGCAGGCGCCCGCGGATGCGGAGACTGTTTTGCAGGAATCACGCGATCCCGTTGCCGGGACGGAAGCCGATACCACGATGCCGGTCCCGGTGCCGGTAGCGGCCGCGGAAACGGCCAAGTCCGAAGTTTCATTCCAGCCTGCTGCGGCGGTGGCAGCCGTTGCGGCGAAGCCGAAGCTCGAGGTTGCTCCAGGCAACCCATTCGGCATGCAGGTTGATGCGGAAGCGGAAATTGCGCTTCCGAAAATCTCGGCAGAAACGATTTCGTCGCTCATGAAGCCGCTGAAGGCGGCTTCGCTCATGGATACGCAGGCGCAGGTGCAGACGCAGCCGGGCTCGGTAAATCTAGCGGCCGCGACACCGCTGCAAGGGCCGGCGCAGCTGGATATGCTCAACGCCGCCATCAGCAAGCACGTGCAGCTTTCGCTGGCTTTCGAAGCGAACGAGGCTGCGCCTGAAGCCCCCAAACCCTTGATTGCCTCGAACGCGGTGACGCCGAATTTTGCGATGACCGCGCAGCTCAACGCGCCGGTACAGGCGCAGACCCAACAGGTCACCGAAGCGGCGCGCGCTGTGCCGCTCGACCAGCTTGCGGTCGAGATCGCAACGCGCGCGAACAAAGGCGAACGCCGCTTCGATATCCGTCTCGATCCGCCGGAACTCGGCCGCATCGACGTGCGGCTTGAGATCGACAACAAGGGCAACACCACGACCAAGCTGATCGTGGAGCGCGTGGAAACGCTCGACATGCTGAGGCAGGATGCGCGCGGGCTCGAAAAGGCGCTGCAGAATGCCGGCCTGAAGACTGACGCGGGCGGCATGCAGTTCTCGTTGCAGCAGGACACCCAAACCCATCAGGGGCATCAGAACCATGCGCCGGAGATGCGCGGCGGCCGTCCCGATCTCGCGACGGACGACAGCGAGGCCATGAAGCAGCTTTCGATCAACGACACCCTGCTTGCGGCGCAGTTGCGCGGCGGCGTCGACATCCGGATCTAGGAGCCTGTCATGGCAGTAAGCGGCGTAGCGGCGACATCGACGGCGGCTTCGGCCACGAGCCGGGCCTCGATCGCCAACAACTTCGATACATTCCTCTTGCTGCTGACAACCCAGCTCAAGAATCAGAATCCGCTCGATCCGCTGGACACCAACCAGTTCACGCAGCAGCTCGTGCAGTTCGCCGGCGTCGAGCAGCAGATCCGCTCGAACGAGTCGCTTGAAGCGCTCGTCAACCTGAACAAGACCAGCCAGCTCTCGACCGCGATGAACTATGTCGGCGCGACCGTCACCGCCGAAGGCGCAACCAGCGCGCTCAAGTCCGGTGTGGCGACCTGGTACGTCACCGCGCCGCGTCCGGCATCGGCCACGATCAATGTCTCGGACGCCAGCGGTAACGTTGTGTTCACACATGACACCACGCTGGAAGCGGGCACCAACGGCTTCAGCTGGGACGGCAAGATGACGAACGGCCAGACCGCGCCGGAAGGCCAGTACACGATCAGGATCAACGCAAAGGATGCGAGCGGTCAGGGCGTGAAGATCTCCACCCAGTTCTCCGGCGTGGTCGATGCAGTCGATCTGTCGGGCAGCGAGCCCTTGCTGATGGTCGGCACCGCACTTCTGTCGCTCGACAAGGTCAAGGCGGTGCAGAAGCCGACAGCCACGAATTAGCCAAAAGTCCTTATTTTACAGCGCTTTTCGGCCCCGTTCCGGCTTCGCTAAATGCTAGCGAAGCCAATAACCTTTTGGAAACAACCTCTTAGGGAAATGTTCAACTCTCGGCAGTAGGTTTTCGTCATTACGAGTTGTGTTCCGAGTGAGTTTGTAATGACCGAAGCGCATCGCCCGAGAGTGAAGTACGTAATCGGGCCGGACGGTAGCCCCTTGACGATCGCGGATCTTCCACCGCCGTCGACCCGCCGTTGGGTCATTCGCCGCAAGGCGGAAGTCGTTGCCGCTGTTCGTGGCGGCCTGCTTTCGCTCGAAGAGGCCTGCGCGCGCTACACGCTCACGGTCGAAGAATTCCTGAACTGGCAGGCTTCGATCGACAAACACGGTCTCGCCGGTCTGCGCACCACGCGCATTCAGCAATACCGGATGTAATTCCGTTCGCGCTAGAACGGCATCCGCAACAATCCAATTCCGATCACGATCAGAATGAGCGCGGCCCAGCGTTTGGGGCCGAAGCGCTCGTCGAAAATCAGCACACCTAAAATCGCGGCGAACAGCACCGAGGTTTCGCGCAAAGCCGCGACCAGCCCGATCGGTGCTTTGGTCATGGCCCAGAGCGCGATCCCGTAGCTTGCGATGCTGATCGCGCCGCCGAAAAGCGCGCGGATCCAGAACCCCCGTTCCTTTTCGCGAACCTTCTCGCGATAGAAAACGAATGCGATCAGCGCGACCAGGATCGCGGTTCCCGCCATCATCCAGGAAACGTAAGCGACCGCGCAGCCGGCAAGCCGCGCGCCCACGCCGTCCAGAAGCGTATACGCGACGACAACTGCGGCATTGGTGAACGCGAGGACCGCCGCACGAGGCGTCAATCCTCCGCGCAGCAGAGCGTCGGCGGAAAGCGTGACGACGCCCGCGGCAATCGCGCCGACCGCAAGCCAGCCCGATAGCGAGAGCATTTCCCCGAGCCATACTGCCCCGATCATCGCGGTGAACGCCGGAGCGGAGCCGCGCGTCAGCGGATAGGCGACGCCAAGATCGGCATGGCGCAGCGCATAGCCGACGAGCACGAAATAAGCGACGTGAATGATCGAGGAGGCGGCAATCAGCGGCCAGCTCGGTGCGAGCGGCAGCGGGCTTGCCAGCGCGAGAGGAATTGCGACGATACCCGCCCCTACGGCGATCGCGACCGAAGCCGCGAGCTTGTCCGGTTCCCATTTGATGAGGGCGTTCCAGCTTGCGTGCAGGAGCGCGCCGGCGAGAACTGCGAGGAGAATTGCCGTGGTCAATAGAGGCTCGTTTTTTTATTCAAATGACGCATAGCTGCTTTTTCATGTGCCTGCGAATCCAGCTTGCGCATTTCCTGCGCGGGCGCTTCCATTGCAAAATTACGGGGGTATTCGGGTGTTTCGGTTTGCGGCGAACCTGAACATGCTGTTCGGGGAATATGCATTTCGCGATCGCTTCGCGGCGGCGCGCCACGCCGGCTTTTCGGCGGTGGAGCTTTTGCATCCCTATGCCGAGCCGGTCGAGCACCTGAAGCACTGGCTTTCCGAAAGCCGTCTGCAATGCGTCCTCATCAACACGCCCTTCGCTCCGGAAGGCGGGGATGTAGGCTGCGCCGCGATCGCAGGCCGGGAGCGCGATTTCCTCCGCAAGATCCACCTCGCGCTGAGCTACGCACGGGCGCTCGACGTGCCGACGATCCACGTGATGGCGGGCGATGCGAAAGCCGATATCCGCAACACCGAAGCCTTCATCGCGAACCTGAAGAAGGCCGGTGCCGAGGCGGCGGAACTCGGGATCACGCTGACGATCGAGCCGCTGAATGCGCGCGACCGGCCGAACTATTTTCTCCGCACCAACGATCAGGCGGCGGAGATTCTCGACGCGGTCGGCCTCGATAACGTGCGGCTGCAATTCGACGTCTATCACACGCAGATCACCGAGGGCGACCTCACGCGCCGGATCGAGCGGCATGCGCACCGCTTCGGCCATGTGCAGATCGCGGGCGTGCCGCTGCGCGACGAGCCTGACCGCGGCGAAATCAACATCGCGTCGGTGCTGAACACGCTGGCCTTCACGAGCTATGACGGATTTATCGGCTGCGAATACCGTCCGCGCGGGCGCACCGAAGAGGGGCTCGGCTGGATGGAACCCTATCGCCTGCAGGCGGTGGAGCGGATTTGACATTCGCGAACCGGCGGCGGCGCGCATATGCGCGAATAACAAATCCAAAGCTCCACTCAGCTAAAACGGAGTGTGACTGTCAGGACCGGACCACCGGCGTGACAGTGCGGGGCCGCGCCGCTAGTCTTTTTCCGCGGTGCCGGGACAGGGACGAGTAACGTGAACGACAAGAGCAAGCCGGCCATGCCGGTAGCGGCGACGCCGCTGAAACAGGCCGTGCACGACGCACGGATCGAGGCAGCGGAGCGTTCCGCTGTCATCATCGATTTGCGCGACGCCGAAATGGCGCGGCTCGAAATCCTGAACGAGGCGATTGCCGGCGTCTTCAAGGACGTTCCCGCGCGGCACGCCGACTATTTCGACCGGGGCGTTTCCGGCGGCGTGCAGCCGCGGCTGTGGCTCGATGCGATCACCCATGTCGTGATGGG
>JAGXQU010000145.1 GCA_018335895.1 Hyphomicrobiales bacterium | reverse complement strand
CCGAAGAACTGCTTCACGACTTCCTGCACCTTCGGCATGCGGGTCATGCCGCCGACGAGAACGACTTCCTGAATTTCGCCGGCCGAAAGTCCGGCGTCCTTCAACGCCTGACGGCACGGCTCGACGGTCTTCTGGATGAGGTCGTCCACCAGCGCCTCGAACTTCGCGCGGGTGAGCTTCATCGTCAGATGTTTCGGACCGGAGCTGTCTGCGGTGATGAAGGGCAGATTGATTTCGGTCTGGGTCGCGGAAGACAGTTCGATCTTCGCTTTCTCAGCCGCTTCCTTCAGGCGCTGGAGCGCGAGCTTGTCCTTGCGCAGATCGATGCCCTGCTCTTTCTTGAATTCGTCGGCGAGATAGCTGACCAGACGCATGTCGAAGTCTTCGCCGCCGAGGAAAGTGTCGCCGTTCGTCGACTTCACTTCGAATACGCCGTCGCCGATCTCCAGCACGGAAATATCGAAGGTGCCGCCGCCGAGATCGTAGACCGCGATCATGCCCTGCTTCTGCTTGTCGAGACCGTAAGCAAGCGCGGCCGCGGTCGGCTCGTTGATGATACGAAGCACTTCGAGGCCCGCGATCCTGCCGGCGTCCTTGGTCGCCTGGCGCTGCGCGTCGTTGAAGTAAGCGGGAACGGTGATGACGGCCTTCTCGACCTTGGTGCCGAGATAAGATTCCGCCGTCTCCTTCATCTTCTGGAGGATGAAAGCGGAGACCTGCGAGGGCGAATATTTCTTGTCGCCGTCGGAGAGCCAGGCGTCGCCGTTGTCGCCCTTCACGATCTCATAGGGTACGAGCTTCTTGTCTTTCGCGACCATAGGGTCGTCGTAGCGGCGGCCGATCAGGCGCTTCACCGCGAAGAAGGTTTTCTCGGGATTGGTGACCGCCTGGCGCTTCGCAGGCTGACCGACGAGCCGCTCGCCTTCGCCGGTAAAGGCGACGATCGAGGGCGTGGTGCGTGCGCCTTCGGCGTTCTCCAGAACTTTCGGCGCCGTGCCGTCCATGACAGCGACGCACGAGTTGGTGGTACCGAGGTCGATTCCGATGACCTTGGACATGGCTTACCTCTCATTTCCGGCAGGCCGGCTGGGTCCGCCTTCGGCACCCTGTGGGAACGGTTCTGTTCTTGCCGTTCCCCTCGGCCCCCGCGTTGGGGATTTGCCGCAGTAGAACCCCGCGGCTGTTCGCGAGGGATATAGGCAGGGGGGCTATATGCCGCAAGGCTTTGCAAGCCCTTTAAAGCGTGGCGGAATCGCGCCCCGGGCGTGCACGGTAAACAGGAAGCGCCCAGCCCCAGACCAGCGCCCCGGCCCGCACCCCGAAGGCGACCAGAAAACCCGCCGTCGCCCCGGTCCAGAACGGCGCACCTACGCCGGCCAGAACGACAAAGGTGAGCGCCCCCGCAAACGCGCAGGTGATGTAAAGCTCGCGGCGAAGGATCACCGACGGCTCGCCGGCGAGCACGTCGCGGATCACGCCGCCGAAGGTAGCGGTGAGAATCCCGAGGGCCAAGGCATCGGCAGCCGAGGCGCCGACCGCAAGCGTCTTCGCCGCTCCCACCACGGCATAGGCGCCAAGGCCGACCGCATCCGCCCAAAGCAGAACGCGATACCGCGATTCCAGAAGGTGCGCCGTGAAATAGACGAGCGCCGCCACGACGAGCGGGATCGCAAGATAGGCGGGGCTGCGAACCCAGAATACCGGCACGTCGAGCAGAAGATCTCGAAGCGTACCGCCGCCCACGGCGGTAACGCCTGCAAAAAACACGAAGGCGACAATGTCGAGCTGTTTACGCGATGCGGCGAGCGCACCGGTCGCCGCGAACACCGCGATGCCGACATAGTCGAGCGTCTGGAGAAGGATCGAGACCTGATTCATGGCGCAGACTTAGGCGGCGGCGCGCAGCCGAAGTCAACCGCGCTCTATTTGCGGCGCAGGATCAGAACGCCGCTGATCTCGTCGAGCGGACGATAATTTTCCAGTTCGCGGGAGAGCGCGGCATCGCTTTTTGCCCACATGTGCCAATCGAACCGGATGCGATCGATCAGGATGATGTCCGGCTTCGCGCGGCGGATGTCCTCGATCAGCATATTACGATCTTGCGCCTCGAGCGCATCATAGCGGGCGCGCAGCGCGGGTCCGGGTTCATCGAGCTTCAGAATCTTCGCGCCGGTGACAATCCATTGTCCCGAAACGCGGCTGACCCAGGTGCCGCCGAGCGCACGCGTCAGCGGGTGGCCGATTGCAATGTCGGAGGTAATCGCCAGCACCTTCGGATTGCTGACTGAGCGCGAGATCGTCGCATAGAGCGGCCGCATGTCGATCGCGAAATTCATCCAGACGAAGGTAGTGCCCGCAAGGAGCGAAAGGGCGAGCGCGGAGGACAGGCGTCCCGCGCGCGCGCGCGGACTTTCGTCAGGCAATGTCAGCGGCCAGCGCTGCGCAAATGCGATTGCAAGTGCCGCGAGCACCAGCGCCAGCATCGGATAGGCATGATAGGCCCACCCCTTCATCTGGCTGTAATAGGAGAAGGAAAAGCCGAGCGAAGCCGCAAGCAGCAGGGAGAACGGCGCGTTCAGCGCATCGCGCCCTTTCAGCATGAAGATCGCAACGAATGTCGCGAGATAAATCGGCGTGCCGAAATGGATCATGAATTTCCAGATCGACGAGCGGATCGGCACATAGACTTCGGCGACCAGCGGCAGAATGTTTTGGACGAACTCCGGATACAGCACGAAAGTCAGCGCCGCATAGGCCGCGAGCATCGCGGCTGCGATCCAGTTTTCTAGCGCGAAGACAACGCGCCAGTTCCTTGCGCTATGCGCAGCAACCAGCGCGACCAAAGCGATTGCCGGCACGAAATGCGGCTTGATGATCGCAACTGCGCCTGCGCCGATGCCTGCCGCGCATACGAACCAGACCGGCAACGATCTTCCTGACGCGCGTGCGGCATTCAGCGCAAGGAGCGGCAGGAACGCGATCAGTGCGATGTGCTCCCGCTCGCCAAACGTCTGCGCCGGCAGAATAATGAGAACAGCCGCGAATAACGCAGCGAACCGGAATAGCGTGCGGCGAGAGAAGAGTTCCACCCGCCGGAGAATTGCCGCCGAAAGCCACAGCGAAGCGGCCACACCCGCAAACACGAACGCATCGACGACCGGCTCCGGCCGCAGCGCAAGCGCTCGGGCAAGCATCACGGGCAGCATGTAGAGGAGGAAAGCGGCAGGCGGATTCGTTTCGATAATGTCTACGTAGGGCCGCTCGCCCGCTAGCACCTTCTCGCAGAGCGTGATCAGCCAGCTTACGTCGGTGTTCGCAACCACCAGATTACGAAGCAGAATGCCGAAAGCGAAGATCGCAATGAGCGGCAGCCAAGCAGAATGCTGCGCCGTGGCTTGCGCCTCCCGCGTCACGGGACGAAGAACGTCCGTGCTCATCCGGCGCGCCGTTCCTTTTTGCCCTGGGATTCTTCGCGCGCCGCCTCGAAGCCCACGCGCTTGGAAACCACATAGAGCGGGCGGCGCTTCACCTCGGCGTGGATACGGCCGACATAGATCCCGACCATGCCGGTGAGCAGCATGTTGATCCCGCACAGCAGGGAAATGATTACGACTGTGGAGGCCCAGCCGCTGGCCGCGTCGTCGGCAAACAGCCCGCGATAGATCGCGTAAGCGCCGTAGCCTGCCGCGAAGGCGGAAACGCCGGCCCCGACCCAGACCGCAAGCTTCAGCGGCGCGTCGGAGAAGCTCACCACCGCGCTCATGGCAAGCCGCAGGAGCTTCCAGAAATTGTACTTCGTTTCGCCGGCCGCGCGTGCCGGGCGGTCGAATTCGACGCTGGTCTGACGGAAGCCGAGCCAGTGAATCATGCCGCGCACATAGCGGTCGCGTTCCGGCATTTCGCGGAACGCTTCGACGACGTTGCGGTCCATCAGCCGGAAGTCGCTTACGTCGCGCGGGATATCCACGTCCGAGATCTGGCCGAGCAGCCGGTAGAAAAGTTTCGAGGTAAATTTCTTGAAGGCGCTTTCGCCGTCGCGCGAGCGGCGGCGCGCGTAGACGATCTCGTTCCCTTCCTTCCAGCGCGCGATCATCTCATGCACGATCTCGGGCGGGTCCTGAAGATCGGCGTCCATCAGGATCACGGCAGCGCCGGAGGCGGCGTCCATGCCTGCGGTCGCGGCATATTGCTGACCGAAATTGCGCGAGAGCTTGATGAAGCGGATATGCGGCTTCTGCTTCGCGAGCGCCTCTAACATGATGGCGGAGGTGTCGCGCGAGCCGTCGTCGACGAAGATGACTTCCGCGGGCGCGTCGAGCGAGGCCACGAGCCGGTCGAGCCGGTGCAGAAGCAGCGGCAGTACGGCCTCTTCGTTGAAGACGGGAAGGACGAAGCTGTAGCGGATGCCTTCCGGGGCGCACGAAATCATGTCTCTGGTTCCCGGGCGGTAAGCCCGCGGAACCCTAGAAAAACGCCCTTAAGATCGCCTTTCGGAAAATGGTTTAAGCGGTCTTATCGACCTCGCCGCCGTTTCCGGCGGCTTTCGGCGCGGCTTTCGCGATGCCGACCATCGCGGGCCTGAGCACGCGGTCGCCGATCGCATAGCCCGGCTGCACCACCTGCTTCACGGTTCCCGGCGGCACCGTTTCGTCCGGAATCTCGAACATGGCCTGATGGAAGTTCGGATCAAACTTCTGGTCCATCGGATTCAAGAGCCGGACGCCGTGCTTTTCGAGCGTCTTGGCAAGCTCGCGGTTGGTGAGCTCCACGCCTTCGAGGAGCGTTTTCAGCGTGTTATCGGCAGCTTCGCGATGTGCGGGATCGACCGCCGCGAGCGCCCTGCCGAGGTTGTCGGCGACCGCGAGCATTTCCCGGGCGAAGCCCGCGATCGAGTAGCTGCGCGCGTCGGCCACGTCCTTCTCGGCGCGGCGCCGGGTGTTCTCCATCTCCGCATGCGCGCGCAGATATTTGTCCTTCAGTTCCGCGACCTGCGCCTCGAGGATGATGCGCTCGTCCACATAGGCAGCGCTTTCCGTGCTTTCACGGGCATCGTTCTCGTTCGCGGCCTGCGAAGGCTCGATCGGGACAGGATTCTTGGTGTTTTCGTCGGCGTTCATCATGGAGGTTCCGTTCGCCCCGCATATCAGGGCGGAATACGAAAAAATCAAGCCGGGATCGGACCCTTGGTCCGGGCTTTATTTCCCTCCGAGTATCTTGCTCACGACGAGCGCCGTGTAGTCCACCATCGGGATCACGCGGGCGTAATTGAGTCGCGTCGGGCCGATTACGCCGAGCACGCCGACCACGCGGCCCTCGCCGTCGCGATACGGCGCGACGATAGTGGAGGAACCGGAGAGCGAGAACAGCTTGTTCTCCGAGCCGATGAAAATCCGGAGGCCCTCCGCTTCCTCGGCCTTGCCGAGCAGTTCCGCCACATCCCCCTTCTGTTCCAGATCGTCGAACAGGAGCCGCACACGCTCGAGGTCCTCGGCGGCGTTCACGTCTTCCAAGAGCTTCGCGTGACCGCGCACGATGAGTCGGCGCGAGGTGGCGTCGCCGCCGGACCAACTCGCAAGGCCGTCAGCCACGATGCGCTGCGTGAGTTCGTCGAGTTCCGCACGGGCGGCGTCGAGTGACTTCTCAAGCTCGCTTCGCGCTTCTCCCAGCGTGCGGCCACGAATGCGTGCGTTCAGAAAGTTGGTCGCTTCCACCAGCGAAGAGTTCGGCACGTCTTTCGGAATGTTGAGTAGGCGGTTCTCGATCTGGCCGTCTTCGGAAACCATCACCGCGAGCGCACGGCCGGGGTCGAGCCGGACGAACTCGATCTGTTTCAGGCGGGGATTCGTTTTTGTCGCGGTCACGACGCCTGCGCCTCGGGACAAACCCGAAAGCAGCGCCGAGGCTTCGCCGAGCACGGAATCGATGCTGCCGCCACGGATCGCGCTCACCTGCGCTTCGATGTTGCGCCGTTCGTTTTCCGGCAGGTCGCCGATTTCGAGAAGCGCGTCGACAAAAAAGCGAAGCCCCTGCTGCGTCGGCAAGCGCCCGGCACTCGTGTGCGGCGAAAAGATGAGCCCGGCCGCCTCGAGATCGGCCATCACGTTGCGGACGGAGGCCGGCGATAGCTGCATCGGAATAATGCGCGAAAGATTGCGCGAGCCCACCGGCTCTCCGGTCGCGAGATACGACTCCACGATCTGGCGGAAGATTTCGCGCGAACGCTCGTCGAGCTCGCGCAAGGCCTGACCCGGGGGCTTTAGCGGAATCTCTGCGGACAAACTGCTACTCCTGCCGTCGCCGAAACTTAGAATGCGCCACTATATCTCATGCTTTCCGGGGCTTCCGGCAAGACCGGGTTGCCGCGCGAGGCCCGCTCCCCGTACAAGAGCCGCGAACAGATCAAGGAGTGATGATGGCGAGGCCGGGCGGACGTGCGAACGACCAGATGCGGGCGGTTTCCTTCGAGCGCGGCTATTCGCGTCATGCCGAGGGTTCCTGCCTCGTGCGTTTCGGCGACACGCATGTGCTGGTCACCGCCTCGCTCGAAGAACGTCTGCCGCCCTGGCTAAAGGGGCAAGGCCGCGGCTGGGTGACGGCCGAATACGGCATGCTGCCGCGCGCGACGCACGACCGCACACGGCGCGAGGCGGCGGGCGGTAAACAGTCCGGCCGTACTTTGGAAATTCAGCGCCTGATCGGGCGTTCGCTCCGCACCGTCACCGATCTGGTTGCTCTCGGAGAACGTCAGATCACGCTCGACTGCGACGTGATCCAGGCCGACGGCGGCACGCGCACCGCGGCGATCACCGGCGCATGGGTCGCGCTCCATGACTGCATCTCATGGATGAAGAAGCGCAACATGGTGACGAAGCCCGTGCTCACCGATCAGGTCGCCGCGGTTTCCTGCGGCATCGTCGAAGGCACGCCCGTGCTCGATCTCAATTACGACGAGGACTCCACCGCTGAGACCGACATGAACCTCGTGATGACCGGCGCGGGTGGGATCATCGAAATTCAGGGCACCGCAGAGAAGAAGCCCTTCACCAGCGACGAAATGGACGCGCTGATCGGGCTAGCGCGCGACGGAATCAAGAAGCTCGTCGACATGCAGAAGATGACGGTCGCTTGAAATAATGGCGCGCAGGCTTTCCGGCAAAGTCGTTCTCGCGACCCACAATTCCGGGAAGCTCAGGGAGATGCGCGAGTTGCTCTCGCCGCATGGCGTTGAAGTCGTATCGGCAGGGG
>JAGXQU010000144.1 GCA_018335895.1 Hyphomicrobiales bacterium | reverse complement strand
AAGCTCGGCCAAAGGTTTGGTGCAGGATACAGCTCAAGCCGAAATCGTCCGAATGCGAATTAGACATTCTCGCTTGGTGGCTTTGCGGTGCCCGCTCTCAAAACATTAGAAAGCAAGGCAATAACGGATCGTTAGCAGGGTGCCAGACCCGAAAATCGCACCGCGTTCAGGTCCGCCCTTGGCATTGGCGCAGCAAATGGCAGTAACAGACTAAAGACAGCTAGTATTAGACACTGGGAATATTCCCATTGCAGTAGAAAGGCTAACGACCCAAGGTGG
This sequence comes from Hyphomicrobiales bacterium, assembly GCA_018335895.1. Taxonomy (GTDB): domain Bacteria; phylum Pseudomonadota; class Alphaproteobacteria; order Rhizobiales; family Xanthobacteraceae. The sequence goes on along the minus strand of JAGXQU010000144.1, from coordinate 7,791 downwards.
TAGGCCAAAAAGCACTATTTCACAGTGGAAATGCGTTCCCGTTTTGTCTTGACAGGCGCCACAGGCATACTTATGTAGCGTCCAGCCAGATGGAGGATGTTATGCCGAAGGCAACCTGGATAACACAGGACGGCTCGACGGTTACTATCGAAGGCGCCGAAGACGAAGTTGCGGCCTTGTTAGAGCGGCTGGGTGGGCGTCGTGCGGTGGCGGCCGAACCCTCCGGCCCTGCAAAGCCGCGTTCGGGACGTCAGAAATCGAACCCGATGACTTTAATTTCTGAATTGATGGACGAGGGTTTTTTTAGAGAACCGAAGGAGCTGGGGGCGGTGAGACTGGCCCTCAAAGAGAGGGGGCATTTTTATCCCGTAACCACCTTGTCGCCTCTGATGTTGCGGCTCGTGAGACGGAAAGAGCTGCGCCGCATTAAAGAGAAAAATCGTTGGACCTACGTTGGATAGAGAATGGCCATGTCGAAAAAGACACTATCGCAGGTTGTCGGAAAAGTTGTTGAGGAGTTGGAACCGCTGAGTTCTGAGGAACGAAAGAGGGCGGTTCAAGCAGCTATGACGATTTTGGGCGAAGAAGCCATTAAGTCGCCCCAAGTCGCGGAGGAAGCAATTGACGGCGCAGAAAAGTTACATGTTCGAGCAAGAACATGGATGAAGCAAAATGAAATTACGGTCGATCAGCTTCAACAAGTGTTCCTCATGGATGGAGAAGCGGCAAAGGTCATCGCTTCAATTCCGGGGGATAGTAAGAAAGATCAGGTGCGGAACGCGTATGTCTTAACCGGTGTGGCTAAATTTCTATTCACCGGCGAACAGAAATTTGATGATGGGCCAGCAAAAGCACTTTGCGAAGAGTATGGGCTTTACGACTCCACAAATCACTCAAAGTCGACAAAAAGCGGCAGTGACTTCACCGGGTCGAAGCAGAGCGGGTGGACGATAACACAGCCGGGGTTAAAAGCGGGAGCGCTTTTGATCAAGTCGATTGCTAATCAAAATTAGTAGGTAGCGGAGTTAGTTAGGTAGTCACGAGGGTTCACCGATGAATACTTCAACCGATAAGAAGTTAGACGCTATCTTGGACGCTATCAAGAGTCTCGATGCGCGCGTCACGAAGATTGAAAGGGCCGCGACGAGCGAGCCGGCCAACAAGCAAACTTCGCTCGGCAAAGCGAAAAACTTGTCGGTTCGCGAGTTTCTCATGCAGCATCCACCGAAGTCAGATGTTCAGCGGACGCTGGCGGTCGGATATTTTCTCGAGAAGCACAAGAATGCTGGGTCGTTCACTGCCGCGGACCTTGAAGCTGGCTATCACGAGGCCAAGCACAAACTCCCGTCGAACATTAGCGTCAACATCAAGCGCTGTATCGAAGCCGGCAACATGATGGAAGCGAAGGAAAAGAAGAACAATAAGCCGGCATACGTCGTTACTGCAACCGGCGAGCAGTTGGTCGAGAGCGGTTTCAAGAACACGAGCAACTAGCGAATGACGATCGCGATAAAAGACCTTCCCGCCACCTTGAGCGAAAAGCTTATTGACGAGTACCTCGACATCAAGAGGCGCTTTGCGATGAACGATTGGGGGCCGGGGCAACTTAGCGGCGGTCGGTTCGCAGAAGTCATGCTGCGGATTTATCAGCAATTGCTTGGAGAACAGGTAACGCCGTTCGGGGCCGACATCCCACCGCCCGAAAAAACACGCATTATGAAGGCTGTCGAAAACAAAGGGGCAATCGACCTGCACGTCCGGCAGAAGACTGTGCCGTTGGTGCGCTTATTGCTCGACTTTCGCAACAATCGAGACGTTGCACACCTTGGTGGCTTCGATGCGAATAGTATGGATGCGCTTTTCGTTATGACTAGTGCGACGTGGCTTGCGTGCGAGTTGATCCGCGTTTACGGCGGATACGCGATGGATCAGGCGCAGAAGATCGTGGACGATCTTGCTGTCAAAGAATATCCGGTCGTGATGGAGCGCAACGGTGAACTATTTATCACGAGGCATGATCTTAAGGCTAAAGAGGAAGTGCTAGTGCTCCTCACGAAGAATTCGAGTGCGACTGCCGACTTTCTTTACGAGAAATCTGGCGACAGCAACAAATCCCGCTTTCAGCGGAATCTAAAGGAAATGGTGACCGACAAATTTATTGGTCAAACAGCCGACTGCGAATACTTCATCATGCCGAGAGGGCAAGCGCTGGTTACGAAAAAATCGCTGCTAACTTATAAGCCGTAGTTGCAGCATCGAGTGCTTTCGTAATTTACTCCGCCGCCCGTACCTTCGGCCGCTTCGCCCGCAGGGCTTTGTCGCGCTCCAGCACCGGCTTCAAGAACTGTCCGGTGTAGCTGCGCTTTTCTTTCACGATTTCTTCCGGCGTGCCGGTCGCGACGATTTCGCCGCCGCCGTCGCCGCCCTCGGGGCCGAGGTCGATGATGTAGTCGGCGGTCTTGATGACCTCTAGGTTGTGCTCGATCACCGCGACCGTGTTGCCGCTATCGACCAGCTCATGCAGCACTTCCAAGAGCTTCGCGACGTCGTGGAAGTGCAGGCCCGTGGTCGGCTCGTCGAGAATATACAACGTGCGGCCCGTCGCGCGCTTGGAGAGTTCTTTCGCGAGCTTCACGCGCTGCGCTTCGCCGCCCGATAGCGTCGTCGCCTGCTGGCCGACCTTGATGTAGTTGAGGCCGACGCGCGCGAGCGTCTCGAGCTTCTCGCGCACGCTGGGCACGGCCTGAAACAGGTCGTGCGCTTCCTCGACCGTCATGTCGAGCACGTCCGCAATCGACTTTCCCTTGAACAACACGTCGAGCGTTTCGCGGTTGTACCGCTTGCCCTTGCATTCCTCGCAGGTGACGTAGACGTCCGGCAGAAAGTGCATCTCGATCTTGATGACGCCGTCGCCCTGGCACGCTTCGCAGCGGCCGCCCTTGACGTTGAACGAGAAGCGGCCCGGCCCGTAGCCGCGCGCTTTGGCTTCGGGCAGGCCCGCGTACCAGTCGCGGATCGGCGTGAAGGCGCCGGTATAGGTCGCGGGGTTCGAGCGCGGCGTGCGGCCGATCGGCGATTGGTCGATGTCGATGATCTTGTCGATGTGCTCGACGCCTTCGATCGCCTTATGCGGCGCCGGGTGCTCGGATGAATTGTTGATGCGGCGCGAGAGCGTCTTGTAGAGCGTGTCGATCAGGAGCGTGGACTTGCCGCCGCCGGAAACGCCGGTGACGCAGGTGAAGAGGCCGAGCGGAATTTCCGCCGTAACGTTCTTGAGATTATTGCCGGTAGCGCCGACGACCTTCAGCGCGCGGCGCGCGGGCTTGCGGCGCTCAAGCGGCATTTCGACCGAAAGCTCGCCGGAGAGATACTTGCCGGTGATGCTCGAAGGCTCACCGATGATGTCTTCATAGGTGCCGCGCGCGACGATCTCGCCGCCATGCACGCCCGCACCCGGGCCGACATCGATCAGGTAGTCCGCGGTCTTGATCGCGTCTTCGTCGTGCTCGACCACGATCACGGTGTTGCCGATGTCGCGGAGGCGGCGAAGCGTTTCCAAGAGCCGCGCGTTGTCGCGCTGGTGCAGGCCGATGGAGGGTTCGTCGAGAACGTACAAGACGCCGGTGAGGCCCGAACCGATCTGCGAGGCGAGGCGGATGCGCTGGCTCTCGCCGCCGGAGAGCGTACCGGAGGCGCGCGAGAGCGTCAGGTAATCGAGGCCGACGTCCAAGAGGAAGGAAAGCCGCTCGCGGATTTCCTTCAGGATGCGGACGGCGATGTCGTTCTGTTTCTTGTTCAGCTTCGCGGGCAGCGCGTCGAACCACTCCTGCGCCGCACGCACCGAAAGCTCGGTGACCTCGCTGATGTGCTTCTTGTTGATCTTTACCGCCAGCGCTTCGGGCTTGAGCCGGTTGCCGTGGCAGGCCTTGCACGGCACGGTCGAGAAGAAGCGCTCGATGTCCTCGCGCGCCCAGTCGCTGTCGGTTTCGCGGTAGCGCCGCTCGAGGTTGTTCACGACGCCTTCGAAGGGCTTCCGCGTTTCGAAGGTGCGCGTGCCGTCGTCATAGGTGAACTTCACTTCGTCTTCGCCGGAGCCGTAGAGCACGATGTCGCGGATTTTCTTCGGCAGCTCTTTCCACGCTACTTGCTGCGAGAATTTGTATTTGCGGCCGAGCGCTTCCAGCGTCTGCGTGTAATAGGGCGAAGACGAGCGCGACCATGGCGCAATCGCACCTTCACGCAGCGATTTCTTCGGATCGGGCACGACGAGATCCGGATCGATCTGCTTTTCGACGCCAAGGCCGTCGCATTCCGGGCAGGCGCCGTGCGGCGAGTTGAAGGAGAACAGCCGCGGCTCTATTTCCGCGATGGTGAAGCCCGAAACCGGGCAGGCGAATTTTTCCGAGAACAGGATGCGGTTCGGATCGTCCTGCGTCCCGCGTTTCATGCCTTCCTTGTCTTTGGCGGTGAGCGCGGCGGGCTCGGCGAGTTCCGCGACCGCGAGGCCTTCCGCGAGTTTCAGCGCGGTTTCGAAGGACTCTGCGAGACGCTGCTTGATCTCCTCGCGCACCACGACGCGATCGACCACGACATCGATGTCGTGGTTCAGCTTCTTGTCGAGGGCCGGGACCTCCGCGATCTCGTAGAACTTGCCGTCCACCTTGACGCGCTGGAAGCCCTTCTTGAGATACTCGGCGAGTTCTTTCTTGTATTCGCCCTTGCGGCCGCGTGCGACGGGCGCGAGCAGATAAAGCTTCGTGCCCTCGGGCAGCGCCAGCACGCGGTCCACCATTTGCGAGACGGTCTGGCTCTCAATGGGAAGCCCGGTCGCCGGCGAATAGGGAATGCCGACGCGCGCCCAGAGGAGGCGCATGTAGTCGTAGATTTCCGTGACGGTGCCGACGGTCGAGCGCGGATTTTTCGAGGTCGTCTTCTGTTCGATGGAGATTGCAGGCGACAGGCCGTCGATCTGGTCGACGTCCGGCTTCTGCATCATCTCGAGGAACTGGCGCGCGTAGGCGGAGAGGCTCTCGACATAGCGCCGCTGGCCTTCGGCATAGATCGTGTCGAAGGCGAGCGAGGATTTGCCGGAGCCTGAGAGACCCGTGAACACCACGAGCTTGTCGCGCGGCAATTCCAGATCGACGTTCTTGAGATTGTGTTCGCGCGCGCCGCGGATGGTGATGAAACGGCTGTCGGGCCGCGCGGTATTCTTGGTCAACTTTTCTGTCATTGGCGGCACAAATATAGGGACTGCGCGCGCATTTTGCGGCGGCACGCGATGTTTGAATCGGGATGGCTGTTTGCGAACATAGTGAGAACGGCAGCCTTTCGCCAGACCCGACGCCGCATAGCCTGTGTGCAGCCCTGGAGGCGAGCGGCGACGGCCCATTTCAGTAATGTTTGGAACGAAATAGCGCTCTGGGCGTTCTTTCCCGCGGGGGCACGCTTCACACCAGCCGGAGTATGGAGATGCCCGCACGCGCGTATTGGACCGGCCGAATCCGGCTCTCTCTCGTCTCGATTCCGATCCAGCTTTATTCGGCCTCGAAGAGTGGCGCGCGCGTCGCCTTCAACCAGATCCACGAGCCGAGCGGGAAGCGCATCCGCTACGACAAGGTTGTTCCCGGTATCGGGCCAGTCGAGAAGGACGAGATCGTCAAGGGCTACGAGGTCGAGAAGGGCAAGTACGTCCTGCTTTCGGACGAAGAGATCGACGACGTGAAGCTCGAAGCCAAGCGCACCATCGAACTCGTGCAGTTCGTCGGCGAAGACGAGATCGACCCGGTCTATTTCGAAAGCAGCTATTTCGTTGCGCCGGAAGACGACGAGGACGGGCAGGAGGCCTATGTCGTGCTGCGCGAGGCGCTCAAGAAGCAGAAGAAAATCGGCCTCGGGCAAATCGTGATCCGCGGCAAGGGCGCGATCGTCGCGCTCCGCGCCGACGGCAAAGGCCTGCTCCTGCAAACGCTCCATTACGCCGACGAGGTGCAGAAGGCCGATCAGTTCTATCAGGATGTACCGTCGAAAAAGCCAGACAGCGAATTGATCGCGCTCGCGACCGAACTGATCGAGAAGAAGACCAAGAAGTTCGATCCGGCGTCGTTCCACGACAACTACACGGATGCCTTGAAGGAGTTGATCGCCGCCAAGCGCGAGCAGCGCGAGCCCCGTCAGGTCGAGGAGGCGGAGCTTCCGTCGAACGTCATCAATCTGATGGACGCGCTGAAGCGCAGCGTCGGAAAGAAGACTGGAAGCACAGACGAGGAAAAGAAGCCGCCCAAGCGACCCAAACGTGCCGCGAAGACGTCGCGCCGTTCCGCCAAGCGCAGTGACGCCGCATAGGAAAAGCAATGACAACCGATCGCCTAGAACACTATCGTGCAAAGCGCGATTTTACGAGAACGAGCGAACCCCCGGGCGCACGCAAAGATGCGCGCAATGGCAACGCCTATCTCATTCAGAGGCATGAGGCGCGCAACTTGCACTTCGACTTCCGCCTCGAGCACGAAGGCGTTCTGAAGAGCTGGGCGATCCCGCGCGGCCCCAGCATGGATCCCGGCGACAAGCGGCTTGCCGTACGCACTGAGGATCATCCTATTGAATACGGCGCATTCGAAGGCTCGATTCCCAAAGGCCAGTACGGCGGCGGCACCGTGATGCTCTGGGATGAGGGCACCTGGGAGCCGGTTGAAGACCCTGACGAGGGCTTTAGGGAAGGCAAGCTGAAGTTTGTCATTCACGGCAAGCGCCTGAATGGCGGCTTCGCTCTGGTGCGGCTGCGTTCGGACACCGGCCGCAAGCAGGGCAAGGAGAACTGGCTGCTGATTAAGGAGAAGGACGAGCACGCGCGTCCCGGCGAAGGCGGCGATCTGGTGGAGAGCCAGCTCACCAGCATCCATAGTGGCCTGGAGATGGAGGAGATCGCGGAGCAGCAGCCGGAGTGGCATTCGAATGAGTCCGTCGAAGCCAATGTGAAACGGCTGAAGAGCGCGAAACGCGTCGCTGCGGCGCGCCGCTCGCCACGCGCGCGCTCGCCGTCTCCGCGTAAGGCGGAAAGAAAGGCGACGGCAGCGAAGAAGAAAAGGAAGCGCAAAAGTTCTTCCTGAGTTCGCTGCGCCGCAACTTGCGACACTCGTGGAAGCGCCGCCGGCGGGGCGCGAATGGCTGCACGAAATCAAATTCGACGGCTACCGCGCCATCGCCGCGGTGGCTGACGACGTACGGATATTCACGCGTAACGGGTTCGACTGGACCGGCCGGTTCGCGGCACTCAAACCTGCATTGCAGTCGCTCGACTGCGAAAGCGCCCTCATCGACGGCGAGATTGCCGTCGCCGATAGGCAAGGGCACACCGATTTCGGGGCGCTGCAAGACGCCTTGTCGTCGGGCCGCGGCGGCTTTGCATATTATCTGTTCGATCTGCTCGAACTCGACGGCGAAGATCTTCGCAAGCGGCCGCTGACAGAGCGGAAAAAGCTGCTGAAGAAGCTGCTGCATTCCGCAATCGGAAAGAGTCCGCTGGCTTTTTCGGAGCACATCGTAGGCGGCGGCGCGGACGTGTTTGCGCGCGCCTGCGATCTTAAGCTCGAGGGAATCGTTTCCAAGCGCGCCGATGCGCCGTATCGCTCGGGCCGGAGCTCGAACTGGCTCAAGTCGAAGTGCGGCATGGAGCAGGAGTTCGTCATTATCGGCTGGCGTCCATCAGATAAAGTAGGCCGGCCGTTTTCGTCTTTGCTGCTCGCAGTGCGCGAAGAGGGCAGACTGCGCTACGCAGGCCGTGTCGGCAGC
>JAGXQU010000143.1 GCA_018335895.1 Hyphomicrobiales bacterium | reverse complement strand
CGTCCCGCCGTCGAGGCCGGCGAACGGCTCGGCTTTCTCCCCGGCGACATGCGCGAAAAGGTCGATCCGTACCTGCGCCCGATGTACGACGCGCTTTACGATCTCATGGACCGCGCGCTGGTGGAACGCGCACTGCAAACCGGCGAGATTGAGATCGCGCCGCTCGCCTTCATGCGCGGCCGCACGCTCGCGAACGCCGCGATCATTCTGGACGAAGCGCAGAATACGACGCCGATGCAGATGAAGATGTTCCTGACGCGGCTCGGCGAACATTCCCGGATGATCGTGACCGGGGATCCCTCGCAGATCGACCTGCCGCAAGGCCAAAGCTCAGGCCTCGTCGAAGCGACGGCGCTGCTTTCCGGCGTCGAGGACATTGCGCAGATCAAATTCACCGGCGCGGATGTGGTGCGGCATGAACTCGTCGGCCGCATCGTCGCCGCCTATGACAAGGCCGACGAGAACAAGAAGAAGGGCAGAAGCACTTGAGTTTCGCCATTGATATATCCGCGGAGTCGGAGGGCTGGTCGAAGGTTTCCGGCGTCGAAGAACTCGTGCGGCGGGCGGCGGAAGCCACCATGCTCGACAACGACGCGCCGCCTTCGGAAATTTCCGTTGTGCTTTCGGATGACGAACACATCCGCGAACTGAACAAACACCACCGCGGCATGGACAAGCCCACGAACGTGCTCTCGTTTCCGGCCGCGCGCATGAAGGCGCCCGCGGGCGGCACGCGTATGCTCGGCGACGTGGTGATCGCATTCGAAACGGTGGAGCGCGAAGCGGCCGAGGAAACCAAATCCTTCGGCGATCATCTTTCGCATCTCGTCGTGCATGGCGTGCTGCATCTCCTCGGCTACGACCACGAGGACGACGAAGAAGCCGAGATCATGGAAGCGCGTGAGCGGAAAATTCTCTCGAAACTCGGCATCCCCGATCCCTACGCGGAACGCGGCGAACCCGCAAAACGCTCATGAGCGACAGCGGCGACAGAGGTAGCGGCATCGAGAACGGCGACAAGCCGTCGCTGCTCGAACGTGCGCTTTCGAAGCTCGGCCTCTCCCGCAAGAAATCCATCCGCACCGACCTCGAAGAGGTGCTCGCGGAAGCGTCCGACCCGAAGGCGAAGACCGAACCCGAGTTTACGCCCGCCGAGCAGAACATGCTGCAGAACGTGCTCGCGCTTCGCGAACGCCGCGTATCCGACGTGATGATCGCGCGCGCGGAGATGGTCGCGGTGAAGCAGGACATTCCGATCGGGCAATTGCTGCAAACTTTCGCGAAGGCCGGCCATTCGCGTCTCGTCGTCTACGGCGAAACGCTCGACGAGCCGACCGGCATGGTGCACATCCGCGACCTCGTCTCTTATCTCACCGCGCAGGCAGCTGCGGTGCAGAAAAGCAAGCGCACGCGCCGCAAATTCGATCCGAAGTCGATCGATCTCGCAGAGCCGCTCTCCGCCACCAAGATCATCCGCCGCATCCTCTACGTGCCGCCGTCAATGCCTGCCGCCGATCTCCTCGTGAAGATGCAGGCGACGCGCATTCATCTTGCGCTCGTCATCGACGAATACGGCGGCACCGACGGCCTCGTATCGATCGAGGATATTGTCGAGGAGATCGTTGGCGAGATCGAGGACGAGCACGATATCGAGGAGAAACGCATCGTCGCGCTCGGCGACGGCAGCTTCCTCGCCGATGCCAGGGCCTCGCTGCCGGAAACGGTGGAAGCGATCGGGGAAGGCTTCGATCCGGGCGCTTCTGCGGACGAAGTCGATACGCTGGGCGGTCTTCTGGTAACCCTCGCCGCGCGCGTGCCGATCCGGAACGAGATCCTGCGCGGGCCCGGCGATTACGACTTCGAGATCATCGATGCCGACCCGCGCCGGGTGAAGCGCGTGCGCATTTTCCGGCGCCCGCCCGACCCGCCCAAGCGCGAGCGCAAACGCAAACCGAAATCCGTCGTGAATGCTCCGGCCATGCAGAATACCGAAGCAGAGCCGGCAGCGCCTGCGGACATGGACAACCGCAATGCGAGCAGCTAACCCGCGAGCATGACTCTCGCCGGTCTAGCGAATCGCGCGGTTCTCTCCTGGGGCTGGAAACGGCGCGGAATCGCATTCGCAAGCGGCGCAGTTTCGGCGCTCGCGATGGCGCCATTCAATCTCTGGCCGGTTCTCGCCGTCACATTCCCTGTTCTGGTCTGGCTGCTCGACGGCTCGGGCGCAGGCAGACGCGGGCTCGCCGCTGCATTCGGCGCAGGCTGGTGGTTCGGCTTCGGTTATTTCGTAGCCGGCCTGTACTGGATCGGCATGGCGCTGTTTGTCGAAGCCGACAAATTCGCGTGGCTCCTGCCGTTTGCAGTGCTCGGTATTCCGGCTGGGCTCGCGCTCTTCACCGGGTTCGGCGCGCTGATCGCCCGCGCGATGTGGACGACGGGACCGCTTCGCATTCTCGCTTTCGCAGCCGGATTGGGAATTTCGGAGTGGCTGCGCGGAACGATCCTCACCGGTTTCCCGTGGAACAGCTTCGGTTACGCGCTGACTGGGATGCTTCCGTTCGCGCAAGCCGCGTCGCTGGTCGGTCTCTGGGGTCTCACGCTGCTTTCGCTTGCGATCTTCGCGTCGCCCGCAACGATCGCGGATGCACGCGACCGCACGCAGCATCGGTGGTTGCCTTTGATCCTGTCCGCGCTCGCGCTGTTCCTGCTCGGCGCATACGGCTGGCACCGGCTTTCGAACAACGAAGTCGCAGACGTCGAGGGCGTCCGGCTTCGCCTGATGCAGCCAAACATTTCGCAGAACCTGAAGTGGCAGCCGGAGCAGCGCCCCGCGGTGATGCGCCGCTACCTGACGCTCAGCGATCAGGCGACCGCGCCGAATCGTCAGGGCGTGAAGGACGTCACACATCTGATCTGGCCGGAGTCCGCGTTTCCGTTTTTTCTCGACCGCGAACCGCAGGCGCTCGCGCAGATCGGCGAACTGCTTCCGCCCGGCGTATCGCTGATTACGGGTGCGATCAGGCTGGATGCGCCGCTGCCGGGATCGCAGCAGCCGCGCGTCTTCAATTCGATCCGCGTGCTCAACGACAACGGCTCCATCATCGCGACCTACGACAAGCTCTATCTCGTGCCGTTCGGAGAATTTCTGCCGTTCCAGACTTTGCTGGAAAGCATCGGACTTAAACAACTCACTCGCGTACGCGGCGGGTTTACCGCAGCAGCACGGCGTCAGGCGCTGAACATTCCGGGCCTGCCGCCCGCGGCACCCTTGATCTGCTACGAGGCGATCTATCCGGGTTACGTTTTGCCCGAGGGACCGCGTCCGCGGTGGATCCTGAATCTCACGAACGACGCATGGTTCGGGATCACGCCGGGGCCACACCAGCATTTCGCACAAGCAAGGCTGCGCGCGATCGAAGAGGGATTGCCGCTGGTGCGGGTCGCGAACAACGGCATCTCGGCAATCGTGGACCCACTTGGCCGGATCGTTCGCTACTTACCGCTCGGTAGCGACGGACTGATCGACGGCGCTTTGCCGCAGCCGCTCGGCGAGACCCTGTATGCGAAGCACCGGAACGGGCCTGCTTTGCTGTTAACGCTCTTCTTCACGATCGGCGCACTTATCGGGAGAAGAAGAATGCCCGCCCGCCGCGCATAGTCCGGCGCGCCTGCCTCGATGCCGCAAGCGCTTCCTTCCCCGCGATCATGGTAGTAGCTTGCCGCCAACCGTTGGAAGGCTGATGACAAAGAAAACGCCGAACCCGATCGACCGGCATGTCGGCAGCCGCGTGCGCATGCGGCGCATGATGATTTCGATGAGTCAGGAAAAGCTCGGCGAGCGGCTCGGAATCACGTTCCAGCAGGTCCAGAAATACGAGAAAGGTACGAACCGGATCGGTGCGAGCCGCCTGCATCAGATTGCGAGCATCCTCGGGGTCCCCGTCGCTTTCTTCTATGAGGACATGCCGGGCGGAGAAGCTACCGCCGGCTTCGGAGAGACCGGCAACCCGGTCTACATCTCCGAATTCATGGCCAGCCCCGAAGGTCTTTCGCTCGCGAAGGCCTTCATGAAGGTGAGCGATCCGAAGGTGCGCAGGCGGATCGTCGATCTTGTCGAGGCGATGGTCGCGGCCAGCCAAACCGAAGGAAAATAGGGTTCAGGCCCTGTCTTTTCGCGCCATTCCGGGGCATTCGCCCAATTAGCCCACACCTTGACCCTGCTTGGCATGGCTGCGAGAACCCTTGCCGCGAAGTACAGCCCCGTCTGTATTTTCAAAAGATTTCACGCTGCCGCGCAGGAGTTTATCGGTGTCTCTAAAGAACTATATCTTCACGAGTGAATCAGTCTCCGAAGGCCACCCGGACAAGGTTTGCGACCGCATCTCCGACGAGATCGTCGATCAGTTCTTCAAAGCTGATCCGATGGCGAAGGTCGCGTGCGAAACGCTCGTCACCACGAATCTGATCGTGCTCGCCGGCGAAGTGCGCATGGCGAAGAGCGCGGCCGGTCCGAAGGAAATCATGAGCAAGACCGGCAAGGTCAACAAGGCGCTTGCCGAGAAGATTGCCCGCGCGGCCGTGAAAGACATCGGCTATGCGCAGAAGGGCTTCCACTGGAAGAATGCGAAAGTGCAGGTTCACCTGCACGGACAGTCCGCCGACATCGCGCAGGGCGTTGAAGCGGCCGGCAACAAGGACGAAGGTGCCGGCGACCAGGGCATCATGTTCGGCTACGCGACGAACGAAACGCCGGAACTGATGCCGGCACCGCTCCAGTACTCGCACAACGTCTTGAAGCTCATGGCCGCCGACCGTCACTCCGGCAAGCAGAAGCTGTTCGAGCCGGATGCGAAAAGCCAGTTCACGCTGCAATACGAGAACGGCAAGCCGGTGAAGTGCACCGCAGTCGTCGTCTCGACGCAGCACAAGGAAAAGGACGGCAAGAAGGTTCTTGAGTCCGGCGACATCAAGGAACTCGTGTTGCCTTATATCCGCAAGGTTCTGCCGGAAGGCTGGATGCCGCCGCTCGATCAGGTTTACGTGAACCCGACCGGCCGTTTCGTCATCGGCGGTCCTGACGGCGACTCGGGCCTCACCGGCCGCAAAATCATCGTCGATACTTACGGCGGCGCGGCTCCGCATGGCGGCGGCGCGTTCTCCGGCAAGGATCCGTCGAAGGTCGACCGCTCGGCTGCTTATGCCGCGCGCTACCTCGCGAAGAACGTAGTCGCTGCCGGCCTCGCCGACCGCTGCACGATCCAGTTGTCCTACGCGATCGGCGTCGCGCATCCGTTGTCTGTCTATGTGAACACCGACGGCACCGGCAAAGCCGACGAGCAGAAGATCGCAAAGGTTCTTCAGGAACTGATGAGCCTCACGCCGCGCGGCATCCGCACGCACCTGAAGCTGAACAAGCCGATTTATGCGCGCACTGCCGCTTACGGCCACTTCGGCCGTCAGCCGGACAAGGACGGCGGCTTCTCCTGGGAGAAGACCGATCTCGCGGACAAGCTCCGCAGCGCCTTCTGATGAAAGAGACAAGCGCCGCGCACCAGCGCGGCGCTTTTTTCGGCCGCCGCAAAGGTCATAAGCTGCGCAAGCAGCAGGCTGAACTTTACGAAGAACTCCTTCCGAAATTGTCGATCGACATCGCGCAGCCGGCGCCGCGCAATCTGGCATCTTTATTCCCGTTCGAACCTGGAAAGCTGCAACTCGAAATCGGTTTCGGCGGCGGCGAACACCTGCTGCACGAAGCGCGCGCGCATCCTTCCACCGGCTTCATCGGCTGCGAGCCGTTCATCAACGGCATGGCGAAGATGCTTGCGGCGATCTCGAACGAAAAGATTCCGAACATCCGCCTGCATGCGGGCGATGCGCTCTATCTCTTGGAATGGTTACCGGCGGACGTCCTCGACCGTATCGACATCCTCTATGCCGATCCCTGGCCGAAGAAGCGGCACTGGAAGCGGCGCTTCATTTCCGACGAGAACGTCGCGCGGTTTGGTCGCGTGTTGAAGCCGGGCGGCATCCTGCGCTTCGCAAGCGACATCGACACCTATGTCGAGTGGACGCTCGTACGCTTCCTGAAAAGCCCGGATTTTCTCTGGCTTGCCGAGAAGGCCGACGACTGGCGGCTCGCCTGGCCGGGCTGGCCGGGCACCCGCTACGAGCAAAAAGCGCTGCGGGAGGGCCGGAAACCGGCCTATCTCGAGTTCCGGCGGGTCTGAATAAACCTTGCGATTCCGGGGATCGGCGCTATATTCCCGGCCAATCAACAACATCTCAGAACGGTCCAAGGGCCGATGATGAGAGTGGGGACCGGACCGGCCCCCGCTCCTTTTCCCGTTTCTTGCCGGTCATGTGACGCCGAATGCAGTTGGACGCCGACCAGTTTGAACCGCGCCTTGTCATGGAACAGGGCATTGCCGCGCGTATTGCTGCGGCGATCGAGCCTGCGCTTGGCACGTTCGGCTTCCGGCTCGTGCGCGTGAAGGTCACGGGCCGGGACGGGGGCACGCTGCAGGTCATGGCCGAACGCCCGGACGGCAGCTTCACGATCGACGACTGCGAGACCGCGAGCCGCGCGCTTTCGCCGATTCTCGACGTCGAAGACCCGATCCAGGCCGCCTATCGGCTCGAAGTGTCCTCGCCCGGCATCGATCGCCCGCTGGTGCGCCGCTCCGACATC
>JAGXQU010000142.1 GCA_018335895.1 Hyphomicrobiales bacterium | reverse complement strand
GGAATTTTCTGTATGTCAAACTGAACTGACGAGTGGAACGGTTTTCCATGCGCAACCTGCTTCGTCCTGCCGCGATCGCATGGTTTGCCGCGATCCTTATGACCTCGGCTTCCGCTCTGGACTTCAAGGATATTGCCGGCAAGTGGTGCGGCAACGCTTCCGACTACGAATTTTCGACGAATGCGCTTCGCGTGAGGTTGCATGCGGACAACCGCATTATCGATCTCAAGGTGACCTCCTACGAATACGAGAAAGATAGCCTGCGAATGAACTGGATCGATACCGAGGGCACCGCCCGGTTCACCGTCTTCGCGGAGTTCGCCGGAAATTCCATGGCGCAGCAAAGAAACGACGCCGGCCCGCGGCGCGAATTCCGGCGCTGCTGAACTCGGATCACCGCCCCCGCATCATCCGCGACACGTTCTCCGCCATCATCATGATGGGCGCGTTGGTGTTGCCCGCGATGATCGAGGGCATGATCGAGGCGTCCACCACGCGTAGCCCTTCCACCCCGCGCACCCGCGCCTCGGGATCCACCACCGACGCCTCGTCTTTTCCCATCCGGCAGGTGCCGACGGGGTGATAGATCGTCTCGGCGCGCGCGCGGATGTCTTCGATCAGCGCGTCGTCCGACTGCACATGCGCGCCGGGGAGCAACTCGGCCTTGATGTGCCGCTTCATCGAAGGCGCATCGAAAATCTTCCGCGCGAGCTTCAGGCCGTCGAGCAATACGCCGATGTCGTCCGGATGGCTGAGATAGTTCGCCTCGATCCGCGGCGGCACGAGAGGATCATTGCCCACAAGCGAAATGCGCCCGCGGCTCTTGGGAAGCAGATCGCAGACATGCAGCGTCACCCCATAGCCGAACGATGTCTTGCGGCCGTGGTCGCGCAGAAGTGCCGGGATGAAATGGAATTGCAGATTGGGCCGCCCGCGCGACGGATCCGATTTCGCAAAGCCGCCGGCCTCGGCGACGTTCGAAGTCAGTTCGCCGCGCTGATGGCGCATATAGGTCCAGGCCGAGCGGATCGCGCGCGGCAGAAAACTCGGCGCAACGCCGAGCGCATCGCGCCCGCGCGTCGAAGCCAGCACGCCGATGTCGAGATGATCGGCGAGATTGGTGCCGACTTCAGGCGCATCATGCACGACATCGATGCCGAGGCGCGATAGTTCCGCACCCGGCCCTATCCCCGAGAGCATCAGAAGCTGCGGCGAGTTTATGGCGCCGCCGCAGACGATCAGCTCGCCGCCGGGACGCAAAAGAATATCGCGTCCGCGCAGATGCAGTCCCGCCGCGCGGCGATCCTCGATGCATAGCCGCTCGACGAGCGCGCCGGTTTCGATCGTCAGATTCTTTCGCTCACGAGCCGGATCGAGGAATGCGCGGGCGCTCGAAAAGCGCCGTCCCTCCTTCTGCGTCACCTGATAGAGCCCGACACCATCCTGCCGCTCGCCGTTGAAATCGGCGTTCTCCGGCAACTGGCACTCCACGCCCGCCTGCACGAAGGCGCGCGACAGCGGGTTCGGATGGACAAGGTTGGCAACCGAGAGCGGGCCTTTCGTGCCGTGATGGGCGCCAACAATCGCGGCGTTGCCTTCCATCGCGATGAAGAGTTCGCACACGCGATCCCATGCCCACGCCGGTCCCGCCGCCTTCGCCCAATTTTCGTAATCGGCGGGATGGCCGCGCATATAGATCATCGCGTTGACCGAGCTCGAGCCACCGAGCGTTTTTCCGCGCGGCCAGTAAAGACGGCGGTTGTTCAGTTGCGGCTCAGGCGCGGTGACGTAGCCCCAGTTGATGCCGCGCGTGCGTGCAAGCAGCGCGAGACCGAGCGGAATATGAATGAGCGGATTTTTGTCCGGCGGCCCCGCTTCCACGAGACAGACGCGCTTCGCAGGATCTTCGGAAAGGCGGTTCGCCATCACGCAGCCCGCCGAACCCGCGCCGACTATGATGTAGTCGAACATCGCTCAGCCGAGAAAACGCTTGGCGAGGCCGATCAGCCGCTTCGCCATGCCCTCATAGGGCGGGAACACGAGCGGCACCGGCGAGAAGCGGTTCCGCAGCACCGCGCGTTCGTGACTGAAGGCGCGGAAGCCGTATTCTCCGTGCGACACGCCGATGCCCGAATGATTCACGCCGCCGAACGGAAGATCCGGATGTGCGAAGTGCAGCACCGTGAGATTGACGCCCGCGCCGCCCGAGGTCGTCGCTGCAAGCACGCGGTCGGTGAACGCGCCGTTGCGGTCGAATACGTAGAGCGACAGCGGCTTCGGCCGCGCGTTGACGTTCGCGATCGCCTGCTCGATGTCGTCGAAGGCAATAATCGGAAGGATCGGCCCGAATATTTCCTCGCGGTCGATCTCCATTTCCGGCGTGACCGCCTCGATCAGCGTGGGTTCAATGCTTCGATCCTTCACGCCGCCGCCCGAAAGCAGACGCGCGCCTTTCGCCTTTGCATCCTCGAGCAGACCTTCAAGCCGCCGCGTGTGATTGTCGTTCACGATCCGCGCGAGGTGCGGACTGCCGGCACCGCTGCCATAGGCTTTCGCGATGCGCTCGCGCAGCGCGGCGAGAAAGCGCTCCTTCACCGAAGCATGGACCAAGACATGGTCCGGCGCGATGCAGGTTTGTCCGGCATTGATGAACTTGCCGAAGGCGATCCATTTCGCCGCCTGCCCGATGTCCGCATCCGGCCCCACGATGGCCGGAGACTTGCCGCCGAGCTCCAACGTTACCGAAGTCAGGTTCTTCGCCGCCGCCGCCATCACGATCTTGCCGACCGCGGGACTGCCGGTGAAGAAGATATGATCGAAGGGAAGCGAAAGCAGCGCCTGCGAAACGTCCTTGCCGCCTTCGGCGACGGTCACGAGATCGGGCGGAAATGTCTCCGCGATCATGCGCGCGATCAGCGCCGAGACGGAGGGCGTCAGTTCCGAAGGCTTCAGGATCGCGCTGTTGCCGGCCGCAAGACACGAGACCAGCGGGCCGAGACACAGGTTCAGCGGATAATTCCACGGCGAGATGATGAGGCAGACGCCGCGCGGCTGCGGCATGATCCGCGCCGAAGTGCCGAAGCTCGGCAGCGATGCCGGCACACGCCGCGGCTTCATCCAGCGCCGCAAATGTTTCAGCGTGTGGCGGACTTCCTGCATCACCGGCAGGATCTCGCTGAAGATTACCTCCGCCTCCGGCTTGCCGAAATCGGCCGCGAAAGCCGCGAAGATTTCCGCCTCATGCCGCCACACCATGTCCGAGAGTTTTTCGAGCGCCGACCGCCGCTCCGCGTAGCCGAAGGCAAGCCTCCGCTCGTCGGCCTTAGCGCGTTGTGCCGCAAATGCCGCGCTGATGGCGTCGCTCGTGCTCGGACTATCCATCATGCTTCTCCCGAAGCCTGACGATTCTACTTATTCGGTACCCGGTCAAATGCCGGGACACCTTCCGCGATCAAATGAAACGGCTGCTTCTCGCTGGCGTAGATCGCGATCTTCGGCCCGCCATAGCCGCTTGCCGGGTCGTCGAGCGTTCCGGCTTTCAGCACGATCTGCGGCAGGCCCGGCCTGCGCGTCAGGATATGCGTGCCGCATGTCTCGCAAAATTCGCGTGTGACCGCATTCTCGATATCCGGGCGCCTGAACTGCTTGGGCGTGCCTTTCGTGTAAGCAAACCCTTCGGGCGGCATCAGCATGAACATGTTGGGTGCGCCGCCGGAGATATACGAGCACGCGCGGCAATGGCACTGCGCCTTCAGCACCGGCGCGCCGTCGGCCTTGTAGCGCAATGCACCGCAATAACATCCGCCTACAAGTGACATGGTTTCCTCGCTTTTTCCCGTGCGTCCGTGAAGGATTTCCGGCGCGGCTCCCGCTATGATGGAACACTCGAAACGGGGGTCAAGCGAATGCACGCCAATCCGCTCCACACTTTCATGTTGTCAGCGCTGATCGCGGTTTCCGTTACGTCATCCGGCTTGGCGCAGGAAAATACCTCTGCTTACACCTCTGTCGCGGTGAAAGACTGCCGGAAGTTCGACGTCGCAAAGGCCGGGGATGACGAGCTCGGCGCGAGCTTCGAGTGCAAGGGCTATGCGGGCTTTACCGTCGTGGTCACTGAGGACGATCTCCGCATGACGGTCGCAGTCGGCCGCTCCCGCAAGGATGCGCAAGACCAGCCCTCTTACGCGCAGGGATTCTCGCCCTTTAACTCCGTCCACGACACGCTGGAGTGGCGCATCGACGCGAAGACGAAAAAGCCCTTCGCGACGATCCAGCGCTGGTTCATCGCGGATAGCGCGAACCCCGGCAAGGACGGGAAGCCGCCAAGTTTTGGACTTCTTGTCGTCACCCGGACTCCGCCCGGAACATCCTGTCATGTCGCTTATATCGATGTGCGCGCCAACAAGGATTCCAACCTGCTCGCCCGCAAAGCCGCCGACGATCTGGCGCAGAAATTCGATTGCGGTAAAGACAAGGTACACTTCGTCGGCAACAAGGGCCGTGCCGCGCAACTTGCGGGATACGAATAGAAACCTGCCGGAACTAATTTCGTCGCCAGCAATTCTTCCTCTGTGCAGTTTCACAAAGGAGAAGTTCCATGCGCAAGTTGATTCTTGCGGGCGTGATGGCGGCTGCCGCCGTCCCGGCCCTTGCCCAGACCACCGTCGTCGAGGAACGCTATTACGTGATCCAGGACCCGCAGACGAAACGCTGCACCTATGTCACGGAACGCCCGTCGACGGGCGTCGTGCTCGATCTCGGCATCTTCCGCACGCGTGCGGAAGCCGAACTCGGCGCGCGTCGCTCCAAGGTTTGCGTCTACGACTGACGGCCCGCACGGCTCCATGAAAGGCCCCTTCGCCGGGGCCTTTCATGTTGCGCTTTAAGTAGAAGCTGCCTCGAGGTTCTCTTTCTTCGCAGCCCGCTCCCGCAACAGTCCGGGCAGCGGCGCGGACTTGTGCGTCGCCTGATCGGCATTCACCCAGACTACCTCGCCGGTCGAACGCACATTACTTTCGCCTTTACCGAATACGGCGAGCTTGTAGACGATGGAGGAGCGGCCGAGTTTATCGATCTTCGTGCCGATCTCGATCTCCTCGTCGAAGCGTACCGGCGCAGCGTATTCAACCAGCGCGCGCACGACATGAAAATCGGTGTTGCGGAGCGCCCTCTCGCCGACCCAGTCAAACGGCAACTCGCGCAGATACTCGGTGATGCTGGTATCGAAAAATGCGAGATAGGTCGCGTTGAACAGAATACCCTGCGCGTCCGCTTCGTAATACCGAACACGAAACGGCGTGAAGTGCCAGAAATCGCTGCGTTGCATTGAAGTTCCTTTTCCGTTCCTCCCTTTAGCGCACTGCGACGAATGGCGGAACTCCGGTTCCCGCTCATGCGTTATACTGCGGGCATCCGCGCTGGGGGCAGCAATCCACATGACATGGCAACAAGCCGCCGCCTTTGCCCTGATCGGGCTGATGATGGTGGCCTTCGTTTGGGGCCGGTTCCGCTACGACCTCGTGGCGATGGTGACCCTGCTCGTCGCCGTGCTGATCGGCTTGGTGCCGGCCGACAAGGCGTTCTCCGGATTCTCCGACGACATCATCGCGATCATCGCAAGCGCGCTCGTGGTGAGTGCCGCGGTCGCACGCTCCGGAATTGTTGAGCGCTTGCTCAAACCGCTCGCGCCCTGGCTTACGAAAACCGGTGCACAGGTGATCGTGCTCACCGGCACGGTCGCCTTGCTTTCGGGATTCGTGAAGAACATCGGCGCACTTGCGATGCTGATGCCGGTCGCATTCCAGCTTGCGCGGAAGAACGAGACCTCGCCCTCGATGCTTCTGATGCCGATGGCGTTCGGCTCGCTGCTCGGGGGCATCGTCACGCTGGTCGGCACGTCGCCGAACATCCTCGTTTCCCGTGTCCGCCAGGAAATCACGGGCGAGCCGTTCGCCATGTTCGATTTCGCACCGGTCGGGATCGTGCTTGCCGTCGCAGGCGTTGCCTTTCTCGCGATCGGCTGGCGGCTGCTTCCGAAAAACCGCAAGGGTGCGCCTTCGATCGAGGCCGCATTCAATCTCGAAGGCTACACGACCGAAGCCGTGGTACAGCCGAAGACCGACACGGTCGGGAAAACCGTTGCCCAACTCGAAAAACTTTCCGGAAGCGATGTCGAAGTGCTGATCGTCGTGCGCAAGGGCGGCCGGCGTTTCGCACCGACCGACGGCACGGAACTGCGCGCGGGAGACACCCTGCTGTTGGAAGGCGAACCGGATGCTTTGCAGCGTGTCGTCGCGGACGCAAAGCTGAAACTCGCGACCGCGAGCAACCGCAAATCCAAGAAAGAACTCGATACGCCCGCCGACGACCGCGGCGTGATGGAAGCGGTGATCGGAGAAGACTCCGCGCTGCTCGGCTCGAACGCCATGTCCGCACGGCTCTATCACAAGCACGGCCTTGCGCTGCTCGCGGTGAGCCGCGCGGGCGAACGCGTGACTTCGCAGCTCCGTTCGGTGCGCTTCAAAGCGGGCGACGTGGTGGTGCTGCGCGGCAATCTGAACGAAATGCCGGAAGCGCTCGGCGAACTCGGATTACTGCCGCTTGCCGCCCGCACGATTCCGCTCGGTGAAACCCGGCGCAGTCTCTTGCCGGTCGGCGTGCTCGCCGTTGCAATGCTGCTCGTCGCCCTCGGCTATCTGCCGATCGCCATCGCCTTCTTCGGCACGGCGGTGCTTCTGCTGCTGTTCCGCTCGATCACGCTCAAGGAAGCCTATGCGGCGGTGGATTGGCCGATTCTCATTCTGATCGGCGCGCTCATTCCGGTGTCCGACACGCTGCGCACGACCGGCGGCACCGAGATCATCGCAGCTCTGCTTTCGCGCGCCGGAGATTATCTCAACGGCCCCGCCGCGCTCGTCGCGATCATGATTGCCGCGATGGCGGTGACGCCGTTCCTGAATAACGCGGCGACGGTTCTGGTGATGGGCCCGATCGCGGCGGCGTTCGCGCAGAAGCTCGGCTATCGGCCCGATCCGTTCCTGATGGCTGTCGCGATCGGCGCGGCCTGCGATTTTCTCACTCCCATCGGCCACCAGTCGAATACGCTCGTGATGGGGCCGGGCGGCTATCGCTTCGGCGACTACTGGAGGCTTGGACTGCCGCTCTCGCTGCTCGTGATCGCCATCGGTGTGCCGCTGATCGCGTTCTTCTGGCCGCTCGTCCGTTAGCTCACCACTTCTCGATCCACGGACGCAGATCCATCTCGTGCGTCCACGCACTGCGATGCTGGTTGTGCAGGTACCAGTAGTTCTCCGCGATCTGGCCGGGATCGAGAATGCCGTCCTGCTCTTTCAGTTTGTAGCGCTCCGGAAACATTTCCTTGATGAAGGCGGTGTCGATCGCCCCGTCGATGAGGACATGTGCGACATGGATACCCTCGGGTCCGAGTTCGCGCGCCATGCTTTGTGCAACCGCGCGGAGCGCGTGCTTGCCCGCGGCGAAAGCCGAGAACCCCGATGAGCCGCGCACGCTTGCCGTGGCTCCCGTAAATATTATGGTGCCGCGTTTTCTCGGCGCCATCACCTTCGCCGCCTCGCGTCCCATCAGGAAGCCACCGAAGCAGGCCATCTCCCAGACTTTGAAGAATACGCGCGAGGTCGTTTCGGCGATCGGAAAGCGGACATTGGCGCCGATATTGTAGACCGCGACCTCGATCTCGCCGATGTCGCGTTCGATTTCCTCGAACAGCGCGATGACCTGCTCTTCCTTGCGCGCGTCGGTCCCGAAGCCGCGCGCTCTTCCGCCTTCAGCTTCGATGTGCCGGACCAGCGGCTCCAGCTTGTCGGCGTGCCTTCGCGTGACACAGGCGACATAGCCCTCTTTTGCGAAGCGGCGCGCGATTGCGCCGCCCGTGGCATCGCCTGCGCCAATGACCAGCGCAACTTTATCGGCCATCCCGTCCTCGCATTTCTTGACAGCGTGACGCTCCCCGCACGACCCTGTCAATCAATGCGCTGTAAAAGCAGCCATGCGCCAATGCGGGAGGGGCACGTGAAGCGTCTCGAATTCTTTTTCGATTTCGGAAGTCCGACGACCTATCTCGCGCATACGCAGATGCCCGTGATCGCAAAGCGAACCGGGGCGGAGGTGATCTACCGTCCCATGCTGCTCGGCGGCGTGTTCAAGGCGACCGGAAACCAGTCTCCGGCCGCAATCCCCGCAAAATCGAAATGGATGGACGGCGACCTGAAAGCCTTCGCCAGGCGGTACGGCGTACCCTATGCGCGCAATCCGTGGTTCCCCGTCAACACGATGATCCTGATGCGCGGCGCGGTTGCGATGCAGCAGCAGGGCCGCCTCGCGTCCTATGTCAACGCGATCTTCCGTGCGATGTGGGTCGAGCCGCAGAACATGAACGACCCGCAGATCGTAGGCGAAGTGCTCGCCAAGGCCGGCTTCGAACCCAGACAGATGCTCGCGCTTGTCGAGGAGCAGGGCGTAAAGGACGCCCTGCGCGCGAACACTGAAGAAGCGGTTTCGCGCGGCGTTTTCGGCGCGCCGACTTTCTTTGTCGGCGACCGGATGTTTTTCGGGCAGGACCGGCTGGATTTCGTGGAAGAAGCGCTCGGAAACTAGCCGCTTTCCGCGAACGGTAGACTCGAAATGGCGAGCGCATTACTGTCCGCCTGCTTCATAATAAATGTGACTTCCCCCAGAGTGTCCTGCACTTGCGGAGAAATTTCATGAGAGCGCCGATACTTGCCGCTGCTTTATTGGCAATGACGGGGCCGTCTGCCGGCACGGCGTTCGCGCAGCAATCGGAAACGACGCCGCTGAACTCCACCGAATCCGGCCCCACAGGTTCCGGTGGCGCCGGCGCGGCGGGCTCATGGTATGCAATCGCAGCATCCAGCACTTCTCAGGGCGCCGCGCAGCAGCGCGCGAATGCACTCGGCTCCGCGTGGTTCGTGATGAATTCGAGCGAATGCCCGAATTTCCGCGGCGGACTATGGGTCGCCGTCAGCGGGCCTTTTTCGCACTCGGACGCACTCGGGCGCGTGAACGACGCAAAGCGCGTCGGCGTATATGACGCCTACGCAAAATCCTGCCGATGAAAGAAAACGGAATGAAGCGGTCGGAGCGCTGGAGCCGGCCGGGACTCTATCGGCATGCCGCAGGCATGGTTACCGCCTTTGCGTTCCTTGCACTCGCGGGCACGGCCGAAGCGCAACAATCCCTGAAGCCTGACATGCTCGACCGCGTCGCATGGGGCGCGAAGCCTGCACTTCCGGGCATGCGTCCGCACAAGCCTTACAGCATCATCGTGCACCATACGGCGGTGCGCCAGAATGCGAAAACAAGCCTGGCGGCGAAGCTGCGCGGATTGCAGAGTTTCTCGCAATCCCAGCGCAAGATGTCGGACGGCCGCTCGCTGCCGCCGTGGCCCGACCTTCCCTACCATTATTATATTGGAGCGGACGGCACGGTCGGCGAAGGCCGCGACGTGAATTTCGCGGGCGACACGAATACCAAGTACGACCCAACCGGACACGTGCAGGTCGTGCTTGAAGGCAACTTCGAAATCGAGCAGCCGACCGCAGAGCAGATCGAGGCCCTGAAGAAGGTACTCGTCTGGCAGGCGGCGCGGTGGAAGGTGCCGATTTCGACGATTACGGTTCACCGCGATCATGCGGGCACGGCGTGCCCCGGAAAGAACCTGGCGGCGCTGATGCCGAAAATCCTGCATGACCTGGACCCGAACTACCGGCCAGCGGCAGGCAAGAAAACAAAGCTGAAAAAGAAGAAAGAAGACCAGTAACGGGAAGCCGCGGCACTAGCTCTGCTGCAACTCTTCCTTCACCGCCTTCACAAGACCGACAAGATCGAACGGCTTCGGCAGGAAGCTGAACTGCTCGCCCGGAAGCTGATCGGCGAGCCCCTCCGAGTAGCCGGAAGCGAAGATCACTTTCGTCCTCTTGAGGTTCGCCTTGCGGATTTCCTTGAGCATGGTCGGCCCGTCCATGACCGGCATCATCACGTCGGAGACGATGATGTCGATATTGCCGTCTTCCTTCTTCGCGATATCGAGACCCTCTTCGCCGTCTGCGGCCTCGAGCACGGTAAAGCCGCGCATGGTGAGCGCATGCGATGCGAAGCGGCGCACGCCGTCTTCGTCTTCCACAAGCAGCACGGTGCCGCGCCCGGTGAGATTGACCGGCTTCGCGTCGGCAGCGGCCTTTGCCTGTGCCGCGTCGCGCACTGCAATGGTCTCGTTTTCGGTCGGAATGTAGCGCGGCAGAAAGATGCGGAAGGTCGCTCCCTCGCCGAGTTTGCTTTCGACATAAATGAAGCCGCCGGACTGCTTCACGATCCCGTAGACGGCGGCCAGCCCCAGGCCGGTGCCTTTGTTCTTGTCCTTGGTCGTGAAGAATGGCTCGAAGATTTTGCCGACCGCCTCAGGCGCGATGCCGACGCCGGTATCGGCGACCTCGATCATCACATATTCGGCGGAAGGCATGCCCTCGTAGCGGAATTTCTGGGATTCCGCCGGCGCGATATTCGCCGTCCGAATCTTCAGCGTTCCGCCGTTCGGCATCGCATCGCGGGCGTTCGCGGCAAGGTTGATGAGCACGCGCTCGAACTGGTTGATGTCGGCCTTCACCGGCCAAAGGTCACGCGCGTAGTTCGTTTCGATCTTTACTTTTTCCGTAGCCACACGCCGCATCAATCCCGTAGCGAGATCGGAAATCACGTCGCCGGCATGAAGCATTTCGGGAACGAGCGTTTCGCGCCGCGCAAAAGCGAGCAACTGCCGCACCAGCGACGCCGCCCGCGTGCCGTACTGCCGAATCTGGTTCAGTTCCTGGAAACCCGGATCGGTAGGACGGACTTTCGCGAGCAGCAGGCTCGCGTTACCGATCATCGTGGTCAGTACGTTGTTGAAATCGTGCGCGATGAACCCCGCGAACTCGCCGATTGCCTGCATCTTCTGCGCCTGCGCAAACGAAAGCTCGAGCTTCTTCTCTTCGCTCGTATCGATCGCATGCACGATGGCGGCTTCCCCTGCCTCGACGGTGTCTTCTTCCACCGGAGTCACGAAAAAGCGGACAAAACGGTCTTCCTTGCCGGCGAGCGGCAATTCGATTTCGTAAGGCGCGGCCTTGCCTTCGATCACGCCGCGCAGCAGCGCCTCGAGTTTGCCGCGCTCGCTTTGAGAGACGAACGAGAACACAGTATGGCGCGCGCCCTTTTCGTCCGCCGCCGAACCGAACAGCCGCGCGAAGGTCGCATTCGAACTGACGATACGTCCCGCGCGATCGACGGTCGCGATCGCGGCAGGCGAGTTATGGAAGAAGCGCGCAAAGCGAATCTCTGCGGCACGCAGTGCATCCGGCTTGTCGTCCGTTTTCGCGCGCGAGAGCACGAGCGTGCGCGAGGCTCCGGCGGTACCGTCGGAAGCGAACGCCACGCGATGCATGATCCGCACCGGCAGACTCGATCCGTTCTTCCTGCGAAGATCGATGTCGATCACTTCGGTTTTCACTTCGCCGGGCGCGGGCGACATGTTCGTAAGCAGTGCAGCGCTGGTACCCTGCACGAGATCGGTGATCTTCAGCCCGTCCGTCCCAATCTCGGCAATATCGTAGCCGAGCCATCCTGCAAGCGTCGTGTTGAGATAGCCAACGTTCCCTTTCGCGTCCGATGAGAAGAAACCTGCGGGCGCGTGGTCGAGAAAGTCGATTGCGTGTTGCAGCGACTGGAAGGTGCTCTCCTGCTTCTCGCGGTCGCGCGTGACGTCGGCGATCGTCCATGCCGCAAGTTTCGCCTGCCTGCCCCGGATGCCGAGCGGACGCGAACGCACGCGCAGCCAGCGCACGTCATTGCTCTCCGCGCCCGTGACGCGCATCTCCTCCGAATGCGAGCGGCCGGACTGCACCGCCTGCACCAGACGATAGATCGCATCGGCGACGCTCGGATCGCTCGTGAACAGTCGCTCCACAGGCCGCACGTCGTCGGGATGCTCGGCTCCGGTGAGTTCCATGTAGGCGCGGTTCGCGTAGAGAACGCGGCCCGACGGATCGACGATGGACATACCTTCTGCGCCGGTGTCCGCCAGCACTTTGGTCAGATCGTTCCGGCTCGCACGGCCGGCGAACTCGATGACACCCGAAGCGTAAGAGAAAAGCGCGAAGACGCCGATTACGGCAAGCGCCGCAAGCACCGCGACGATATAGGGGTCGGCCTTGTCCCTGCCCAGGAACAGGAGGAACACCGCCGTCGAAACCAGGACAAAGGCAACGACGATCACAAGGCCGATCGAGCCCGTCGCCGGGATGCGATCGACGCCGGTTACTTCGTCGTCGTGAGCCGTCATTTGTGCCGTCTCCCGCGAATACCCGTCTGCCGCAACTCCGGTTTGCCCGAGAACGCCTTCGCTTCGCAAGCTCATCCCCTGATCCCACCGTTCCGGGCGGAATTCCTGAGCTTCATGACGTAACCGATGACCTCGGCCACGGCCTTGTAGTGTTCCACCGGAATTTCCTGATCGATCTCGACCGATTTGAACAATGCGCGCGCGAGCGGCGGATTCTGCACCACCGGAACCGCATGCCGGTAGGCGACCTCGCGGATCTTCAACGCGATGTTGTCCTGGCCCTTGGCGACGCAGATCGGCGCGCCCATGCCCTGCTCGTACTTCAGCGCGACCGCGAAGTGGGTCGGGTTCATGACGACCACGGTGGCGCTCGGCACCTCCTGCATCATGCGCTTCCTTGAGCGCGATTGCCGGATCTGCCGCAGCTTGGCCTTGATGGTCGGATCGCCTTCCTGCTCCTTGTATTCCTCGCGCACTTCGCGCACCGACATGCGCTGCCGCTCGTACCAGCTATGCTGCTGCCAGAGATAGTCGGCGGCGGCGACCAGCGCCATGATCGCGGTCACGGCCGCCATGATCTTCAGCGCGAGAATGAACGTAACGCTGATAGTAAGGCCCAACTCGCCGTTTATCAGCAAGCCCATGCGCTCGACTTCCGAAGAGCCGATCACATAAATCACACTGCCGACGATTACGAGCTTCAGTATTCCTTTTACGAACTGCACCAGCGCGTGCTTGGAGAAGATGCGCTTTGCACCCGACGCAAGCGAGATGCGGTTGAGCTTCGGGGCGAGCGGCTCGGTGGTCCAGAGCAGGCGATGCTGCACCACATTGCCGGCAATCGCGGCAAGCACGAGCACAGCCATGACCGGCCCGATCGCGGTCAGCACTTGCAGGAACAGGCGCAGGATCGCGCGCATGACGAGCGAAGAATCGGTCGCGAGATGCAGATTGCCGAGTACGTCCCGGAAAGCGACGGCGAGCTTGTTCGCGGACGGACTCCCGAACATGAACATTGCCACGGTAGCGCCGAGCAGCAGGAACCAGGTGTTGACCTCCTGACTCTTCGCGACATCGCCGCGCTTGATTGCATCTTCCAGCCGTTTTGCGGTTGGGTCTTCTGACTTTTCGGTATCTTGTCCTTCGCTCTCGGCCATCGCGCTCCCCTATCGCGCCACGCCGACGAGCACGGTCTCGAGGTGACCGAGAAACCCGAGCATCACCGCGCCGATGAAAGCCGCAAGCATCACGAAACCGATCGTGATCGAAAGCGGCAGGCCGAGAAAGAAAACCTGCAACTGCGGCATCAGCCGCGCAAGGATGCCGAGCCCCAGATTGAACAGAAGGCCGAAGACGAGGAAAGGCGCGGCGAGCTGCACGCCGATCTTGAACGCCCCTGAGACGATCGAGAGCATGAGCTGCGTCACGTCGCTTGCCGGCATGATCTCCCCGGGCTTGAACAGCGTATAGCTGTGGTCGAGCGCGCCTATCGCGAGGTGATGCATATCGGTAGCGAAGATCAGCGCGACGCCGATCACGGCCAGAAGATTGCCGATCATCATGCCCTGCTGGCCCTGGTTCGGATCGACCGCGGTGGCGAAACCCAGACCCATCTGGTTCGCGATCGTGGCACCCGCCACTTCGAGCGCGGTAAGGGTGAGCCGCGCGGTAAGGCCGAGCACCGCCCCGATGATTGCTTCCTGAAACAGAAGCGCCACGATGGGCCCGAAATTCGCCATCGGCACGGTCGGATAGTTGCTGCGGTAGATCGGCAGCATCACGAGCGTCAGCATCAGCGCGATCACGAGACGGATTCGCACCGGGATGCCGCGTTCGCCGATACCCGGCATCAGCATGGTCATGGTGCCGAGCCGGGCAAACATCAGAATGAATGTGACCGCAAGCGCCGGCAGAAAGGAGATGTTGACGGTCACAGCGCCCTGCCCGGTTCTAGCCGGTGACGATACGGCTCGCGATACGGCCCATGTAGCCGTGCATGACGTCGCCCATGAACGGCAGCGCGACGATCAGTGCGATGAAGATCGCGATGATCTTCGGCACGAACACGAGCGTCATTTCCTGGATCTGCGTCAGCGCCTGAAACAGCGAGATCGCGACACCGACGACGAGCGCCACGATCATCAGGGGGCCTGCGACCCAAAGAAGCGTCCAGATACCGTCGCGAGCGACGTCCAAGATTTCCGCGCCATTCATCAGATCGGCATCCTCATGATTTCTTCGTAGGCCTGAATCATCCGGTCGCGCACCGAGACCAGCGTTTCGACCGCGACTTCGGTTTCCGCGACGGCGGTCACGACATCGACCAGATCGCCCTTGCCGTTCGCAGCAGCGAGCGCTTTGGCATCCATCTGCGATCCCTTGTTCGTGATATCGCCAAGGACGTTTTGCAGCATCTGGCCGAAGCCGGTTTCCTGCGTGCTGCTTTTTGCGGGTGCCTGCGCCGCGCGCTGAAGGGCGGCATAGGCGTTGGCGGCAATCGAAGGCGTGCTCATGTTCTATATGGCCCTCTGCTTCATGCTTTCAGAATTTCGATGGTGCGGGCGATCATGCGGCGCGTGGCCGAGATCACGTTCAGGTTCGCCTCGTAGGACCGCTGAGCCTCGCGCATATCGACGGTTTCGATCAGCGGATTCACGTTCGGGTATTTGACGTTGCCTGCGGCGTCGGCCGCCGGGTGTCCCGGCTCGCTCCTGACCGAGAACGCAGACTGATCGATTTGCACATTGCCCATGCTGACGACGGTCGCCTGCAATTCGCGGTCGAAGCTCGCATTGAAGGTCGGCACGCGCCGCCGGTACGGATCGCCGTTCGCTGTCTGCGCGGTCGAATTCGCATTGGCGATGTTTTCCGAAATCACCCGCATGCGGCTCGACTGCGCGCGAAGGCCGGTCGCCGCGATAAAGATGGAGCGCATGAAATCCATGGCAGGCCCTCACCGTTTTCCGATTGCAGTCTTGATCAGCCCGAGCGAGCGCGAATAAAGCGACGCCGCGGTCTGGTGATCGATCTGGTTCTGCGCGATCCGCATCATCTCTTCTTCGAGCGAGACCGTATTGCCGCGCGGAGAGACCTCGAACGATTGGTTGCGGTCGGTCTGAAAATTCGTGTCGCTCTGCTTCACGCCGGCGACATGTCCCGGATTGGTCGAGATCATCTGCACCGAGGTCTGCGCCTGAAGCTGCCGGGTGAAGTCAGGCGCCTTCAGATCGCGGCCGCGGTAGCCCGGGGTTTCCGCGTTGGCGACGTTTTCGGCGAGCAGCCGCTGGCGGG
>JAGXQU010000141.1 GCA_018335895.1 Hyphomicrobiales bacterium | reverse complement strand
CGGCGGGGGCTGGTAGCCGTCTCGCGGCATGCTCCGCAGGTTCTGCATAGCGCTCGTTCTGTCGCTCGCATTCGCCGGTAGCGCGCAAAGCTATGAACGCATTCGCCTGTTCGACAGCGACGTGCGGGTGCAGACGAACGGCGACCTGATCGTCACCGAGACCATCACGGTCGAGGCGGAACTGCGCGAAATCCGCCGCGGAATTCTGCGCGACTTTCCGACGACTTATTCTCTCGCCGACGGACGCAGGGTCGTGGTCGGCTTCGATGTGATCTCCGTCGAGCGCAACGGAAAACGGGAAACCTATTCGATCGAGAGCCTCTACAACGGCAAGCGCATCCGCATCGGCAGCGGTTCCGTGTTGCTTGGGCGCGGCACACATACCTACACGATCCGATACCGCACGACGCGGCAGGTCGGCTTCTATCCGGATTTCGACGAACTGTTCTGGAATGCAACCGGCACCGGCTGGTCGTTCGAGATCGAAAGTGCGGTGGCGACGATCCGCCTTCCCGAGGGTGCGAAGATCCAATCGCGCGCTTTCTATACCGGGGCGCAAGGCGAGAAGCGCGATGACGCGCGGATCGTCGGCGAGCAGGACAATCTCATCGTCTTCCGCACCACGAAGGCTTTGCCGCGCGAGAACGGTCTCTCGGTCGCAGTCTCCTGGCAGAAAGGAATTGTTTCGCCGCCGGGGCGGCTTGAACAGGCGCGATACTTCTACTTCGACAACATCGCGGCGTCGCTCTCCGTGCTCGGGTTTGCAATGGTGTTCTTCTATTTCTTTTTCCAGTGGTTCCGCTACGGCCGCGACCCAGCCAGCGGCACGATCGTTCCGGTATTCGAGCCTCCCGCCGGCATGTCGGCGGCAGGCATGCGCTTTGCGGATCGCTATGCGAATTTTGACAACAAGACATTCACCGCGGCGATCGTCGAACTCGGGGTCAAGGGACATCTGAAGATCGTCGAGGAGAAAGGCGTCACGCGCGTCGAACGACGCGAAGGCGGCAAGGCGATCCTCGACGGGGAAGAAGCGATCAAGCGGCACTTCTTCCCGAAAGAGAAGCATACGTCGCTTGCGCTTACGCAAGACAACCACGTGCGGGTTGGAGGCGCCAGCGATGCGCTGAAATCCAACCTCACGCGGCTCTATGACGGGCTGTTCCGCAACAACCTCGGCAAGTGGGCCTTTGGGTTGCTGCTGACGTTTATCGCGGTCGTGCTCAGCCTGACCGGCATCAGCATCCAGTTCAGGAGCGACCGTGCCACCGACGCCTTCATCGGCACGCTGCTGCCCGTCATCCCGCTTCTGCTCGCATCTTTCGCACTGAACAACGGATTCACGTCGCGCACGGACAACGGATTTCTGATTGGCGTCGGCGTCATCTTCGGCATCATCCCGGCTGCGATCGGACTCTGGTATGTCGGGAGGAATGTCGGCGGCTTCTACGAGATCATTCCGACGATCTGTGCTTTCGCGTCTACGATGCTCTGCGCGTTCTATCTCGAATGGATGGAGGCGCCGACGAAGGAGGGGCGGAAGATTCTCGATCACATCGAGGGCTTCCGGGAATATCTGAGCACCGCCGACGAGGGCTCGCGCCTCGAAGCGTTTCATCCGCCGGAGAAGACCCCGGAGCTGTTCGAGCGCATGCTGCCCTATGCGATTGCGCTCGACGTGGAAAATTCCTGGGCCGAGAAATTTAAGAACGTGCTTGCAGCCGCAGCGCTTGCGCCGGCAGCGGCCGCATCCGGTGCCGCGATCTCGCATTGGTATTCCGGAAACCGCGACTGGAGCCGGGACGCCAGCGGCGTGACCGGCGCGGTATCGCAGAGCCTCACCGTCGCGGTCGCTTCTTCGTCCACTGCGCCGGGCACGAGTTCGAGCTACAGCGGGTCCAGTTCGAGTTACTCAAGCTCGGGCGGCGGCAGCTTCGGTGGCGGTTCCTCCGGCGGCGGCGGAGGCGGTGGCGGCGGAAGCGGGTGGTGACTATTTTTCATGCCCGCGCTTGTCGCGGGCATCTCGCCAAATAGGGCAATGCTTACGTATCGAGATGGCCTGACAATTAATTTGCAATCGCCGCGTTCTTCTGCGCGCGGAAGGCCATGCGTCCCTGGTTATGCCCGAGGTTCGGGCGCAGGCGCGCGGCGTCGTAGCCGGCTTCCGAGAGCAGCTTCAGCATCTCGGCTTCGTCATAAGTCGTAAGCCCAAGCTCCGCCCGCAGCTTGCGGTAGTCGGAAAGCGTGGTCTTCACGAGACCGATGAAAGCGGCGGTGAGAAAACCGTTGCTGGCGGCGAAGCGCAGCAATGAAAGCGCGTCGGCGATCGCGCTCTGCTTCGGGCTGATGACGTCTGCTAAGACCAGCGCGCCGCCGGGTGCAAGCAGACGCCGCCAGGTCTTCAGGAGTTTCACGAGTTCGTCGCGCTTCAGGTACTGGATCAGGGAATTTGCGACGATCAGGTCGAGGCTTCCGGGCTCCATCGCCGCGACATCCTCGGGCGTGGTGACCGCGATATTCGCGGTTCTGCCGAAGCGTTCCTTCAGGCGCGTCCGCACCGCGGGGGCGGCCTCGCAGAGATGAAGTGTTGCGCAATTCGCGGCGATCCTGTCCGCGTGCAGTGCCTCGCCGCAGCCGTAGTCCAGCACGCGCGCCTGCTGCCCGGGCAGGAGGCGGACGATGTCATCCGCGATGTTCGCGTAATGCACGTCGAAGTGACGGGCATTGACGTAAATCGGGTGGTCGGAGTCCCAGTACGAAATCCAGTCGCGCATGACGTAACGATACCGATTGGCGGGAGCGATGCCGACCGGATAGCATGCGCGCTGCGATTCACGAAAGGATGGCCCATGCGGATCCGGGCCTTGGCGGCGGCGATAGCAATATTGGTGTCGGCTCCAACTGCCGCGTTCGAGAACGAGTTGCTTGGCAAGCGCGACATCGATGTGCCGGAATACCTGAGCGAGCAGGGCGCGATCCTGTTCGACGACAAGGGCGAGCAGACGCAGTTCGCCGTGGAATACGGCTTCTACAAGAAGAACGGCGTTTTGCTGCTGATGCGCGATACCGGTGCGCGCACCAAGACGGACTCCATGATCTTCGAAATCGTGCAGGTGGTCCGCGCGCCGAAACCGAAAGGGCTCGATCTCTATTCGGCCGGCTGTTTCCTGAAACCGGGGCCGGACGCGCCGCCGGGGCAATACGTGTTCGCCTTCGCGGCGTTCAAGCCGGAAGGCGATGGCGCGCCGAGCGCGATCAAGGGCGCGTGGATGTTCGACTGGGAGACGAAGAAAATCGTCGCGGTTCCCGAGGCGAAGGTCGATTGCCGGGAACCGGGCGGTTAGGACGCCCGGCCCGGAAGATCGCTGCGTTCAAGCGCCTGCTGCTTGATACCGCCGCTATCGTTTCGCGGTGGCGCGGTCGAACATTTCGTATCCCGCCATGCCGGCACCAAGGGCCGCGATGAAGACGAGCGCGGAGCCGCTAGCAAATCCGAGATTGAAGATCGCGGGTCCGGGGCATACGCCGGACAAGCCCCAGCCAACGCCGAAGATCGTGGCGCCGATGAGCAGGCGCGGATCGATCTTTTTCGTCGGTGGTAAATGCAGCGGTTCGCCAAAGAGCGCCTTGCCGCGGCGGTGCGCGATGATGAAGCCGATTGCCGAGAACGGCAGCGCGCCGCCCATCACGAAGGCGAGCGAGGGATCCCACTTCCCTGCAAGATCGAGGAAGCCGAGCACCTTGGCAGGATGATACATGCCGGAGACAAGCAGGCCGATACCGAAGATCAGCCCGATTGCGAAAGCGGTTGTGTATTTCATGACGCCGCTCCCGCAAGTGCGTGGCGAACGACAAAGACGGTAACGAAACCCGCGAGCATGAAAATCAGCGTTGCCGCAATCGAGCGCGGCGAGAGCCGGGACATGCCGCAGACGCCATGACCGCTCGTGCAGCCACCGCCCATGCGCGTACCGCAGCCGACGAGAAGGCCGGCCACGATCAGCGTCGCGGTGCTCCCAAAAAAGACGGGCTTCGGCATATTGATCGCTGCCGCGACGATCGCGGGCGCGATCAGGCCTGCGAGAAAGCTCAGCCGCCATGGCGCATCGGAGAGCGAGTGAAACAACCCGCCAACGATGTTGCTCGCGCCCATGATGCGGCCGTTGAAGTTGATCAGTAACGCCGCGGCGATGCCGATTAGCGCACCGCCCGTGAGCGATGGCCACGGCGTGAAGTTGATCCAGTCGATCTGCATGATCCCGATCCTTTCGGATGACGTGAGCGTGGACCTTACCGCGATCCGTGCGCGCGGTCACCGCCGCCAGGCACGATACTCGGGAATACCTTCGCTCATCTCGTCGAACAGCCAGACCATGCGGTCGCAAAGCCAGAGCTTGAAGAGGATGAGAAGAAGGCCGCCGACCGTGAACGTAATCGGCTCGGCGGCAAGAAATCCTGCCGCCATCAGGAAGCCGCACACGCTCGTTGCGACACCGAGGAGCGTTGCCGCATTCGTGTGTTCCACCGGCACCGGATGAATCATGCGCAACAGAAATACGCGCTCGCCGAGCACGGCACGCGATGCCCAGCTTCGCGTGGAAGCGGGCGGCGGAAAAATACGCGGGTTCAGCCATAGCCAGAGCGCAAGCAGCGCAAGCGGAATCAGGCAAAGCCAGCCGATCCAGTGCCAGCTCCAGATCGCGAACATGAGAAACGGGAACGTCGCAAGGCGCGTCCATACGCTCCACGGGTTCGCGTGGCGCTCCCAGACACGCTCGTCCATCTGCATCAGGGCGGCGAGGAACTGGAAGAGCGTGTTCATCGCATTCCGCGCTTCAGATGGGCTTCAGCGAGAGCTGGAACTGGCAGATGTTGTCGCCGCAATCGCCGCCATCGCGCGTGAGTAGCGGATTGCCGTCATAGCGGCCGTCGAAGTTCTCGGCGTAGGCGGGAGAGGAGAGGACAAGCGCCGCGAAGAGAAATGCAAACATGCAGCGCATCGCCGGCTCCTACCTCTTATGCTTCTTCATCAATCCTGCAAATCGCTCGAACAGATAACGGCTGTCGCGGGGGCCCGGCGAAGCCTCGGGGTGATACTGAACGGAAAAAGCCGGTTTGCTTTTGAGCGCGATGCCCGCGTTCGAGCCGTCGAACAGCGAGACGTGCGTTTCCTCGGCGTCGGCTGGAAGCGTGTCGCGGTCGACCGCGAAGCCGTGGTTCATCGAGGTGATCTCGACCTTGCCGGTCGTGAGGTCCTTCACCGGATGGTTCGCGCCGTGATGGCCCTGATGCATCTTCATGGTCTTCGCACCGACGGCCAGGCCCAGCATCTGGTGACCGAGGCAGATTCCGAATGTCGGCGTGCCGCTCTCGATCAGCTTCTTAATCACCGGCACGGCGTATTCGCCGGTCGCGGCGGGATCGCCGGGACCGTTCGACAAAAACACGCCGTCCGGCTTCATCGAGAGAATGTCTTCGGCGGAGGTCGTAGCGGGCACCACCGTCACCTTGCATTTGTTGGCGGCGAGCAGGCGCAGGATGTTGCGCTTGATGCCGTAGTCGATGCACACCACGTTGAACTCGGGGTTCTGCTCGCGGCCGTAGCCCTTGCCCCATTCCCACGGCGTTTCGTCCCAGGAATAGCGCTGCGCGGTCGTCACCGTCGGCACGAGGTCCATGCCGTCGAGGCCGGGCCACTCGCGCGCCTGCTTCTTCAATGCGTCGAGATCGAATTTTCCGTCGGGCGAGTGCGCGATCACGCCGTTCGGCATGCCCTTTTCGCGGATCATCGCGGTCAGTGCGCGGGTATCGATGCCAGCGAGGCCCACGATGCCGCGCGCTTTCAGCCACTCGTCGAGATGACGGCTCGCGCGATAGTTCGAGGGGCCGGTGATGTCGGCCTGCAGCACGACGCCGCGCGCGCCGAGCACGGCGGCCATGTTCACCGTCTCGATGTCCTCGTCGTTGACGCCGACATTTCCGATGTGGGGAAACGTGAAGGTGATGATCTGGCCGGCATAGGAGGGGTCGGTGAGCACTTCCTGGTAGCCGGTCATCGCGGTGTTGAAGCACACCTCGCCGACCTGCGCGCCGGTAGCGCCGAGGCCGAAGCCTTCGAGCACCGTGCCGTCAGCCAGCACCAACAGGGCCGTGGGCTTTTCTTCGGCCCAGCCGTTCGTCGCTTGTTTCGGGTTCATAAGCGGCCTAAATAGCGGTGAGTCCCGAATATATAAAGTGAAAAGTTGCAGGAGCGAACGTGTCGGGAATCCAGTCCGTTCTTCAGTCGATTCTTACATGCCCGCATTGCGGTCATCAGTCGCTGGAAACGATGTCAGAAAACTCCTGCGCGATCCGCTACGACTGCAAGGCTTGCGGCAGGACGTTGACGCCACTGGCTGGCGATTGCTGCGTTTTCTGCTCCTACGGATCAGTGCCGTGCCCACCAGTGCAGCGCCAGCGGCACTAAGCCAGTTTTCGAAGTGAGGGAACATGCTGCGGGATCAGATCAACAACTCGCTGAAAGACGCCATGAAATCGGGCGAGAAGCTGAAGTTGTCCACGCTCCGGCTCGTCAATGCGGCGATCAAGAACGCCGATATCGAGGCGCGCGGGGGCGGGAAACCCCCGCTGGACGACGCGGCGCTGCTCGGGCTCCTGCAAAAAATGATCAAGCAGCGGCAGGAATCGGTCGAACTTTACGAGAAGGGCGGCCGCGCGGAACTCGCCGCAGGCGAGCGCGGCGAGATTGAGATCATCCAGGGTTTCCTGCCCAAGCAGATGTCGGACGCCGAAGTCGATGCCGCGATCAAGGCGGCGATCGCCGAAACCGGCGCGGCTTCCGTCAAGGACATGGGCAAGGTGATCGGGGTACTGCGCGGCAAATACGCGGGGCAGATGGATTTCGGCAAGGCGAGCGGGCTCGTGAAGACGGCGCTGTCGAACTGAATCGGCTGCCGTTCCGCTGCGCGTAATGGCGCCCGCCGCCGCATGGTGCCATGACAAACGCGAATGCCATCGTGTATTGAAGCGCGATGCCGTCTGAAGTCCGCAACATTCTCTTCATCATGTGCGACCAGCTGCGTTGGGACTATCTGTCCTGCGCGGGTCATCCGACGTTGCAGACGCCGAACATCGACAAGCTGGCCGCGAAGGGCGTGCGTTTTTCGCGCGCCTATGTGCAGTCGCCGGTCTGCGGCGCGTCGCGCATGAGCTTCTACACGGGACGCTATGTCGACTCGCACGGCGCGTCGTGGAACGGATTTCCGCTGAAGGTCGGTGAGATCACGCTCGGCGACTATCTGCGCCCGCTCGGCATGGATGCGGTGCTGATCGGCAAGACGCACATGAAAGCCGACAAGGAAGGCATGGACCGGCTCGGTATCGATCCGGAATCGATCATCGGCGTGCGCGTCTCCGAATGCGGTTTCGATCCCTACGAGCGCGACGACGGGCTGCACGGCCTCGGGCCGGACGGCCGCTACGATCCCAAGATTCCGAAATACAATCAGTATCTGAACGAGAAGGGCTACGCCGGCGACAATCCGTGGCACGACTGGGCGAACGCCGCGCAGGGCGAAGGCAATCAGCTCGCTTCCGGTTGGGCCATGCGGCATGCGCGCAAGCCCGCGCGCGTCGCGGAGGAAGATTCCGAGACACCCTACATGACGCGCCGCGCGATCGAGTTCATGCGCGAGGCGAAGGCGCCGTGGTGCCTGCATCTTTCCTACATCAAGCCGCACTGGCCCTACATCGCGCCGGAGCCCTACAACTCGATGTATGGCGCGAAGGACTTGGTCCCGGCGGTGCGTTCCGAGGAAGAACGCCGCGATCCGCATCCCGTGTATCGCGAGTTCATGAAGCACCGCGTGAGCAACACGTTCTCGCGCGACGAAGTGCGCGAAGAGGTCATTCCCGTCTACATGGGCTTGATCAAGCAGATCGACGACCAGTTAGGCGTGCTGCTCAAGTTCATGGAAGAGAACGGGCTGATGCAGAACACGATGATCGTGTTCACATCCGATCACGGCGACTATCTCGGCGATCACTGGATGGGCGAGAAGGATCTTTTTCACGAGCCTTCGGTGAAAATTCCGCTCATCGTCTATGACCCCGCGGCGCCTGATGCGGCGCGCGGCAAGGTCTGCGACGAGCTTGTCGAGTCGATCGATCTCGTGCCTACTTTTTTGGATGTCGCGGGCGGCGATTCAGGAGAGCAGTCGCACCGTCTCGAAGGCCGCTCGCTGATGCCGTTCCTCCACGGCGAAGCGCCAGCAAGCTGGCGGCGCTACGCGATCTCGGAATACGACTACTCGATGTTTCCGGCAGCGGCGAATTTGAATGTCGTGCCGCGCGACGCGCGTCTCTTCATGGTCTCGGACAAGCGCTGGAAATACATTCACGCGATCGGCTTCCGCCCGATGCTCTACGATCTCGAGAAAGACCCGAACGAGTTTCGCGATCTCGGCGCCGACCCGGCGTTTGAGCAGGAGCGCAACCGGCTTGCTGCCGTGCTGAACAACTGGGGTTTGCGGCTGTCGCAGCGCACGACGAAATCGGAAAGCGAAATTCTGCGCGGACGCGGAAAATCCATGCGCAAGGGCATCCTGATCGGCGTATGGGACGAGAAGGAAATTTCCGACGAACTCTGGAGCGGCTATCTCGGCGACGGCACTGCGCAGCGAAAAACCTAGGCCGTCGCTTCCGGGAGACGGCGCTCGATCTCGTAGCCGATGCGTGACGCCGCCGCCTGCACCTTGGCGAGATAGCGCTTCACCACGGTCTGCTCGTTCAGCGCCGAAATCGTCCAGACCAGCGTCACGCACGCAATTACGTTGCCGCGCATCATCACGGGCACCGCGACGCCGTTCGTCTTGTCCTCGCCCTCCGCGCGCAGCGTGAAGCCGGGTACGCGGGTGCCGTAGCCCAGACGGCGGGTCTCCTGAAGAATCGCTGCGACCGTTTCCGGCTCGCGGGCCGTGCGGTCGAACGGGCTGTTTGAGCGCTGCAGTTCGGCGATGATTCTTTCGCGCTCTGCATCGGTGCAGAACGCGAGCCATGCGCGGCCGAGCCCGGTCTGCAACATCGGCACGCGATAGCCGATGCCGGTCATGTTCACCGCATAGGGCGTTTTCTTCCGCGTCGTTTCCAGAATGTGCATCATGCCGCGGTGATAGACCGCGAGGTCCGACGGCCAGGCGATGCGATTGCAAAGATCGTCGAGCACTTCGCCGCCGATATCGAGCAGCATGTCGTGCAGCAGCGATTGCGGCGTTTCGGATTTGCGCGCCGCACGCCGCCAGGTGCCGTCGGTAAGGCGTCTGCGCGCGTAACCGCTTTCTTCGAGCGTGGAGAGGATTCTCAACAGCGTCGGCTTCGGCAGCTTGGTCTCGCGATGAAGATCGCGCAGCGCCAAACTCTCCGTGCGCTCAAGCGCCTTGAGCACCGAGAGCCCGCGTTCCAGTCCGCGCATGGTTTCCTTGCCCAAGCGTTCCTCCCTGCAATGGATATTGACCGCTGAGGGCGCGCGCCGCAACGTTCCGGCTGCCGGAACGGATGGAATTTCATTGGGTGGCCAGGAATTACCTGTGGCCTGATTGAAACATAAAAAACGACGAACAGGAGGGAGACCAATGAACAGGCGGGGAATTTTGTGCGCTGCCCTATCCGCAGCGCTTTGCTTCGCGGCCGCGCCCGCAAGCGCACAACTGGCCGAGAAGCCGATCCGTATCGTGTTTCCGTATGCAGCAGGTGGCGCAGGCGACGCGCTGGCACGTTTGCTGGCGGAAGAACTGCGTCAGGGCACCAAGCGTCCGGTGATCGTCGAAAACAAGACGGGCGCTGCGGGCCGGCTTGGCGTGCTTGAAGTCGTGAAGGCCGACAAAGACGGCGACACGATTTTGCTGACGCCGATCGCGCCGACTGCCGTGCATCAGCACGTCTTTGACGATCTGCCCTACAATCCCGACAAGGATCTGGTGCCGGTCGCGCAGATTTCGAAGTTCGAATTCGGAATTGCGGTCGGACCCGAAGTTCCGGCGAAGAATCTCAAGGAGCTCGTGGCCTGGATGAAGGCCAATCCGGGCAAGGCAAGTTTCGGTTCCCCGGGAGCGGGCGCGCTGCCGCATTTCTTCGGCATTCTGTTCGGCAAGGCCGCAGGCGTCGATATGGTGCATGTCGGCTATCGCGGTTCTGCGATTGCGCTTGCCGACGTGCTCGGCGGACAAATACCGATGATCGTCACAACGACGAGCGATCTTCTCGGCGCGCACAAAGGCGGCAAGGTCCGGATTCTCGCCACCTCGGATTCCGAGCGCTCGCCGCTCGTTCCGGAAGTGCCGACCTTCAAGGAGTCGGGTTACGACATCGTCGGCACGTCCTGGTACGCAGTCTATGCGCCGACGGGCACGCCGAACGCGATCGTTGAGCGCTACTCGAAAATCTTCTCCGATGCATTGAAGAAGCCCGAACTCAAGAAGCGCCTTCTCGAACTCGGCCTCTATGCGACGGGCTCGACGCCGGAGGAGATCGCCGCAATCCATAAAAAGGACTCGGCTTTCTGGGGCGAGGCCGTAAAAATTTCCGGCTTCAAGGCAGGCAAGCAGTAGCGAACCCGATCGCGACAATTCGCGCAGCACGCCGCCCGCGTTATCCACGCGGGCGGTTGGCGTTTTGGGCTCCGTCAGGTACAACCCGCGCGGTATTCGGGGCCGGGGATGGTGCGGACAGCCGTTGCGTCAATCATTGCTGCACTGATTTTGTTCAGCGGGCCCGCTTCCGCATCCGACAAACTTCAGAAGCATCTCGAAGACATCCTGAAGCGGATGGACCCTGCCACGCGGCTCGAGCAGGTCTGCGACGCCGAAGCCATGAAGCGGATCAACCGCGACAACCGCGAACTCCGCATCGATCGTTCGGTCGTGAGCGCGATCACCGAGCCTCGCGTGAAAGGCGACACGCTCAGCGGCAGCGGTGCGGCTTTCCGCTCGCGGGGCAAGTGGTACCAGTATTCCTTCACGTGCAAAGCCACGCCCGACCGGCTGCGCGTGATTTCCTTCGAATACAAAGTCGGCCACGAAATTCCAGAAGCCCAGTGGTCGCAGCACGGGCTCTATCAATAGGCAGGAGGCATTCATGCCCGAGGTCATCGTTCATGCGGCCGCAGGCCGTTCGCCCGAACAGAAGAAGAAGCTGATGCTCGCGATCACCGAGGCCGTGGTGAAGGAATTCGGCGCGCCGAAGGAATCCGTCACCGTGACGATCATGGAATCGCCGCGCGAACTGAAAATGAAAGCGGGCGTGCTGTTTAGCGAGCGGTGATTCAACCTCTCCTCCGCGGAGAGCTCTACGCAGAAATCTCCCGTTCCAGATTTCCGAGCAACATCGTCCAGCCCCTGCGGCTTGCTTCCTGCCATTCCGGCGGAGTGTCGTACTCGGTCAATGTCAATTCGCAGCCCGTCGCCGTTTCTACGATATCGATTTCTATTCTCGATACCGATGGGTCGAATTGCGGGACGCTCAGCGTGAAGACGAGCCGGCTGGGGCGATCGATTTCCAGATATTCGCCGACGTGGCGGATCTCGCCCTTGAATTCGCCGCTGTCGCGCCGGTCCACGATCTCAAATCTTCCGCCTACGCGCGCGTCGATTTCGCAGCGAATGACCTCGCTGTCGGCGGTGGTGAAGAGCCATAGGCGCGTGATGTCCGGCGTGAGCCATGCATCGAATACCTGCTCGGCGGGAAAATCGTATCCGCGCTTCACGACAAGAGGTGTCATTTCGTTCGTCACTTCTTCTTGATTTCGTACATCATGATGTAATTGCCGCAGGTGTCGTCGAAGATCGCGATCATCGGCCCGCCGCCCGGCGATTGCGTTGGCGGCATCTTGAACGCGACGCCTTTGGCTTTCAGTTCCTCGTATTCCTCCTGCACGCTGTCGGAAGCCAGCATGGTGAGCGGGATGCCTTTCTCGTAAAGCGCCTGCTGAAAGGTTTTCGCGAAGTCCATGCCGATGGGCTCGAGCAATAGTTCGGGGCCGTCCGGCTCGTCCGGCGGCACGACCGTGATCCACCGCGCACCGCCCGCGGGGATATCGGTCTTCACCTTGAAGCCGAGCTTTTCGGTATAGAATTTCAGCGCTTTCGCCTGATCGTCGACGATGATGCTTTCGAGTCTGACGCGCATTTACAAATTCCTCTAGCCCGGCATGCGTTCGAATTGTTTCAGCGAGCCGTCGAGCGGGTCCCATGCGTGACCTCGCACGGCGTAAGTCACGATCTGCGGCTTGAACTGACGAGGATCGTCGAGGCTCGCTGCGTGGATCGCGATCATTCCGGGCTTTGCGGGGAATGTGAGATACAGTGGAGCGCCGCAGACCGGACAGAAGGCGTGGCTTTTTTCGGCGCCGCTATCGCCTGCGACGCTCCAGGTTTTTACTTGACCGGTAACGGTCATGTTGCCGCGGTCGGCGAAGACAACGTAGGAGCCGTGCCCCGTGCCGCTTCGCTGCTGGCAGTGACGGCACTGGCAGTGAAGCGAAACGACCGGCTCGCTCGCCGTGTCGTAACGGACGGCCCCGCAGGCGCATCCGCCGCTGTATCGATTGGACATGATCCGATCTCCTGACTTACTGCGAGAACTTTTTGGCGTAGTGCTCGCGCCGCTCCTGCCACAGTGCCCAGAAGTCGACTTCGTTCCGGTTGTTCAGCCTGTCTGCAAGCACCGCGAGATGCGCGTGCCAGCCCGGCGAAACGTTCCTGAGATCGTTCGCGGTGAGCTTGCTGTGCGTCAGCGTGAGCAAGACTTCGCCGTTCGCTTGTTCGGTCAGTTCGTACATGACCTCCGAGTGTTCGCCGAACGTCATCCTGAGCAGACGCGGCGCCTTCACTTCCAGGATTTCGCCGTGCCAGTTGTGGCCTTCCTCATGCATCTTCCTGAAGGCTTCCGGCGGTGTGGTGCCGGGCCTGGAAATGTTCTTGTGCTGGAAGAAGAGGTTCGCCTTGCCGCCTTGCTTTAGTTCGTAGTCGCCGGCGGCGAACCACTGCTTGCGCTTCTCGGATTCCGTCAGGTACGCCCAGATGCGCTCGATCGGGCCGGGGAGAAGGCGTTCGAAGCGGATGGTGCTGGCATCGAGCAGCACGCCGTCTTTATCGAGAAGCGTAGGCATCACTTTTTTCCTTTTGCTTTGTCCTGATCGCGGAGAATTTTTTCGAGTGCGTCGAGGTTTTTGCTCCAGTAGCGGCGAATGCGGCTCAGCCACTCGTCCATTTCCTCGAAGCCGTCTTTGTTCAGTGAATAGAGCCGCCGTTGCGCGTCCGCCCGCACGGTCACGAGCTTCGCCTCTTTGAGGACCTTCAGGTGCTGCGAGACGGCCGGCGCGCTCATGTCGAAGCGCGAGGCAATCGCGCCTGCGGGCATTTCCTTGCCGGCGAGCATTTCGATGATTTCGCGTCGGGTCGGGTCCGAGAGGGCGGCGATGGCGTGTTCCATGTCGCCTTGTATAAGTGACAGCTTAATTAAGTCAATACAAAAATAATGGCCCCGACCCATGGTCGCTTCCCGCGCAAGCGGGAAAGGAAACGAGCGTCAGCGACCGGGTTGGGGCGATCTGTCCACAGGCGGAACCTAGGAATCCAAGAAATTTGGATTTTGCATCCCTACATCCCTGCCAATGCGGGATAGTCCCGCTCCAGCAACTTCCGACAGCAGCCCATGCGCTTTCCGCCGTCATTGCTCGACGAAATCCGTGCTCGCCTTCCGGTTTCGGAAGTCGTGCGGCGGCGCGTGGCGTTGAAGAAGGCAGGCCGGGAGTGGAAGGGCCTATCGCCCTTCAATCAGGAAAAAACGCCGTCGTTTACGGTGAACGATACCAAGGGCTTCTATCACTGCTTTTCCTCGGGGAAGCACGGCGACCAGTTCGGCTTCGTGATGGAGACCGAGGGGCTCACATTCCCCGAGGCGGTCGAGAAGCTCGCGGGCATCGCCGGCGTTCCGATGCCGGTCGTCTCGCCCGACATGGAGAAGAAAGAGGCGCGCCGCCGCACGCTCCATGACGTGATGGAACTGGCCGCGAAGTTC
Source organism: Hyphomicrobiales bacterium (assembly GCA_018335895.1). GTDB lineage: Bacteria > Pseudomonadota > Alphaproteobacteria > Rhizobiales > Xanthobacteraceae. The sequence goes on along the minus strand of JAGXQU010000141.1, from coordinate 14,389 downwards.
TTCGAGGAAAGCCTGCAATCGCGTACCGGCGCGCGGGCGCGGGGGTATCTCAACGACCGCGGGCTGACGCCGGAAATCCAGGCGCGCTTTCGCATGGGCTATGCGCCCGCGGAACGCTTCACGCTGAAGGAATATCTCGGCGCGAAAGGTGTTTCGGTCGAAGACATGATCGAGACCGGCCTCCTCATTCACGGCGAAGACATTCCCGTGCCCTATGACCGCTTCCGCGAGCGGGTGATGTTTCCGATCGCGGATTTCAGAAACCGTATCGTTGGCTTCGGCGGCAGAGCGCTGTCTCCCGACGCACAGGCGAAATATCTCAACTCGCCGGAGACGACGCTCTTTCACAAAGGCAGTCTCCTTTACAACGGCGCGAACGCGCGGGCGGCGACGCAGAAGAACCAGCCGCTTATCGTCGTCGAAGGTTATGTCGACGCAATTGCGATGGCGGTTGCCGGTTTCGAAGGCGCGGTCGCGCCGCTCGGCACCGCACTGACCGAAGACCAGCTCAACCTGTGCTGGCGTATGGTCGACGAGCCGATCCTCTGCTTCGACGGCGACAACGCGGGCAAGCGCGCGGCCTACCGTGCGGTGGAACTTGCGCTTCCGTTCCTCGCGCCGGGAAAAAGCCTTCGCTTCGCGACACTTCCCGAAGGGAAAGACCCCGACGATCTGATCCGTTCGAGCGGGGCGGAAGCGATGCAGCAGGTCCTCGATGGCGCGCGTCCGCTGTCAGAAATGCTGTGGCTGCGTGAAATCGAAAGCGCGCGGCTGGATACGCCCGAGCAGCGCGCGGCACTCGAGAAGCGCATTGGCGAGTTGCTGGCTTCGATCAAGGACGAGACGGTGCGCCGCTATTATCGCGACGATTTCCGATCGCGGCTCTCACGTCTTTTTGCTCCCGAGCAGGGCCGCGCGGCCGCTCCGCGCCGGGAAGCGCGTGAGTTCCGGCCGCGCCAGCCGGGCCGGTCATTGCCGCCGCGGGTCGCCACAACCCGTTCGCCGAACCTTGCGAACAGCCCCATTTTGCGGGGGCATCATGCCGCAGTGCCGCCCAGGGAGGTTCTGATCGTACTGGCGGTCCTGAACCATCCTTGGCTGCTTTCGGACCACGCCGAAGAGTTCGCCGAACTGGAACTCGCCCACGCGGATGCCGTCGCCTTGCGGAAGGCCGTGCTGGAGGCTGCGGCAAGGGCCGATATTTCCGACCCCAAGGTTCTGACCGCGATGCTCGAGGCCGCGGGTGCCGGTCCCGTCCGGACACGCATGGAACGTGCCATTTCGCATGGTGCCGACTGGGAAATCCGCCCGGAATCGGCGCCCGGGGACGTATTGGCGTGGTGGCACCAGATCGTAAGCTTGCATCGGCGGAAGCGCACGCTATCTAGAGAGCTACGGGAGGCTGAACGCGCATTCGGCGCGGAGCCGACCGAGGCCAACCAAGCCCGGCTACTGGACCTTCACGAGCGGCTCGCGATCCTTGATGGAACGGAGGCTCTGATCGAAGGCTTCGGAGCGCAGTCAGGCCGTCCGGCGCGTACAATGTAGGAATGGCAGTCCGATTCGGGCATCCGAACCGGCCGTGGAACACAAGGACTTGCTCGTGGCCTCCAAATCCAAAGCCAAAAAACCCGACAACAAGAAAAAAGAAAAGGATAAGGCTGGGAAAGCCAAACAGGCCGCCGCCGCTGCCAAGGCGAAGGAAGCTGCCGCAAAACAGAAGGCCAAGGACAAGGCCGCCAAGGAAAAAGAGAAAGCGGCTGCTGCCGCTGCCGCCGCGAAGGCGAAGGAAGCTGCCGCAAAACAGAAGGCCAAGGACAAGGCCGCCGCCGCTGCCGACAAGATTCAGCCGAAGAAGGCCGAGCCCAAGAAGCCGGAATCCAAGAACGCTCCTGCGCCTGCCAAACAGTCCGCGAAGTCTTCCGCCGGAAAGGCGGCAGCGCCTGCGCAAAGCACGGGTATCGGCACTACGTTCGGCAAGGCGAAGGATCTCTTGCGCGCGATCGTCGGCGGCAAGCCGATGCCCGCGGTGCCTGCCGCGGAAGCGGCTCCCGCCGATACGCGCCGCACCGCTGCCGGCGTTGAAAGCCTGAAGCGCGTCGCGGGTGCGACTGCGCCGGTGAAGGGCGGCAATACCGAACAGCCTGCCGAGGGCGAGGACGCCGCCGGGCCGCTGCTCGATCTTTCGGACGCCGCGGTCAAGAAGATGATCAAGGCCGCGAAGAAGCGCGGCTATGTCACTTACGACCAGCTGAACGACGTGATGCCGTCGGAAGAGGTCACCTCCGAGCAGATCGAAGACGTGCTCGCGATGATGAACGACATGGGTATCAATGTCGTCGAAGCCGAAGACACCGATGGCGAGGAAGAAGAGGACGATGATGACGACGATACGGGTTCGGATCTCGTAGAGACGTCGTCGAAGTCGCTCGCCGCCACGAAGAAGTCGGAGCCGGGCGAGCGCACCGACGATCCGGTGCGCATGTATCTGCGCGAGATGGGTTCGGTCGAACTCTTGTCGCGTGAAGGCGAAATCGCGATCGCCAAGCGCATCGAAGCCGGCCGCGAAGCGATGATCGCGGGCCTCTGCGAGAGCCCGCTTACCTTCCAGGCGATCATCGTGTGGCGCGACGAACTCGCGGAAGCGAAAGCTCTGCTTCGCGACATCATCGATCTCGAAGCGACCTACGCCGGCCCCGAAGCGAAGAACCAGCCGGTGAACCCGAACCCGCCGATGGGCGGGCAGGCGGCGATCCGTGAGCAGCAGGCCGCTGCCGCTGCCGCGCGCCAGAAGGCGGAGTCCGCTCCCGCGACCGCGCCGGGTGATGAAGACGAAGAAGGCTCATCGCGTCCGCCGGAGCCGGAGGACGATGAGGACGATCTCGAAAACGCGCTCTCGCTCGCTGCGATGGAAGCCGAACTGAAGCCGCAGGTGGTGGAGACCTTCGACAAGGTTGCCGACGCCTACAAGCGGCTCCGGAAGCTTCAGGACCAGAACGTCGAGAACAAGCTGAAGAACGAGTCGCTCTCGCCCTCGCAGGAGCGCCGCTACAAGAAGCTCAAGGAAGAACTGGTCGCCGACGTCAAGTCGCTGTCGCTCAACCAGGGGCGTATCGACGCGCTGGTCGAACAGCTTTACGAAATCAACCGCCGTCTTGTCGGTCTCGAAGTCCGCCTGATGCGCCTTGCCGAAAGCCACGGCGTCGAGCGCGAGGACTTCCTCAAGAACTACCAGAACTCCGAACTCGATCCGAAGTGGCTGCTGCGCGTCGGCAAGCTCGGTGCGAAAGGCTGGAAGGGCTTCGTCAATCACGACAAGGACCGCATCAAGCAGCTGCGCCACGACATTCATGCGTTAGCTACCGAAACCGGCCTCGAGATTCAGGAATTCCGCCGCATCGTGCAGATGGTGCAGAAGGGCGAGCGCGAGGCGCGGCAGGCCAAGAAGGAAATGGTGGAAGCCAACCTTCGCCTCGTGATCTCGATCGCCAAGAAATACACGAACCGCGGCCTGCAGTTCCTCGACCTCATTCAGGAAGGCAACATCGGCCTGATGAAAGCGGTCGACAAGTTCGAATACAGGCGCGGCTACAAGTTCTCGACCTATGCGACGTGGTGGATCCGGCAGGCGATCACGCGCTCGATCGCCGATCAGGCGCGCACCATCCGCATTCCGGTGCACATGATCGAGACGATCAACAAGATCGTCCGCACCTCGCGGCAGATGCTGCACGAGATCGGCCGCGAGCCGACGCCCGAGGAGCTTGCCGAAAAGCTCGGTATGCCGCTCGAGAAAGTGCGCAAGGTTCTGAAAATCGCGAAAGAGCCGATCTCGCTCGAAACGCCGATCGGCGACGAGGAAGACTCACATCTCGGCGATTTCATCGAGGACAAGAACGCGGTGCTCCCGATCGACGCCGCGATCCAGTCGAATTTGCGCGAAACCACGACCCGCGTGCTGGCTTCGCTGACCCCGCGCGAGGAGCGTGTGCTGCGCATGCGCTTCGGCATCGGCATGAACACCGATCACACGCTTGAGGAAGTCGGGCAGCAGTTCTCGGTGACGCGCGAGCGCATCCGCCAGATCGAGGCGAAGGCGCTCCGGAAGCTGAAGCATCCGAGCCGGAGCAGGAAGCTGCGAAGCTTCTTGGACAATTAAATCACTCGTCATGCCCCGCGAAAGCGGGGCATCCAGTATTCGCCAGCCATAGCTAGGGGTTACTGGATCACCCGCCTGCGCGGGTGATGACGCTGGGATGCGCCTCTCGACAGAACACCGAACTTCATTTTGACTATCGCGATCCTCATGCGGGAGCGCTCGTCGTGGATTCCCAACCTTCCAACAACACGATGCTGATCCTGCGCGGGCTGGGTGCCGGTTACGCGCCGAAAGGCCTGCTCGATGACGAATCCGCGCTCGCCTATGCGCGCGAGCAGGGATACGCGGGCGAAGTGCTCGATGTCGCGGGCGAAGGTCCGCAATTGCAGATGGCGCTCGACCGCATCAAGCGCGGCGATGTCACCGCGCTCTACGGTTTCTCGCGCGGCGGCTACAACATGCCCCATATCTGGAGCCGCATCAGCGCGGAGGAGCGTGCACGCATCCGCAGGATCGTGATCGTCGGCGCACCCGGCGTTACGACCGCGCAATTTCCCGGGATCGGCGACGTCGTCATTCAGGGCGACCCGAAGGAAGGCCACATGAACGGGCCGAAGGCGCTGTTGCTTGCCTCGCGCGCGCAATCGCGCACGGTCTAATTCGCGGCCGCTTCCTTCCGGGCCCCGCGCGGTTTCCAGTTTGCCGTAAGCGAACCGGGAACTTTCGGGCGCTCTCCCGCGTTATCCGCTCCGGAAATCCGAAATCTTCGGGAGCGCCAATGTCCTTCAGTCTTGCCGCGTGGAAAGCACGCCCGAATTACGCGGGCGAGAAAATAGTCGCGCTGCTCGCCGCCGCGCTATTCCTGATGGGGCTCGTGTCGTTTCATTACGCGATGCCCAAGGGCACCATGCTGATCCTGCGAGGCGTCGCGGCAGAGAATGCGCCCAAGGGCCAGCTCGACGACAGTGCCGCCAAACAATACGCTTGGCGCTCGGGCTATGCCGCGGAGGTGATCGATGCCGCAGGCGGCACGGGCGAGCAGGCGCAGATCGCGCTCGACGGCGTTCGCAACGATCCGCGCGTGCGTGCGCTCTATGGCTTCTCCGGCGGCGGCTATGTGCTCGCGAACCTCTGGGGCCAGTTGAAGCCCGAGGAGCGGAGCCGCATCTCGAAGCTCGTGGTGGTCGGCGCGCCGGGAATTACGGAGGCGAGCTTTCCGGGCGCAGCCGAAGTCGTGATCCAGCCCGATCCGCCGGAAGGCCATATGGAAGGCCCGCGTGCGCTGCTGCAAAGTGGGAAGTAGGCCTGCCATCGGAAAGCCGTCATGCCCCGCGAAGGCGGGGCATTCGGTATTCACGAGCCGCCCGCTGGCGTTATTGGATCGCCCGTCTGCGCGGGCGATGACGGCAGGGGATTAGTAAAAGGGATCGCATGTTTTCTCGAGCCATTTCCGCTGTCGCCATTTCCTTCGCAGTCTCCTTCGCGCTGACCGCGCCCGTGGCGGCCGCGAAATGCGGCGGCGATTTCAGCCGCTTCGTTTCCGAATTCCGGCGCGAGGCGGCGGCGAAAGGCATTCCCGCCCGGGTGCTCGCGGATGCATTCGACGGCATCGAGCACGACGCGAAGGTGATGGCCTTCGACCGCCGCCAGCGCAACACCTTCAAGCGCTCGTGGGAGGATTACGCGAAGTCGCGGGTGACGCCCGCGCGCGTGAAGCGCGCGAAGGCCTTGCTGAAGCGGCACCAGAAGCTGTTCGACCGTGTGGAGGCGCGCTTCGGCGTGCCGCGCGAACTCGTGATGGCGATCTGGACCATGGAGACGGACAACGGCGGCGACACCGGCAAGATGCCGGTGGTGAAGACGCTGGCGACGCTCGCGCACGACTGCCGCCGCACCGAGCTGTTTCAGGGCGAGCTCTTGGCGGCACTCCAGATCATCGCGCGCGGGGATTTATCGAAGAAGGACCTGCTCGGGGCTTACGCCGGCGAGATCGGGCAGACGCAGTTTCTGCCGAGTTCTTATATCAAGTACGGCGTCGATTTCGACGGCGACGGGCATGTGAACCTGCGCCGCTCGGTGCCGGATGTGCTGGCTTCGACCGCGAACCTGCTCGCGACCAACGGCTGGCAGAAGGGCCAGCCCTTTGGCGAGGGCACACCGAATTTTCAGGTGCTGCGGGAGTGGAATCGCTCGGAGGTCTACCGCAAGACGCTCCACTATTTTGCGGAGCAGTTGAGGTAGGGGTTGCGATGAATAATACGGCGGTTCGCTACACCTGCTCTTTCGGCTCCTTCGGATAGATTTCCGGCACGCCGACTTCCGGGCTCTCGGGCCGCAGTTCTTCGGTCGGCACGACCGCGCCGACAGGGGCGGTGCTCGCCATATCGAAATCCGATTTTGTCGCCTGTAGCGCCGGCGCCTGCACGCGCGTGCGGTAGATCACGAAGCCCGCGAGCGCGAGCTGCGACAGCGCCACGAACAGAAAGAGCGTGCCGGGGCCGAGCGCGCGCATCATGAGCGCCGCGATCATAGGTCCCGCAATGGCGCCCAATCCGTTCGCGAGCAATATCGTCGCCGAGGTCGCGACCATTTCCTCGGGCTGCGTGCGGTCGTAGCCGTGCGCGGCCGCGATCGAATAGCTGGGCAGCGACAGCGCGCCGAATGCGCAGGCGAGCGCGAGCAACGGCCAGCCGCTGCCGCTGTATAGCCAGAGCGCGACCGCGGTCGCAATGCTGCCGCCGAGCAGCACGAGCAGAACGAGCCGCCGGTCCACGCGATCCGAAAGCCGTCCCGCGGGATATTGCATGAGCGCGCCTGCGATCACCGCGGCGGTCATGAAGGCCGCGACTTCCGCGACCGCTGCGCCGCGCAATTCGACTGCGGCTGGCGCAAGCGTCCAGAACGCACCGAGCGAAAGCCCGACCATGAAGCTGCCCGCAAGCGCGACGGGTGCCGCTTCCCACAAGACCCTCGGCTGAAACCGCACGATGGTGATCGGTGCCGGCTGCGCCGAGCGCGTGAGCGCGACCGGCACGATCGCAAGCGCCGACAGGATCGCCGCAATCATGAAAAGGCTCGCGCCCTCGACCGGATACGTGGTCACGATCATCTGCCCGGCGGCGATGGCGACGAAGTTCGTCATCACGTAAGCCGACATCACCATGCCGCGCGTCTCGTTCGAGGAGCGGTCGTTGAGCCAGCTCTCGATCACGAGATAGAATCCGGCGAGGCAGAAGCCGGTGACAAAGCGGATCAGCGCCCAGGCGGGCGCGACGGGAATCAGCGCATGCAGAAGCGCCATCGAGGCTGCGACCGCGACCATCGCGGAGAACGCGCGGATGTGCCCCGAGCGCAGGATTACGTAGGGCCCGAGCACGCAGCCGACGACGAAGCCGAGATAATAAGCCGAGCCGATCGCGCCGATGGCAAAGGTGCCGAACTGTTCCACGCTTGCGCGCAGCGGCAGGAGCGTCATCTGCAAGCCCGCGCCCGCAAGCAGGAACGCGACACCGAGCAGCAACGAGAGAATGGGGCGGAGATTTTTATCGAGCATGGTTCGCGTAAGCCCGCTTGTGGACACAAGGTTCCCCTAGCCCGGGGATGCGGCGAAAATGGAGCGTTACCGCTTTAAAACCATGAGACACGGCGCGCTGCTCCGGGTTAACTTCCGTGCCAGAAAGGATCGGATCGTGAGCACGCGACACACGCCGCCGCGTTCGGCGCAGCAGGTCACCCGTGGAGCATCAACATGACCGGGGCCGGTAGCATGCGGGAATCGGAGATTGCCGGACTTGGCATCAGGGCGCTCGCGGCGATCATCGACCTCGCCATCATGGCTCTGCTCTGGACTGCGATTGCGGTGGCGATCGGCGGCGCCAAACTCTACCGGGCGGATTTTTCTCTCGATGTCGTGACGAATCTGCTCGGGCTGATCGCGATCTGCATTTACTTCTTTGCCAGCGAAGCGATGTGGAGCGCGACACCTGCGAAGTTATTGATCGGCCTGCGGGTCGTGGGCGAGGACGACGGGCAGCCGATCGACTGGATCACGTCGATGCTCCGCAACGTCTTGCGGCTAGTCGACTGGCTTCCGACGCCATACCTCGCGGGTTTTCTGCTTGCCGTGAATTCGCCGAAGAACCAGCGGCTCGGGGGATCGTCTCGCGCGCACGGTCGTCGTCCGGGTGTGATCGCCGGCGCATTGCCGCCATGACAAAATGCGGGCCGAAATCTTCCCGTTTTCGCCGCACCGCAGCTTGACGCTGCGAGGCCGGCAACCGACAAGTTTCGCATCATGAATGCGCAGAAAAATTCCGTTGCGACCGGTGTCGCCGAGTCGCGTTACGCCTGGATGCGCCTGTGGACCGGCTTGCTTGCGGGCGCCGTCGGCTCGGTCGGCATGTGGTCCGTGGTGGTGATCCTGCCTGCCGTGCAAGCCGACTTCGGCGTGCTGCGTGCCGACGCGACGCTTCCCTATACGCTCACCATGCTCGGCTTCGGTATCGGCGGCGTAACCATGGGCAGGCTCGCCGACCGCTACGGCATCGTGATCCCGATGCTGATCGGCACCGCTTCGCTTTCCGCGGGCTATCTGCTTTCCGGTATTGCGCCGACGCTCTTTCTGTTCGCACTCACGCACATTCTGATCGGTATGGGCGCGTCCGTTACCTTCGCGCCGATGATGGCCGATCTTTCGCACTGGTTCACAAAACGGCGCGGGATTGCGGTCGCAATCGCGGCCTCAGGGAATTACCTCGCCGGAGCGATCTGGCCGCCGATCGTGCAGTATTCGACCGCAACGATGGGATGGCGGCCGACGCAGATCTGGATCGGCGTATTCGTGCTGTTCGCGATCCTGCCGCTTACGTTCGTGTTCCGCCGCCGCATCGCGCTGTCGGAAGTCGTGAGCGCGAACGCCGCTGCGGCAGGTGCCCGCAACGCGCTCGGGCTTTCCTCGACGGCGCTGATGGTCATTCTCAGTCTTGCGGGCATTGCCTGCTGTGTCGCGATGTCGATGCCGCAGGTGCATATCGTCGCCTATTGCGGCGATCTCGGTTATGGCGCGGCGCGCGGCGCGGAGATGCTGTCGCTCATGCTCGCCTTCGGTATCATCAGCCGCGTGGCCTCCGGGTTCGTCGCGGACAGGATCGGCGGTGTCGGCACGCTCTTGATCGGCTCGTTCCTGCAGGGTGTCGCGCTATTCCTCTATCTCTTCTTCGATGGCCTTACGTCGCTCTACGCGATTTCGATCCTGTTCGGCCTGTTTCAGGGCGGGATCGTGCCGATGTATGCGGTGATCGTGCGCGAATACTTCCCGCCACAGGAGGCGGGCGTGCGCGTCGGCATCGTCATCTTCTCGACCATTATCGGCATGGCCTTCGGCGGCTGGATCTCCGGCGCGATTTTCGATTACACCGGCTCCTATCATGCAGCCTTCGCAAACGGGCTTGCATGGAACCTGCTCAACGTCGCGATTGCCGCCTGGCTCCTGCTCGCATCGCGGCCGAAGAAACAACACGCTTCATCCGGAGCTGTCGCCGCGGCATAATCCCCGGATGAGCGACTCGCCGCTTTCGGTCGAAGTTCCCGCCGCCGAGTACAAGCTCTTCGTGCGCGAGGGCGTGCCGCGCTTTTACCTCCGCAATACGAATGAGGGTGTCTACCTCTCGCCGAGAGGGATCGGCTGGTTCATCGACGGGACTTCTTATACGCGCGACTGGAGCGAGATCGCCGCCGTCCAACTTGCCGTCGGGCACATCCCGAAAGGCGGCCCGATAGGAACCTGCCGTGTCACGTTCCGGGATGGCAGCGTGCTCTCGGTGCTCAGCGCCTCGAAGTGGGGTCACAGCGACGACGAGCGCAATGTCGAGTACGGCCGCTTCCTGACCGACTTTCACAGATCCATTCCGCCGGGCGCGCGCGGCGCGATCACTTTCGCGACCGGGGTCGGAAAGGCCCGGCATGTGGTTATGACGATTGTCTTCGTCATCGCATGTCTTCTATTTGTCGTTCTGCCGCTAGGGCTTGCGATCTATTTCCGCGAGTTGCAGGCGTTGTTCATCGCGGGCGCGGGTGCTGCCTTCATCTATCCATTCTACCGGAGCACGGAAGCGAGCTTTCCGGGCACTTACAGTCCGGGTCGGATTCCACCCGAACTATTTCCCTGAAGAAATCAGCACCGGGACATTGCCAAGCGGCGTATGGGGTCTATGTAAGCCGGAAGGCAAGCGTATCGGCACGAGGTCGCCATGGCAGAAAAAGTTACGGTTTCGATCCCGCACAAGCTCGGCAAGGAAGAGGCGGCCCGGCGCATCAAGAGGGGCTTCGCTGCCGCGCGCGAGAAGGGCGGCGGCATGATGAACTTCGCCGACGAAACCTGGACTGGCGATCAGGTCGCCTTCAATGTCTCGATCCTCGGCCAGAGTGCCGCCGGCACGATCGATATCAAGGACGATCATGCCGTGATCGACGTGACGCTGCCCTGGCTGCTCGCCAAGATGGCGGAGCAGGCCAAGGTGCTGATCGAGAAGCAAGGCAACCGGCTGCTGCTCGAGAGGAAGTAGTCCGTTCCGTCCTGCGGCCGCAGGCAGCCTGCATGGCTGCTGCGCCACGTTGCCCGTTGCATACGGAAGGCCGGGGCCGCATAGGACTTGCGCCCTTCCTCCGGTTTTCAGCATGTCCGGCAACTCGCGCATCTTCTACGGCTGGTACATCGTTGCCGCGATCTGTCTGATTACGACGATTACGTCGGGGCTCGCTTTCTACAATCTGTCGGTACTGCTCAACGCGTTCGTGGCCGAGCGCGGATTTCCGGTTTCGCTGACCAGTGCTGCGACGGCGAGCTTCTTCGTGTCCGGCGGTTTCGCGGGCGTGCTGATCGGGCGATTAATCGACCGCGTCGATCCGCGGGCGGCAATCGTCGGCTCCGCAATTCTCGGCTCTGCCTGCCTGTTCTCGGTCGGGTACCTTCGCGAGGCGTGGCAGCTTTTCGCATTCCACATCGTCTTCGGTTTCGCCTATGGCGGGACCGGACTTGTTCCGCTGACGACGCTGGTGACGCGATGGTTCAGCGTGAAGCGTTCGTTTGCGCTTTCGATCGCCTCCACCGGACTGTCGCTCGGCGGAATCTTCATCGCGCCGTTCGTGGCGCTTTCGATCGAGCGCGGCGGCTTGAGCGCAACCGGGCCGTGGATGGCAGCGCTATTTCTGCTCGGCATCGTGCCCGTAACGCTGCTTGTCGTACGCGGCAGTCCGGCTTCACTCGGGCTCGAGCCGGACGGCGGCGCGAAGAGCGCCAATGGCGAGCCGGCACCCGTCGTTCCATCGGTAAGCTATGCGGAAGCGAAGCGGAGCCGCTTCTTCCTGGCGGTGTCGATCGCGTATCTCTTTTTGCTTGGCGCGCAGGTCGCAGCGATTGCGCATCTCTATCGTCTTGCGAATGTCCGCAGCGGCACGGAGACCGCAGCGCTGGCACTCGCCTTCCTCGCATCGGCGAGTATCGCAGGCCGCCTGACAGGCGGCTGGCTCGTGCTGCGGACGACAGTGCGGACCTTCGCCTTGCAGCTGATGGCGGTGCAGACGGCGGCGCTGATGATGCTCGCCTTCGTTCATGAGCGCGTGGCCATTCTCGCAGCCGTCGCTCTGTTCGGCGTCACGATCGGAAACTCGCTGATGATGCATCCGCTGCTGCTCGCGGAGAAGTTCGGCACGCGCGAATACGGGCGCATCTATTCCATGAGCCAGTTCATCGCGATGGCGGGCGTGGCGGGTGGCCCGCTTCTGATCGGGCTGCTTTACGACCTCAGCGGCAGTTACGAGCTGCCCTTCGCGGCGGCTTCGATGACCACGCTTGCCGGGCTTCTTGCGCTCTTGTTCGGCACGCGGCGCTAGCCCTCGCGGGCGCCGGTTTTCTCGAAGTGGTTTCGCAAAAGCCGCATATTGCGAAGGTTTGCGCGAAACGCGACGTCGAAGAGATCGCCGATCACCGGAATCGCGCCGGCCAGGCTGTCCAGCGCGATGTTGCCGACCATCCGCCCGATTACATGCGCGGGCGCGCCCATCCGGCGCGCTTCCAGAACGATCAAGCAGGAAACCCCGGCAGAAATTGCGTCGCCGATTCCCGGCACAAGGCCGATCACGGCGTCGGCGCCGAAGCGGATGTTCGTGCCGGGGATGCCGATGGCGGAATCCATGAAGGAGGCGAGAGCGTCGAGCCGCGCCAGCCTTTCCTTATGGGACGCTTTGCCGGCGCGTTCGAATGCGCCGGGATCGTCGTAAGCACGTGGCATCGGCTTCCTCCGCTCCCCAAATGGTGTGGGTCAAACCGTTCAGCAAGCGCAGAGTTGCGTAGCCGAAAAAATTTACTGGTGCGGCCGCCAAAAGCTGCTATACGCGCGGCCTTCTTTTTCCGGAATGCGTCATGCTGCTCACGCTGATGAAGGGTAAGATCCACCGCGCCGTCGTGACGGGCGCGGACCTCAACTATGAGGGTTCAATCGGCATCGACCGCGCGCTGATCGACGCTGCGGGCTTTCTCAGGAACGAGCGCGTCGAGATTTACAACATTTCTACCTGCGCGCGCTTCGCCACCTACGTCATCGAAGAGCCGTCGCAATCCGGCGCGATCACGCTGAACGGCGCCGCCGCCCGGCTCGTGCAGAAGGGCGACCACATCATTATCGTGGCCTATGCCCAGATGGACGAGGCGGAAGCGAAGCGCTTCCAGCCGCGCGTCGTCGTCGTCGACGAGCAGAACCGTCCGAAAAGCTGAACCTCGCGGCGTTCCGCGAAATCGGGTTGGCGCCGCCCGCCGTCAGCGGCTAGGCCTTGTGCATGAAACAAGAACCGCGGGCAGAGCTTCGCGATTTCGCGGGCGAGCCAGAGTCCTCACGGCGGTATTTCGGATGGCGCGTGACCGCGGCATTGTTTTTCGTCGCGGTGCTGGCCTGGGGTTTCGGCTTTTACGGCCACGCGGTCTATCTCGCCGAGTTGCAGCGCCTGCACGGCTGGCCGACTTCGCTGATTGCGACCGCGAGCACACTCTATTATCTCGCGAGCGCCGTGCTTGTGATCTTCGTGAATGACGCGATCCGGCGGTTTGGAGCCATGCGCTGCATACTGTTCGGCGCGGTCTGTTTCGCGGTTTCGACCGCTGCGCTCGGTCAGATATGGCAGCCATGGCACTTATTTGCAGTCTACCTCGTGATGGCGCTGGCCTGGGCCACGATGACGGTCGGCGCAATCACGAGCATTCTCGGTCACTGGTTTGACCGCAGGCGCGGGCTTGCGATCTCGCTTGCACTTAACGGCGCCAGCTTCGGCGGTGTCATCGTCATTCCCGCGATGGTCTTTGCGATCTTCGCGCACGGATTTTCAATTACGATGCTGGTGTCCGGTGCGGCGATTCTCGTGCTTGCAATTCCGTTGGCGCTATTCGTGCTGGGAAAGCCTTACCCTGTCCCGCTCGCGCCGGGCTTGAGGAGTACGGAAGCTGCGCCACGTACATGGACGCGCGCCAGCGCCCTGATGAGCCCGGCGTTCTGGGTGGTCTCGGCACCCTTCTCGCTCAGCCTGCTTTCGCAGGCGGGCTTTCTCGTGCATCAGGTTGCGTTTCTGGAAGCTCCGATGGGCCGCACGGGAGCGGGGATCGCCGTTGCCGTCACGACCGCGGCGTCGATCTGCGGGCGGCTGGCCATGGGTGTCTTTGTGGACCGGCTCGATCTTCGCGCCTTCTCGGCGATCTCGCTCCTTGCGCAGTCGGCTGCGCTGGTCGCCATGACGCAGACCGAGAGCGCCTTGCCGCTGTTTCTGTTCTGCGCGATCTACGGTCTTTCGGTCGGCAATCTCATTACGCTGCCGTCGCTGATCGTACAGCGCGAGTTTCCGCCTGCCGCCTTTGGTATGATCGTGGCGCTTTCGACTGCGATCACGCAGTTTACCTACGCGTTCGGGCCGGGACTGACCGGATTTGTGCGTGACGCGAGCGCGAACTACACGCCCGCAATAGGGCTGTGCATTTTGCTCAATCTGATTGCCGCGGGCATCGTGATGTTGCGCCCTAAGGTGTAATTATTTCGGCGCGATCTCGAAGATCGCGTTCACCCGGGAGCGATAGACGATTTCTCCCGCCTCGACAGGCACATCCGGGCGCGGCGAGGAGGCCACGCGCGCCATCACGATCTGCCGCGGGCCGGGCGCTTCCGCGCCTTCTTCCGAAAGCTCGAGCACGCGAACGATCCTGAGGTTCGCGGCCTCCGCCGCTTTCTGTGCCTTCTCCATGACATCCCGGAT
>JAGXQU010000140.1 GCA_018335895.1 Hyphomicrobiales bacterium | reverse complement strand
CAGCGCATAACCCGGGCTATAGGGACCCGATTCCGCACAAAGCCCGATTGGAGCCCCGCCGATGGCGCGCGTCACGGTTGAAGATTGTATCGACAAGGTTGAAAACCGCTTCGATCTGGTCCTGCTCGCCAGCCACCGCGCCCGGATGATTTCTTCGGGCTCGTCCATCACCGTCGACCGCGACAACGACAAGAACCCGGTCGTGGCCCTTCGGGAAGTGGCGGAGGAGACCGTTTCTCCTGGCGATCTCAAGGAAGACCTGATCCACTCGCTCCAGAAGTACACCGAAGTGGACGAGCCGGAACCCGAGGCCGTGCCGATGATCCCGGGCGCCGGAGGCTCCGACGACAACGTGGTCATGGACCGCATGAGCGAGGAAGAGCTCCTCGCTGGTCTTCAGGGGCTGGTCCCGCCGGAACAGACCGAAGAAGACGAAGGCTAAGCGCTTAACTGCGTTAGCTATTTCGCCCAGCGCAGTCGCCGGGCGGCTCCCGCAATGCTAATTTTCCGGCCGGTCCCCAGATTCCGGGGACAGGAGCCCAAGGCATGATGCGCCAATACGAACTCGTGGACCGGGTTCGTCGCTACAATCCTGCGACCGACGAGGGGCTGCTCGACAGCGCCTACGTCTACGCCATGAAAGCGCATGGCTCGCAGACGCGCGCGTCAGGCGATCCCTATTTCTCGCATCCACTGGAAGTCGCGGCGATCCTCACCGATCTGAAGCTCGACGACGCCACCATCGTCGCGGCCCTGCTGCACGACACCATCGAGGACACCAAGGCGACCCGGGCCGAAATCGGCAAGAAATTCGGCAAGGACATCGCGACGCTGGTCGAAGGCCTGACCAAGATCAAGAAGCTCGACCTCGTCTCGAAGCAGGCCGCGCAGGCGGAGAACCTGCGCAAGCTTCTGCTTGCGATTGCCGACGACGTGCGGGTGCTGCTCGTGAAACTCGCCGACCGGCTCCACAACATGCGGACTCTGAAGTTCGTCCCCGAGGAGAAACGCGGGCGCATCGCCGAGGAAACGCTCGACATCTACGCGCCGCTTGCGGGCCGCATGGGTATGCAGGACATGCGCGAGGAACTGGAGGATCTTTCCTTCCGCCAGTTGCAGCCGGACGTCTGCCGTTCCATCGAAAGCAGGTTGCTTGCACTGCGTGAGCGCAACGCCGGTCTCATCAAAGTCATTGAAGAAGAGCTGACCGCCGAACTCGCGCGCGCGGGAACGCGCGCCAAGGTGCGCGGACGCGAGAAGCGGCCTTATTCGATCTGGAAGAAGATGGAGCGCAAGGCGGTCGGCTTCGAACAGCTTTCCGACCTCTATGGCTTTCGCGTCGTCGTGGATACGGTGGTCGACTGCTATAAGGCCGTCGGCATCGTGCACACGAAATGGCCTTTCGTTCCGGGTCGCTTCAAGGACTACATCTCGACGCCGAAGCAGAACGACTATCGCTCGCTGCATACGACGGTGGTCGGTCCCGGCCGCCAGCGCGTGGAACTGCAAATCCGCACCAACGAGATGGATCAGGTCGCGGAATACGGCATCGCCGCGCACGCGCTCTACAAAGACGGCGACAAGGACGGGGAAATCCTGCCGCACGACTCCAACGCTTATGCCTGGCTGCGCCGCACGATCGAAATGCTGGCGGAAGGTTCGAGCCCGGAAGAATTTCTCGAGCACACCAAGCTCGAATTGTTTCACGATCAGGTGTTCTGCTTTACGCCGAATGGCCGGCTGATCGCGCTTCCGCGCAAGGCGACGCCGATCGACTTCGCCTATGCGGTGCATACCGACGTCGGCAACAGCGCGATCGGCTGCAAGATCAACGGGCAAGTGGCGCCGCTGGTGTCCGAACTACAGACCGGCGACGAAGTCGAGATCATCCGCGGCGACGCCAAGGCGCCGCCGGCCGCGTGGGACGCCATCGTCATTACCGGCAAGGCCCGGGCTGCAATCCGCCGCGCGACCCGCACGGCCGTACGCGCGCAATATACCGGCCTTGGCCGCAGGATGGTGGAACGCGCATTCGCGAAGGCTACGCTGCCCATGTCCGAAGAAAAACTTCAGGCAGCACTGCCAAGGCTCGCACGACACACCACGGAAGACCTGTTCTCATCGGTGGGCCGCGGCGAAATCAAACCGGATGATGTTTTGCGCGCAGTCGATCCGGACTGGCGCGGCGAGCGCGTTACCGGGGCGAAGACTCCGAAAAGCGAAGGCGGCTGGTTCGGCTTGCGGCGCGCAAGCTCTCTGAAATTCCGCATTCCCGAAAAAGGAAAAGAGGAAAAATCTTCGGCGATTCCGATCCGCGGGATCAACGGCGAGTTGCCGGTGCGCTTCGCGCCGAACGGCGGCGCGGTGCCCGGGGACCGCATCGTCGGCATTCTTACGCCGGGCGAGGGGATCACGATCTATCCGATCCATTCGCCGTCCTTGAAAGAGTATGACGATCAGCCGGAGCGCTGGCTCGACGTGCGCTGGGACATGGAAGATACCGAGCCGCAGCGCTTTCCTTCGCAGATCGCCGTCAATGCGAAGAACGAGCCGGGCTCGCTCGCGCAGGTTGCCGCCGTGATCGGTGAGCATGGCGGCAACATCGACAACATCCGCATGGGCGGGAAAACCGCCGACTTCCACCGCATGATCATCGATGTGGAAGTGTTCGACCTGAAGCACCTGAACGCCATTCTTACGCAGTTGCGCGCGAAGAAGGTCGTAGCAGCGGCAGAGCGCGTCAATGGCTGAGAAATTTCCAATCCGTCTGGGCGTGAACGTCGATCATGTCGCCACCATCCGCAATGCGCGCGGAGGCTTTCACCCCGATCCGCTGCGCGCGGCACGCGCGGCCATCGCCGCCGGCGCACACGGCATCACGATGCATCTGCGGGAAGACCGCCGTCATATCGTGGACAGCGATGTCGAGCGGATGAAGGAAGTGCCTGCGCCGCTCAATCTCGAAATGGCGGCAACGGAAGAGATGATCGGGATTGCGCGGCGCGTGAAACCGCACGCCGTCTGTCTCGTTCCGGAGAAGCGCGCCGAGCGTACCACCGAAGGCGGGCTCGATGTCGTTGCGGGGGGCGCCGCGCTTCGCGATGCGGTCAAGCTTCTGTCGGCGCACAGCCGCGTTTCGCTCTTTGTCGCGCCGGACGCCGCGCAGATCGAGGCTTCGAAGAAGGCGGGTGCCGCCGTCGTCGAATTGCATACCGGAACCTGGTGCGAAGCGACCGCGCATGGAAACCAACAGCAAGCGCGCGGCGAATTTCAGAAATTGTCCGAAGCGGCGCGGCTCGCGCACTCGCTCGGTCTTGAAGTGCATGCGGGGCACGGCCTCGATTTCGGAACGGCGGAACTGATTTCCGCCCTGCCTGAAATCGCGGAACTGAACATCGGTCACTACATGGTCGGTGAGGCCGTTTTCGCTGGGCTCGATGCGGTGGTGAAGAACATGCTCGCGGCGATGGCACGCGGACGGGCGCTGATCGGATCGGGCGCATGATTATCGGCATGGGCTCCGACCTTTGCGACGTGCGGCGGATCGAGAAATCGATCGCGCGTTTCGGAGACCGTTTTCTGGACCGTATCTTTACGAAGCGGGAGCGCGAGCGCTCCGAGCGGCGTAAGCGCAGCGTCGAATCCTATGCGAAGCGTTTCGCCGCGAAGGAAGCCTGCGCGAAGGCGCTGGGCACGGGTTTCCGGGCGGGGGTGTTCTTCCGCGATCTCGGTGTCGTGAACCTGCCTTCGGGCAAGCCCACGATGCAGCTTACAGGCGGGGCGCTTAAGCGCCTGAATGCCCTGATTCCGGCGGGTTTCGAGGCGCAGATCGATCTCACCATCACCGATGAAGGGCCGTTGGCACAGGCGATCGTCGTCATCTCCGCCGTCCCCAAAGCGGGCCGCTAGCCGCATTGCTTCACCCGAAACCGGCGTCTATACGGGCGGCGCCGCGAATTCCCGGAGATTTCCTCGATCATGAGCGCGACCACCGAAAAGAAAGAAGGCGGTTTAGGCGAACTCGTAAGCGTCGGCTTTCAGGCGCTCGTGATTGCGCTGGTTATCCGTACGCTTCTGTTCCAGCCTTTCAACATTCCCTCCGGCTCGATGAAGGCGACGCTGCTGGTCGGCGACTACATCTTCGTCTCGAAGTACTCCTACGGCTACACGAAGTACTCGGTGCCCTTCGCGCTGATCCCGTTCGAGGGGCGCATTTGGTCCGGGTTGCCCGCACGCGGAGACGTCGCGGTGTTTCGCAATCCGAAGGAAGAGTCGACCGATTACATCAAGCGCGTGATCGGATTGCCAGGCGACCGCATCCAGATGATGAAGGGCGTGCTGCACATCAACGGCATGGCGGTAAAGCGCGATCCGGTCGCCGACTGGCGCGACGACGATCCGCGCGGCGGCGGCAAGCCCGTCAAGCGCTTCCGCGAAACGCTGCCGAACGGCGTAAGTTACGAAACGCTCGATCTCGGCGAGAGCTATTACGACAACACGCCGGAATATGTGGTGCCTGCCGGGCACTATTTCATGATGGGCGACAATCGCGACAACTCGACCGACAGCCGCGTTCAGTCCGCGGTGGGCTACGTGCCGCTTGAGAATTTCATCGGCCGCGCGGAGATCATCTTCTTCTCGCTCGCCGAGGGCACCGCCGTCTATCAGCTTTGGCGCTGGCCGTTCGACGTCCGCTGGAGCCGGATTTTCGACCGGGTGCGATGAAGCGCGCGAGCGATCTATCCGTACTGGAAACGCGGCTCGGCTACCGCTTCAAGAACGTTGCGCTGCTCGAAGAAGCGCTCACCCATAATTCGGCGGTCACCGGAAGATCCAACAAGACCGACTATCAGCGGCTGGAATTTCTGGGCGACCGCGTGCTGGCGCTGGCAGTCGCGGAGATGCTGTTCGGGGCTTTCCCTAACGACTCCGAAGGCGATCTCGCGCGCAAGCACGCGGCGCTCGTCCGTAACGAGGCCTGGGTCGAGATCGCCAATCAGCTCGGCGTCGGCGACCATCTCATTCTGGGCTTGAGCGAAGAGAACTCCGAAGGGCGCCGCAAGCAGACTATTCTGGGCGATGCCTCGGAAGCGATCTTCGGCGCGATCTATCTCGACTCGGATTATCCGACCGCTTTTGCGATCATCGACCGGCTGTGGCGGCCCATGATGATGAAGGCGCCGGCGCGCGGCGCACGCGACGCGAAAACCGCGCTACAGGAATGGGCGCAGGCGCGCGGCATGCCGGTGCCGGTCTATCGGGAAGTCGGGCGGAGCGGGCCCGCGCATAAACCGCAATTCCGCATCGTGCTCGAATTGCCCGGAATGGTTCCTATCGAGGGCGTCGGTGCTTCCAAGCGGGAGGCGGAGCGCGCCGCCGCCGCAGCTATGCTCGCGCGCGAAGGTGTCGAGGCAAGTTCCTATGAGTGAAGAAACGCGCGCTGGTTTCGTTGCTCTGATCGGCGCGCCCAATGCGGGCAAGTCGACGCTGCTCAACGCGCTGGTCGGGGCGAAGGTCTCGATCGTCACGCACAAGGTGCAGACGACGCGTGTGCCGGTGCGCGGGATCGCGATGGCCGGAAAAACGCAGATCGTGTTCGTCGATACGCCCGGCATCTTCGCGCCCAAGCGCAGGCTGGACCGCGCCATGGTTGGCTCCGCCTGGCAGGGCGCGACCGACGCCGATCTCGTGGCGCTGCTGATCGACGCGCAGCGTGGGCTCGACGACGAGAACCGGACGATCATCGGCAAGCTCACGGAAGTCCGGCAGCCGAAGATCCTGATCCTCAACAAGATCGATACGGTCGCGCGCGATAGCCTGCTTGCGCTGACGGCGGCGGCGAATGAAGCAATCCAATTCGAGCGCACCTTCATGATCTCCGCGACCAACGGCGACGGCGTTTCAGACGTGCGGGACTATTTTGCGGGCAAGATGCCGAAGGGGCCTTTTCTCTACCCGGAAGACGAAATTTCGGACGTTCCGATGCGCCTGATGGCGGCCGAGATCACGCGCGAAAAGCTCTATCTCCGGCTGCACGAGGAGCTACCCTATCAGTCGACGGTCGAAACCGATTCGTGGGAGGAGCGCAAAGACGGCTCCGTCCGGATCGAGCAGACCATCTACGTGGAGCGGGACGGGCAGAAGAAAATCGTGCTCGGGCAGGGCGGCAAGATGGTGAAGTCCATCTCGATGGATGCGCGCAAGGAAATCTCGAAAGAGATCGAGAAGAAGGTGCATCTTTTTCTGCACGTGAAGGTGCGCGAAGGCTGGGGCGACGACCCCGAGCGCTATCGCGGCATCGGGCTGGAGTTTCCGAGAGAATAGGCGATGGAGTGGACCGACGACGGCATCATTCTCGGACTTCGCCGCCACGGCGAAGGCCATGCCGTCGCGGAATTGATGACCGCCGAACACGGCCGGCATTTCGGGCTCGTCTATGGCGGCGGGTCGCGCAAGAAGACGCCGTCCCTGCAACCCGGAAACAGCGTGCGCGCGGTCTGGCGGGCTCGCCTCGACGAGCAACTCGGCAACTACACGCTCGAAATCACGCAGTCGCGTGCCGACCGCATGATGATGGCGGCGCGCGCGAGCTTCGGCTTGCAGACCATCGCGTCGCTGATGCGCCTCCTGCCGGAGCGCGATCCGCATGCCGATCTCTTCGTGATGTCGGAATACATCCTCGACCGCATCGACGAGCCGGAGGCGCCGTCGCTGATCGCGCGTTTCGAGCTTCAACTGCTTACGGAACTCGGTTTCGGGCTCGACCTTTCCTCTTGCGCCGTAACCGGTGTCACCGGAGACCTGATCTATGTCTCGCCGAAATCCGGCCGGGCTGTGAGTCGTGCCGCGGGCGAGGCGTGGCGCGAGCGCCTCCTGCCGCTGCCGTCTTTTCTCCGCGAAGCGGCCGTAAGCATCACGTCGGCCGATA
>JAGXQU010000139.1 GCA_018335895.1 Hyphomicrobiales bacterium | reverse complement strand
GCTGCTGACCGCCGGAAAGCTCGGTCGGGCGGTGTCCGGTGCGCTCGCCGAGGCCGAGGCGCGAAAGCAGTTGTTTCGCGCGCGCCGCGCGATCCGCTTTGGCGCGACCTGCATAGGCTGCGGGAATCTCGACGTTCTCGGAAGCCGTGATCTCAGGCAGCAAGTTGAAGCGCTGGAACACGAAGCCGAAGACCCGGCAGCGAAGTGCGGCGAGTTCGTCGGTGCTCAGCGTCGCAACGTCGATGCCCGCGACCCGGTAGGTTCCACTCGACGGGCGGTCCAGGCAGCCGATGATGTTCATCATCGTCGATTTACCCGAGCCCGACTGACCCATGATCGCGACGAACTCGCCAGTCTCGATGGTGAGTGACACCCCATCGAGCGCGCGGACAATCGTGGCGCCCTGACGGTAGTGTTTCGTAATGCCGTCGATTTCGATCAGCGGCGATTGCGGGGCCGGCGCGCGAGCATTTTGCGAAGTCCGTTTCTGGTACTGCGCCGCACTCATCTGATTCTGCCGCCGAAGCCGATGCCTTTTTGCTTCTGCTCGCCGGAGCGCTGGACTTGGCCGATCACGACCTGTTCGCCTTCCTTCAGGCCGCTTTTGACCTCGGTGAGGTTTCGGTCCTGCAAGCCGACGGCGATGCGCTTGTTCTTCACCTGACCGTTCTCGATCACGCGCACGAAGTAGACATCCTTCTCGCGCGGATGAGGACGTAAAGCCGCCGTCGGTGCGAGAATGACATCCTTCACCGAACCGAGCACGAAGAAGACCTGCGCGGTCATGTTCGTCATCAGCTCGCGTTCCTTGTTCGGAATGTCGATCAGCACGTTATAGAGAATGACGTCGTTGACGGTTTGCGGTGTCGGCAACACTTGCCGCACGGTCGCGCTGTAGCGCTTTTCGGGCATGCCGAGCGTCGTGAAGTAGACCGGCATTCCCGCGGTGACGCGCGGCACATCCGCTTCGGCGACCTGCGCCCATACGGTCATGACATCGAGGTCGGCGATGCGCGCGATGATCGGCGCAGTCTGGTTCGCGTTCAGCGTCTGTCCTTCGAAGGCGATCTGATCGACGATCACGCCGTCCTGCGGTGCGTGGATCTTCGTGTAACTCAGGTTCGCTTCGTCGCCCGCGAGCGTCGCCTCCATCTCCTTGATCTGGGCTTCGAAGGCGTCGATCTTGCCTTCGTTGATCTTCAGGTTCGCGGTTGCGAGTTGGAAGGAGTCCTTGCTGGCCGCGTTCGTGGAGTAGAGCGAACGAGCGCGCTCCTCGCGCGCCTGATCGAGCACGAGCTGCGCGCGTGCCTGGCTGAGTTGCGCTTTCAGATTCTCGATCTTCGCGCGGCCCGCAAGCACGCGCGTCTGGTACACCGTCGGGTCGATCTGCGCGATCAACTGGCCTTTCTTCACGGTGTCGCCGATTTCGACTTCCACCTTGCGGAGCTGGCCGGAAACCTGCGTGCCGACATCGACGAAAGTCTTCGGGCGGATTTGCGCGAGCGCGGTGACGGTCTTCTCGAGATTTCCCCTGATCACTGCCTGCGTGCGGTAGGAGGCGGCGGCGTTGCCGTCACCACCGAAAAAGAACCAGCCGAGCGCAGCCGCGAGCACGGCAATCAGCACAATGGACGCGAGCCAGCGCTTGTCTTTCAGTTGGGGAAAGCGCGAAGCGAGTCCGGAGAAATCGGGTCTTTGCAGCATGGCAGGCTACTGCTTTCGCGGACGGTAAGTACCGGTAGCGGGGTCGCGCTCCAGCTTGGCGATTTCGCCGTTCTCGTCAGAGCGTGTGCGCTCGAGGTCCTGGTTCGCTTTCTTCTCGGCCATCGACCAGAGCTTTGCGCCAATGACTGCACCCGCCGCACCGATCAGCCAGACAACAAGAGGAGGCATGAGCAGTTTCCTCGCGTGAAGTTCTAAAGTCCGTAGCGGCCCCAAAGCGCGCGTTCTTCGAGCGTGCCCAATACCGTCTTCGCCCAGTGGTCGGTGAGTATAGCCCCGGACATGCCGGGAATGCGACGCGAGAAGAATCCGCCCGGCGGGGCGATCAGCGGCGTTGCGACATGCTTGCCGAAGCGCTTCTGCAATGTGCCGCGGAGGTCGCCGATGCCGTCGATCAAGCCGTATTTCATCGCCTGTTCCGCGAGCCAGTATTCGCCGTTGAAAATCGTCTTGTCGGCGCCCTTGATGCGCTTGCCGCGGCTGTTCTTCACGAGCGCGATGAAGTCGCGGTGGATCGCCTGTTGCAGCGATTTCAGGCGGCGGATGTCTTCGGGCTTCGCGGGAAGAAAAGCGTCGAGCTGCCGCTTGTTGTCGCCGGCGGTGTAGACGCGCCGTTCGACGCCGATTTTCTTCAGCATCTTCTCGAAGCCGAAACTCGCGGAGACGACGCCGATGGAGCCGACGATGGAATAGTTGTCGGCAATGATCTCGTCTCCCGCGCAGGCGATCATGTAGCCGCCGCTTGCGGCTACGTCCTCGACGAAGACGATGACCTTCTTTCTGTTCTTCTCGGCGAGATGGCGGATGCGCCGATAAATCAGATGCGATTGCGCGGGTGCGCCGCCCGGCGAATTCACGATCAGCGCGATCGCTGCCGCTTTCCGGTACGAGAATGCCTTGTCGAGCTGCTTGGATACCGATGCGAGCGACATCGAAGACATCAGCGGAACCTGCATGCCGATCGCGCCGCTCAGGCGAACGACGGGCACGAGCGGACGCCTGCGGAACAGGCGGAAGAAAAATCCTTTGCGCTCGCCGCTTGCCATGCAATCAGTCTCCGAATATCGAAGCGCCGTCGCGAAGGATTCGTTCCGCGGCTGCGCTGGGTTTACCGTTACTGTCGTTGAGTGTGATGCCGGGCAGCATCTCGGCAGGTGTCTTTCGTCCTTTGATGGCCCGCACGATCAAACGGATCGCGGCCGATTCCGGTTTTGAAAATACCGGCAGCATCTGGATAGCACCGAAGCGGCCTTCCATCGACTTAAGGATCGGTAATGTCGCATCCGGCCGATGAATGATCGTTAAGCAGCCGCCGGTTTTCAAGTGCCGCGCCGCGCGCGTGATCCAGCGTTCGGCCGTCGAGGTGGAGGCGACATGCGCTTGCGCACGCAAGGAATCCGGCGAAGCTTTTAAAGCGTGCCCGTCGTTGAATGGCGGATTCATGATCGCCAGATCGTAGGCGTCCATCTGGAGCGGAAGATTTTCAGTCACATCGCCGCGAACGACTCTCACAGCATTGCCGAAACCGTTTCTGATCGCATTCTGCGACGACAATTCTGAAAGCTCGCCGTCGATCTCGACAAGCGTCACCTCCGACGCACGTTTTCGAGAAAGCAAAGCGAGACTTGCCGTTCCGACTCCGGCTCCAAGTTCGAGTGCCAAGGTGGATATTGGCGCGGCCGCCGCGAGTAAAATTGCATCGTGCCCGGCGCGATGGCCCAGGCTGGGCTGCAAGATTTTCAGCCGTCCGCCGAGAATAGCATCGTCGGTCGTGCCGCCGAGAATTGCGTCGTCGGTCGTTTCCATATCAACCCGATTTCAGCGCGTAGCCGTATCCGGCTTCCTCGAGTAATTTTTCCGCATCCTCTTTGTCGTCTTCCGCGACCAGCAGGCGCCGCGGCAGAAAGCCTAACGACCCTTCCATCACGCTCATGTTCTGATCGGCGACGTAGCAGGGAATCTCCGCGGACTTGAGCAGCGCTTCGATGGCGGTAATCAGAACGGCGTCGTTGGTGCGGACAAGCTCATGCATAAATCAGCGCGAATTCCCCGGTGCGGGATAAGAGAGATAGGTGAGCCGCTTCAATTCGCGCCGTCCGCGCGTGACGGTATCGAGGATAAGACCCGACATGAGCGACAGGAACGACAACAGCATCAGCGAAGTTGCAAGGATCGCGGTCGGCAGCCTCGGCACCAGCCCGGTTTCGAAGAAGGTCCGAAACACCGGAATTGCAATCGCGACCGAGAGCACAAAGAAGAAGAACGAGATGATCGAGAAAAACTGCATCGGCCGCTCGGTACGGAACAGCTTGCCGATGGTCCAGAGAATCCGGATGCCGTCGCGATACGTATTTAGCTTCGAAGCCGAACCTTCTGGCCGCGCATAATATGGCGTCTCGACTTCCGCGACGGGCATTCCGAGTTCGAGCGAATGCACGGTCAGTTCGGTTTCGATTTCAAAGCCGGTCGAAAGCGCCGGAAAAGATTTCACGAAGCGGCGCGAGAATACGCGATAGCCAGAAAGAATGTCGTTGAAGCTCTTGCCGAAGATGCGCTTCACGAATTCGGTAAGCACCCAGTTGCCGAAGCGGTGGCCGGGGCGATAGGCGGCCTTTTCCTGATCGACGCGGCTGCCTACCACCATGTCGAGTTTATCGGCGGCCAGCATGGCGATCATTTTTGGTGCGCTCGGCGCGTGGTAGGTCGCATCGCCGTCAATCATCACATAGACGTCTGCGTCAACGTCGCCGAACATGCGCCGCACGACATGGCCTTTACCTTGGCGCGTCTCGAGGCCAACGATCGCGCCGGCCTTCTTCGCCGCGGCGATGGTGCCGTCCTTCGAGTTGTTGTCATAGACATAGATATCCGCGCCGGGCAGGGCCGCGCGGAATTGCTTCACGACCGTGCCGATCGCCGCCTCTTCGTTGTAGCAGGGGACGATGACCGCGATCTTCAGCCCTTGCGGCAGACGGACGCGGGAAGCGCTTCTGGACTTGGCAGCGGACTTGGCTGTGGACCTGGCGGCAGTCCGGGTGAGCATCGAGTTCTCCAAAAAAATGGGCGCCCGGCGGCGCCTTTATCTATGCCGCAAGCGCATGCCGGGGGAAAGCGGCGGCGCCATGGCGGTTGCTTGGGGGCGGGGTACGCTCATAAGGTGCGGGAAACGGAGTGTTAATCGCGTGGCCGTCGTCCTGCCTTTTGAAGCGCCGGAACCTTCCATTGAACGTCTGAGCAGCCTCGTTCGTTCCGATCTCGGCAAGGTCAATGAATTGATTCTGAGCCGCACCGGCTCCGACGTGACCATGATCCCGGAGGTCGCGAACCACCTGATCTCGTCCGGCGGCAAGCGGCTGCGCCCGATGCTGACGCTCGCCACTGCCGTGCTCACCGGCTATCGCGGCACCGGCCATATCAATCTCGCGGCGTCCGTCGAATTCATGCACACCGCCACGCTCCTGCATGACGACGTCGTCGACGAGAGCGAGCTTCGCCGCGGCAAGCCGTCCGCGCGCATGGTCTGGGGCAACGAGGCGAGCGTGCTGGTCGGCGACTTCCTGCTCGGCCAGGCGTTTCGCATGATGGTCGAAGTCGGCAACCTCCGCGCGCTCGAAATTCTTTCGACCGCCGCGGCCGTGATCGCCGAAGGCGAAGTGATGCAGCTTGCCGCCGCGAAGAATCTCGACACCACTGAAGACGCCTATCTTGCGGTAATCCGTGCCAAAACCGCTGAACTGTTCGCTGCCGCCTGCGAAGTCGGCCCGGTGATCGCCGCGCGCCCGAAAGCCGAACAGGAAGCGGCGTGTTCGTTCGGCAACAATCTCGGCATCGCGTTCCAGCTCGTCGACGATGCGCTGGATTACGGCGGCAGCCGCGCCAAGATCGGCAAGAACGTCGGCGACGATTTCCGCGAAGGAAAGATCACACTGCCGGTCATTCTTGCGTTCCGGCGCGGAGCCGAGGGCGAGCGCGTGTTCTGGAAGAAGTGCATTCAGGCCGGCGAAATCGCCGAAGGCGATCTCGATCTCGCAATCGAGTTATTGAAGAAGCATCGTGCGCTAGAGGATACGGTCGAGCGCGCGCGCCACTACGGTGCGATTGCGAAAGATGCGCTTGCGATATTCCCGCCGTCGGAAGGCAAGCAGGCGCTCCTCGACGTCGTGGATTTCTGCGTCTCGCGCGCTCATTAATTTCTTTGTCATGCCCGCGACAAGCGCGGGCATGACGAGAGTTTTGTCAACGCAGCGTCGTCGTCTTCACCCACCAGCGCGGATATTTGGCGCGGATCGTCGCCGCTTCGGCTTCGGCCCGCTCCATCGTTTCGTGAAGTGCGAATACCGTGGAGCCCGATCCGCTCATGCGGATCAGAAGCGCGCGGTCCGTGTTGCGCAATGCCGCGTCGGCTTCCGCGATCTCAGGCGTGACGCTTCGCGCGGCACTCGCGAGGTCGTTGGTCTGACTGTGCAGAAACCGGAGAAAGCCGGCCCGCTCGCGTGGGATTTCGGACACACGAATGCCGAGCGGTGTTGATGACGCTTTCGTGCGGTCGAACGTGCGATAGACCGCGGGGGTTGAAGCGGGCGCACCGGGATAAACGATCACAGCGGGTAGTGCAGGAATCGCGACAGGCTCCGAAAGCACGTCGCCGATGCCGGAAACGAGCCGTGCTTTTCGTTCGAGACAAACCGCAACATCGGCGCCGGTTTCTTTTGCCGCTTCAAGAAGCGCCGGATCGCCTCCGGTAATACCGATTGTGTCGGCCAGCAGCCGCAGCGCCGCTGCCGCATCCGACGAGCCGCCGCCGAGCCCGGCTCCTGCCGGCAGATTCTTCGTGAGACGGAACGAGCCGCCGCCCACAGCCGCAATTCTTCGTCTGAGCGCGTACGCCGCCTTGAGCACGAGATTGTTCGCGGGCTGTCCCGCGTCTTCCGCATAGGGGCCGGTGACCTGAATCGAAAACGCATCGCCGCCTGGCTCGAAATGCAGGTCGTCCCCGATGTCGGCGAATGCAGCCAGACTCTCGATCGGGTGATAGCCGTCGGCGCGGGCGGAACCCACGTGCAGGAACAGATTGATCTTTGCGGGAGCGGTTGGCAGCGGCATCTGCGGTGCATCTAGGGAAGCGTTTCAGGGGTATAGCAAATGCACCATGCGGTCGATTCTGCCCGCGATAGCGGCAAGGCCGCTCCTTGCGATGGCCATGAATCGAGGGCATGGTTGCGCAAAATGCGCCATCGGGGCGCGCTTTCATCGAAAGTTACAGGAGAGAGCCGTTGAAGAAGCTTCGCAGCGCATGGCGGACTTCAGGCCGGTTCGGCATCGGTATCGTTCTGTTTGCCGCGTTGTCCTCTGGCGCGCAGGCGCAGTTGCCGCGGATACCCGAATTTTACGCATCGCCATCCGGCAGCTTTCTCGCCGCGCGCATCGCTCGTGCCGAGCGCGATGTTGCGGCGGCGTCGAACTATTATCGGTCGGTGCTGCGTACCGATCCGAAGAACCCGGATCTTCTGGAACTCGCTTTCCTCACCACCTTGCAGAGCGGCGCCGTCGAGGAAGCCTTTCCGCTTGCCGAACGGTTGATCGCGATCGACCGTTCGCACCGCATCGCCCGGCTTGCGCTCGGCGTGAAAGCGATCGGCGCGGGCCACTACGCGCAGGCGCGGACGCATCTTTCGGTTTCCGGGCAGGGACCGATCGCCGATCTGGTCGCGAGCATGCTTACCGCATGGACCTGGTATGGCTCGAACAACGTCAAGAACGGCGTCGGGCATATCGATAAGCTTGCCGGCCCCGATTGGTACGGCATCTTCAAGAACATGCATGCAGGCCTGATCCTGGATGCCGCCAATCAGCGCGCCGAGGCGCTTCGCTATATCGAGCGCGCACGCAAACAGGACCCCGCTTCTCTTCGAACGGCTGACGCCTATGCGCGCATGCTTTCCCGGAACGGAAAGAACGAGGAGGCGCTCAAGGTTTATGAAGGCATCTCGAATTCGATGATCCGTCATCCTCTTGTCGCCGCGGCCGTCGACACGATCGGAGCCGCGCAGCCGGCACCTGCGCCCGCTGCCAAGAGCGGCAAGATCGTCACGTCGATCCTGAACCGCAGCGCCGAATTGATCGGCCCGGCGCCGTCCGGCGCCGCACTGAGGCTGCCGGAGGTACAGGACAAGCTCGACCGCGCGGTCAAAGACACCGGTCGTCCGTCGAACTGGCGTGTTTCCATGTTCGATCTCTTAGTGCTTCTGAAAGTCGATCCGACGATCGGTTCGCGCACGGAACTGGCAAAAGAGCTCGGCTATAAAGGCGATCCGAACGACACCGCGGCGATGAATCTCTGGTTGCACGAGCAGGTCATGAACCGGATCGTCTCCGGCGGAGGCAATGCTCCGGCCGCGAAAGCCGTCTCGCGCGAACTGCCGCCGCTCGTTGCAAACACGTCTGAGGGCGCCGCAGAGGCGCTCTATGGCATCGGTGCCGCGCTCAGTCAGGAGCCGGGCGGCGAAGATCTAGGCATGGTCTACCTGCAACTGGCCATCCACTTGAATCCCGAGCACCCGCTCGCCATCGTTGCGCTCGCAAGTCTGTTCGAGGCCACCAAGAAGTATGAAATGGCGATCGATGCCTATGACCGGATCCCGGAGAAGTCTCCGCTCCGGCGCAAGGCGATGATCCAGCGCGCGCTCAATCTCGAAGTGCTCGAGAAAAAGAGCGAGGCGCGGGAGGCGCTGAAAGCCCTCGTCAATGAGAAGCCCGAGGAAATCGAAGGCCTGTTCACCTATGCGAACGTGCTTCGCGCGGGCAAGGACTACAACGAAGCGACCGAAATCTATTCGCGGATCGTGAAGATACTCGGCGAGCCCAAGCGCGAACACTGGGCGATCTATTACTATCGCGGCATGAGCTACGAACGCGCGAAATTGTGGCCCAGCGCAGAGAAGGATTTCCAGCAGGCGCTGAAACTCTCGCCCGACAATCCGCAGATCCTGAATTATCTCGGTTATTCATGGGTCGATCGGGGCGAACATCTCGATCAGGCGCTCGATATGATCCGCAAAGCCGTCGCACTGCGCCCGAAGGATGGCTACATCATCGACAGTCTTGGCTGGGCCTATTACCGGCTCGGCAAGTTCGAGGAGGCCGTGGTGGAACTGGAGAAAGCGATCGCGCTCTCGCCGTCCGATCCGACCATCAACGACCATCTCGGGGACGCCTACTGGAGGACCGACCGCAAGCTTGAAGCGAGGTTCCAGTGGGCACGCGCGATAGAGATGAAGCCAGAACCCGAGGATCTTCTGATCATTCAGAAGAAGCTCAAGGAGGGTTTGGAATCCGACACGGTTCCCGCGCGGGCCGGGGAAGCCAAGAATCCCGACAAGGGCTGACGGTAACGAACCCGTGATCGCGTAGCGTCTAGCCGCTGCGAATCTGCAAAGCCATACTGGACCCGCAATTCATTCGTTGCGTGGACGCAGTATGACTGAAATCGCTTGGGACGAATTTCGTCTCGTACGCGCAATCGCGGAAGCCCGTTCGCTGGCGGGCGCCGCAGACGCGCTCGGTATCAATCACTCGACGGTATTTCGCAGGCTTGGCGCACTCGAGAAGACGATGGGTGCCCGCCTGTTCGAGCGGAGCCGCACGGGCTACGCGCCGACGGCAGCCGGCGAGAAAATGGTCGATCTCGCAAACCGCATCGCCGATGAAATCGTCGATTTGGAGCGCAAGATCACGGGACAGGACCTTCGCCCGTCCGGCGACCTGCGTGTGACCACCAACGACACGCTGCTCGTCCATCTCCTGTCCGAAGTGTTCGTCAACTTTCGCCGCACCTATCCGGAAATCAATCTCGATATTGTCGTCAGCAACGAGCCGCTGAACCTTTCCCGCCGCGATGCGGACATTGCCCTACGCGCGACCGAACGGCCGCCGGAAAGCCTCATCGGCAGAAGGCTCGCCGGAATCCGCTGGGGTATTTTTGCCGCGGAAGGCGACGCGCCTGCGAACTTCAGTGTCGCCGATGCGCGCCGCTACAACTGGATTGGTCTTTCCGACGGCATCGGCGGCCCGAAGCCGACCAAGTGGCTGCTCGACAATGTCGGCCAGGAGCGCATCGTCTATAAGCTCAACACCGTGCTCGGACTGGCCGAGGCGGTGGCGGCGGGCGGCGGCATGGCGCTCATTCCCTGCTTTATCGGAGCAGCGACGCCGGGCCTGACTAGGGTCGCCTTTCCGGAGCCCGAGATCGAGGCGGGCCTGTGGCTCCTGACGCATCCCGATCTGAAGAACACGGCGCGCGTACGCGCATTCATGGATTACACCGCGGCGGAGATCGGCAAGCGGCGCTCGTTGATCGAATGCTCGGATTTGAAGCCGGGAGCGAACGGCAGGGCGAACGCCTAGTTTGCGGCGCTCGAGCGTTTGCTCGGGGCGGGGCGTCCGCCGCGGACGAAATCGCAATACATGAAGCCCATGCCGGAGACGGCACCCCGGAAGCTGTGCGCGCTGGTCTTGGTCAGCACGAAGCAGGGCGTAAACGGCAACCCTTTCAGGGAAGCGCAGATCTGCTCTCCATTTTCGTAGAGCGTGTTGACCGGAAGGCGCACGTAGCGCGTGGGGTCTTTGCCGAGAATGCGGATCGTGCCGGCGGCGGAGCCGTCGTTATTGATGCGGCCGACCCCGGTGGTTCCATCGAAGCAGCTATAGGAAAAAAGCTTTCCGGTCACGAAAGCGCGCGCCTGCTTCGCGGTCAGGCTTTCGGCCGACGCGGAGCTCGCGAAGAACAGAGTTGCGATTGCAAGGAAGCCTGCGCGAATCATATGACGGAACCCGCCAACACCCCTCGGCAATAGGTAGCGCAGGAACCGGTGGCCCTTGTCAAGAGAAACCACAGCCGCGCCGGGTCAGCCGATCTTGACCACGGTACGGCCGCGCACCTGTCCGGCGAGAATCTTCGGTGCGACCTCCATGACGCCCTCGAGCGGAACCTCCGTGGTCATGGCTTCGAGCTTTTTGCGGTCGAGGTCGGCGGCGAGACGCTTCCATGCTTCCTGCCGCCGCGCGAGCGGGCACATCACTGAATCGACGCCGAGCAGCGATACGCCGCGCAGAATGAAGGGCGCCACCGAAGCCGGCAGGTCCATGCCCGCAGCCAAACCGCAGGCCGCGACCGCGCCGCCGTATTTCGTCATGGACAGCACGTTCGCGAGCGTGTGCGAGCCGACCGAGTCGACGCCGCCAGCGAACCGTTCCTTGCCCAGCGGTTTTGCCGGCTGCGAAAATTCCGCACGGTCGATGATCTCGGAGGCGCCGAGCGATTTCAGATAGTCCGCCTCGCTTGCACGGCCCGTGGACGCCGCAACCGTAAAACCGAGCTTCGAGAGGATTGCGATTGCGACTGAGCCGACGCCGCCTGCGGCACCCGTCACGACCACTGGCCCATGATCGGGCTTGATGCCGTATCTTTCGAGCGCGATCACGCAAAGCATCGCGGTGTAGCCCGCGGTGCCGATCGCCATGGCTTCGCGCGAAGTCATCCCGGAAGGCAGCTTCACGAGCCAGTCGCCTTTCACACGCGACTTCGCGCCGTAAGCGCCAAGATGCGTTTCCCCTGTGCCCCAGCCGTTGAGCACCACGCTGTCGCCCGCTTTGAAGCTAGGATGCGAGGAAGTCTCGACCTTGCCTGCGAAATCGATGCCCGGGATCATCGGGAAGCGGCGCACGACCGGCGCCTTGCCGGTGATTGCGAGACCGTCCTTGTAATTGACGGTGGAGTATTCGACCACGACCGTTACGTCGCCGTCCATGAGCGCTGCTTCGTCGAATTCGCCGAGTGCCGCGGGCTGGCCCTTTTCAGGGACGATGATGGCTTTGAATTTTCCCATTTGATTTTCCTACCCGCCGGATTTTTAGACGGGTTTACGTCGCCGCCGCAACCGGACGTGCGACAGGCTTCTCGACGATGGGCAGGTTCACCACGGCGGCGAAGAAACCGAGCAGGATCGTCAGGTACCAGATCACGTCATACGAACCCGTCTTCTCGTAAAGCAGGCCGCCAAGCCATACGCCGAGGAAGCCACCGACCTGGTGGCTGAAGAAAGCAAGCCCAGCGAGCATGGTCAGCCAGCGTGTGCCGAACATGAGCGCGACCAGCGCCTGCGTCGGCGGAATGGTGGAGAGCCACAGGAGGCCGATGGTGGCGCCGAAGATCATCGATGCCGCCGGCGATGCGGGCACCATGATGAAAACAAGGATCGCGAGCGAGCGAAGGAAATAGATCGCCGCGAGAATGTAACGTTTCGGCACCTTGTCGCCGAGATACCCCGCCGAGATCGAGCCGATGATGTTGAACAATCCGATCAACCCGATGGTCCATGCGCCGATATCGGCGCTGAGCCCCCGGTCCACGAGATAGGCGGGCAGGTGGATCGTGATGAAGAACACCTGAAATCCGCAGGTGAAGTAGCCAAGGATCAGGAGCACGTAACTCTTGTGACCGAGCGCCTTGCGCAGCGCTTCGCGGACCGATTGCGGAGGTGCTGACGGGCCGTCTGGCGCGAGCTCGTGCCGCGCGAGCGCGAGCGAAAGCGGCATGATCGCGAGTACGATCGCCGCGAAGATGAGTAGCGTCGTGTGCCAGTTCAGCGACTGGTTCAGCCCGACCGCAAGCGGAGAGAACAGAAATTGTCCAAATGAACTCGCCGCCGTGCCGATGCCGAAGGAGAGCGAGCGCCAGCTTACCGGCAACAGTTTTCCGAACGCGCCGATCACGACGGTGAACGAGGTTCCTGCCAGCCCGAAGCCGATCAGGAAGCCTGCGGAAAGTATCAGCGCTCCCTGCGAAGTGGCGTAGGCCATTCCGGCAAGCCCGAGCGCATAAAGCATCGCGCCCACCCACATCACGCGCACCGCGCCGAATTTATCCGCGATGCCGCCGACGAAAGGCTGTGCCGCGCCCCAGAGCAACATCTGCAAGGCAAGTGCGAGCGCGTAGATGTCTCGGCCCCAGCCTTTCTCCTGCGTGACCGGAGAGAGAAACAGGCCGAGCGTCGAGCGCGGCCCGAAACCGATGAGCGCGATCAGGCAGCCGCAAAGCAGGATGATGAGCGGCGTGCGCCAGCCGAGTGTACGTGCAGCTTCGGTCATCTGCTTACGCCGGCTTGGCGGCGAGCCGCGCGACCGGCTTCTCGACGATCGGTAAATTGATGAGCGCGGAAAGCACACCGAAGAATACCGAGAGCCACCAGATGACCTGATACGAGCCGTAGATTTCGAAGGCGAGGCCGCCGAGATAGACGCCGAGGAAGCTGCCGACCTGATGGCTGAAGAACACGAAGCCATAGAGCATCGCGAACCACTTCGTTCCGAACATGATCTGTACGAGCGAGGAAGTCGGCGGCACGGTGGAAAGCCAGGTGATCCCGGTGATCACGGCGAAGGCAAGTGTTGCCTCCACGCTCGGCGGGATCGAAACGAAGATCGCAATCGAAATCGCCCGCGTAAGATAAATCGCCGACAGGATGTAGCGCTTCGGAATCTTGTTGCCGAGCCAGCCGGCGCCGAACGAGCCGACGATATTGAAGAGGCCAATCAGCGCGAGCGTCCAGCCGCCGACCTGCGCGGAGAGCCCGCGGTCGAGCAGGTACGACGGCAAGTGCGCGGTCACGAAGGCGAGCTGGAAGCCGCAGGTGAAGAAGCCGGTAACCAGGAGAACATAAGACTTGTGGCCGAAGGCTTCGGCGAGCGCCTCGCGCAGCGTCTGCGCCTGCGCGGGCGTCGCGTTCTGCGAGTTTACCGCCGCCTTGTTGCTCGCGGTCATCAGCGCGGTCGAAAACGGAATGACTAGTAGCACGAGCGCCGCAAACACGAGCAGCGCGAACTGCCAGCCATAGTTCTGGATCAGCGCGACGCCGAACGGCGCAAAAAGAAACTGCCCAAACGAACCGGCGGCTGTGCCCGCGCCGAAGGCGAGGCCGCGCCACTCTTCTGGCACGACCTTGCCGAAGGCCGTGAGCACGATGTTGAATGAACAGGCCGAAAGGCCGAATCCGATCAAGACGCCGCCCGTGATGTTCAGCGTCACCGGCGTCGTCGAGTAGGTCATGAGCGCGAGGCCTGCGAAGTAGAGCACCGCGCCGGCGGCGAGCACTTTCGCGGTGCCGAAGCGGTCGGCGATAGCTCCGGCGAATGGCGTGCCGAGACCCCACAGGAGATTCTGAAGGGCGAAAGCGAGCGCAAACACGTCGCGCCCCCAGCCGTATTGCGCCGACATCGGCGTCAGGAAGAAACCGAACGACGAGCGCGGCCCGAAGGTCACGATCGCGATCAGGCAGCCGAACAGAACGATCACCAGGGGGTTCTTCAGGAACGAGACGAGCGGAGCTGGCGCGGCAGGAGTAGGCGTCGTGGACATTACGGTTTCCCCGGCTGCCGAATCTCGAGCTGCGGCGCGGGCTGCCTTCGCGCGTGCGAAACCTAGACGCGAACCTCTGCAGCCGGAAATCGTTTTGCGCTGCGCTGCTATCGAGGCCACGCATAAGTTCTGTCGAGAGGGGACTAGCAAAACCGGCCGGGATGGGTTATATATTTGCTCGAAATGAGAATAAGTACCCGGCAGCAGCCGGTCTTTTCTGTGTCCCTATATGCTCAGAAAGAGCATATAGGCTCGTAGAGGAGAGATTGGGAGGCGCCAATGGTAACGATCATTGACCGCAACATCCGCCCCGAAGTGGAAGTCGTGACCCCGCCGGTCGCGCGCGGCGAATTCGTCGTGCCGCGTCCGGGGACGGGCGCTGCCGCGAAGAAATTCGGCGTGCTCCCCATGCCTTCGCTTGAGTGGAACAAGGAAGTGGAACGCGAGACCGCGCACCTCTACGAAAAGGTGAAGCACATCATTCCCTCGGTGGAGTGGCCGTTCCATGCGCCTTACGTTTACGCGATTAACAAGCTGAAGAAGCAGCGCAACGCGGTGCTCTTGGCGCACAACTACCAGACTCCGGAAATCTATAACTGCGTTGCCGACTTCGTTGGCGACAGTTTGCAGCTTGCGAAGGAAGCCGCGAAGTCGAAGGCCGACATCATCATTCAGGGTGGCGTGCACTTCATGGCCGAGACCTCGAAGCTGTTGAACCCGGACAAGACCGTGCTGATCCCCGATCTGCGCGCGGGCTGCTCGCTTGCGCAGTCGATCACTGGCGAGGACGTGCGCTTGCTTCGCGAGCGCTACCCCGGCGTGCCGGTCGTGACCTACGTCAACACTTCCGCCGACGTGAAAGCGGAGAGCGACATCTGCTGCACCTCGTCGAACGCGGTGCAGGTGGTCGAGAGCTTCGGCGTGGATCGCGTGATCTGCATCCCCGATGAATTCCTCGCGCGCTGGGTCGCGACCCAGACCACGGTCAAGATCATCGCCTGGAAGGGTCATTGCGAAGTGCATGAGCGCTTCACGGGCGAGGAACTGCGCCGCTATCGCGAAGCAGACCCGAGCGTGCAGATTCTTGCGCACCCCGAATGCCCGCCCGATGTCATCGCGGAAGCGGACTTCACCGGCTCGACTTCGGCGTTGCAGAACTATGTGAAGACGAAGAAGCCGAAGCGGGTGGTCATGGTCACCGAGTGCTCGATGGCCGACAACGTGCAGCAGGAAGCGCCGGATACGGAGTTTGTGAAGCCGTGCAACCTATGCCCGCACATGAAGCGCATCACACTGCCGAAGATTCTCGAAAGCCTCGTCTATCTTCGTGAGGAAGTCGAAATCGATCCCGCTATCGCGGCGAAAGCCCGCCGCGCGGTGGAGCGGATGATCCATTTGAAGTCGTAACAAGAATTCCCTCTCCCCCTTCACGGGGAGAGGGTGGCGAGTGAAAAGAGACGGGTGAGGGAGGGCGGCACAGTCACCCCTCACCCCGACCCTCTCTCCGCAAGCGGGGAGAGGGAGAAGAGATTGAAATGTCCTCATCTCCGCGCACATCCGACACGCTGACGCCCCGCTCATGGAGCGGTCACGACGACGTCGTGATCGTGGGCGGCGGGCTCGCGGGATTGTTCTGTGCGCTGAAACTAAGTCCGCGTCCGGTGACGATTGTGACCGCAGCCCCCATCGGCGAAGGCGCGTCGTCCGCGTGGGCACAGGGCGGCATTGCGGCAGCAGTCGGCGAGGGCGACACCATCGACAGCCACGTTGCCGATACGCTCGCCGCCGGTGCCGGCACGGTGGACGAGAAAGTCATCCGCGCGATGGCGGAAGAAGCGCCCGCGCGCATCAACGATTTGCTCAAATACGGCGTGCCGTTCGACCGCGATCTCGAAGGCAAGCTGATGTTGTCGCGCGAGGCCGCGCATTCCCACAAGCGCATCGTACGCGTGCAGGGCGACCGCGCGGGTGCCGCGATCATGGCGGCACTCGTGAGCGCGGTACGAAACACGCCGACGATCCGCGTGCTCGAAGGTCTCGTCGTCGACGATCTCTATGTAGATGGCCGCTATGTCACCGGCATTCATGCGCGTCCTGCCGGCCGCGCCGGCAAGCCGATGGCCCTGCCTGCACGTGCGGTCGTGCTCGCAAGCGGCGGTATCGGCGGCTTGTACGCAATCACCACCAACCCGCGCGAAGCGCGCGGACGCGGACTTGCCGCTGCCGCACGCGCGGGTGCGACGATTGCCGATCCGGAGTT
Source organism: Hyphomicrobiales bacterium (assembly GCA_018335895.1). Classification (GTDB taxonomy): domain Bacteria; phylum Pseudomonadota; class Alphaproteobacteria; order Rhizobiales; family Xanthobacteraceae. Next base: position 528 of record JAGXQU010000139.1, on the reverse strand, counting down.
CGTCCAATTCCATCCGACCGCGCTCGATGTCGGCAAGGACCCTGCGCCGCTTGCAACCGAAGCCTTGCGCGGCGAGGGCGCGATCCTCGTCAATAAAGGCGGCGAGCGCTTCATGCTGCCAGTTCACGCAAGCGCCGAGCTTGCGCCGCGCGACATCGTTGCGCGCGCGGTGTTTGCGGAATTGCAGGCGGGCCGTGGCGCGTTTCTCGATCTGCGTCCGGTAGAAAAATTCTCCGAGCGCTTCCCGACTGTCTTCGCCGCGTGCATGGCCGCCGGCCTCGACCCCGACAAGCAGCCCGTACCGATTGCGCCCGCAGCCCACTATCACATGGGTGGCGTGCTTGTTGATGCAAACGGCCGCGCAACGCTCGATGGGCTTTGGGCTGCGGGCGAAGTCGCGAGCACGGGCGCGCATGGCGCGAACCGTCTCGCTTCGAACTCGCTCCTCGAAGCCGTCGTCTATGCCGCGCGGATCGCCGAAGACATCGGCGGGCTGATTGCGCTACCGCAGACGCTGGCGTGGCCTGC
>JAGXQU010000138.1 GCA_018335895.1 Hyphomicrobiales bacterium | reverse complement strand
GTTCCGCGCGGACGACGCCATCTTCTCGCGGCTCGCCGTCTTCGTCCGTTCGCGCGACGACCTCCGTGGACATTGCGTCCGCGACCACGTCCTGAATGACGGTGCCGAGCACGAGAAGCACAGCACCAAGTATATAAAGACCGGCTGGCGGAAGAAATGTGAGCCAGCCTCCTGCTGCGCCTGCGAGCGTGAGCAGGCCCGCCGCGACGATGAGCGCACCCGCGATGATGTAGATGCGGCGCTGCGATCCGAAGAACGGGACGCTGTCCACCAACTGGCCGAAGACCATCTTCACGGTCCACGGCAGCGTGAGCCATACGCCGATCGAGGCAAGCTCGGCGGGGGAAAGGCTCAGTTGCTCCTTCACCCAGAGGTCGCGGCTGATGTCGATCAGGCCCAGCGCGCCGTAGCTGAAGTAGACGAGCAGGAGTGGAGCGTAATGCGGGCGCACCGCCGCGATCGGCCGCAGAACGGTAGCCCGCAAGGCCGACAACACCGGAGCTTTCACGATCTCTTCGGTTCGCTTCCGCTCGATATCCTGCGCCGGATCAATCACGGAGAATACTTTCCCTGAAACAATGCATCGGTGAATCGCGCCGCTCTTTATTATAGGAAATCGGGGGAACTGGCGCCTCAATTAACCGCTATCGCGGAAGCGCCAGACGGTGTGGACATGTTGTTGAGTAGCCAGCAGACGCCCTGCTGGAACATCTCGCTTCGCCCGCCTGGACCGGCGGCATTCCGGTTGCGGCGCTTCGATCAGGCGGCGTCCCGGCGTGCCTGCGTCTGATCGCGCGGAGTTGCCTCTCCGGCCGGTTTCGAGATCTATTCCGTATCGCGTGCCCGCGAATCTTCGATAGCAATGAAAGCCTTCCATGCAGTTTCATCTCAACGGGTTCAGAACCGGGGATCCTGAGGTTTCGGCGCCTGCCCGCGCGGCGGCGCAGCCCGAGACGCTTCCGGTTGAAGCCGATGTCGTGATTGTCGGTTGCGGCCCAGCAGGGCTGACGCTCGCGGCGCAGCTTTCGGCATTTACGGATATTCACACCGTGATTGCCGAGCAAAAGTCCGGGCCGCTCGAACTCGGACAGGCCGACGGCATCGCCTGCCGTACGATGGAAATGTTCGAAGCCTTCGGTTTTGCCGAACGAGTGATGAAGGAAGGCTACTGGGTCAACGAGACGACCTTTTGGCGTCCGGATGCCGCCGATCGCATGAAGATCGTTCGCTACGACCGCGTGCAGGACGTCGAAGACGGTCTCTCCGAGATGCCGCACATGATCCTCAACCAGGCGCGGGTTCACGACTTCTATCTTCAGGTGATGCGCAATTCCGCGTGCAGGCTGGAGCCGCACTATTCGCGAAAGCTTGTTTTGCTCGAAATCGATCCGCAGGGCAGCGCATCGCATCCCGTGAAACTGACATTCGAATCTTCCGGAAACACGAAGACCGAAACCATCCGTGCGAAATACGTTGTCGGCTGCGATGGCGCGCGCAGCACGGTGCGCCATTCGCTCGGCCGCGCGCTGCATGGCGACTCTGCCAATCAGGCCTGGGGCGTGATGGACGTGCTTGCCGTCACGTCGTTTCCCGACATCCGTTTCAAGTCGCTGATCCAGTCTGCATCCGAGGGCAGCATCGTGCTGATCCCGCGCGAGGGCGGCTATCTCGTCCGCATCTATGTCGAACTGGACAAGCTCAATCCCGACGAGCGCGTGAGCGCGCGCAACATCACGGTGGAGCAGTTGATTGCCGCCGCGCAGCGCATCCTCCGGCCCTACAGCTTCGAAGTGAAGGAAGTCGGCTGGTGGTCGGTCTATGAAATCGGCCAGCGGCTTTGCGACAAGTTCGACGACGTGCCCGCGAGCGAAACGGCATCCCGCACGCCGCGCGTTTTCATCGCGGGCGACGCATGCCACACCCACAGCCCGAAAGCGGGGCAGGGCATGAACGTCTCCATGCAGGATGCGTTCAATCTCGGCTGGAAGCTTGCCGCCGTGCTGCGCGGACAATGCGCGCCGGAGTTTCTCCATACCTATTCCGCCGAGCGTCACGCGATTGCAAAAGAACTGATCGAGTTCGACCGCGAGTGGTCGAAGATGATCAGCGCGCCGCTGAAAACGCCGGGCAACCCGGACAGCAAGGGTGTCGATCCCGAGGAGGTGCGCGGCTATTTCGTGAAACACGGGCGCTACACGGCGGGAACCGCCACGCGCTACGCGCCTTCGATCCTGACCGGCGAGAAAGTGCACCAGCATCTCGCGAAAGGATTCGAGATTGGAACCCGCTTTCATTCCGCGCCCGTGATCCGGCTTGCCGACGCGAATGAGATTTCGCTCGGCCACGCCGCGAAAGCGGATGGCCGCTTCCGGATTTACGCCTTTGCGGATCGCAGCGATCCGGCATCCTCGTCATCGCGCATCAATGCGTTCTGCAGTTTCCTGTCGAAAGCGGCGGATTCTCCCGTCCGCCGCCACACGCCTGCGAGCGCAGATATCGATGCGGTCATCGATGTTCGTGCCGTGTTTCAGCAAGGCCATCGTGAACTGAATGTCGATGCGATGCCGGCTTTTCTGTTGCCGGCAAAAGGGCGCTACGGCCTGCGCGATTACGAAAAAATGTTCTGTCCGGATCTGAAGGCCGGCCGGAACATTTTTGACATGCGCGGCATCGATCGCGGGCACGGATGCATTGTGATCGTCCGGCCTGATCAGTACGTCGCGCAGGTCCTCCCGCTTGATGATTATGCAGGGATTTCGGCGTTTTTCGCCGCTTTCATGCTGCCCGCCTGAGCGGGCGATCTGGCCTTTGCCGCCGTGATTCGCTGCCATGCCGCATGGAAGTTCTGGGCATAGCGCGGTCAATATCCCCTGTGGATTGTCACATTCCGATAACATGACGCCAACCGATTCTCTGCGTCACAAGGTGGGACATGCTCGGCTGGTTTCAGGCGCTGATGCCGAAGGAAGAGCGCTTCTTCGAGCTTTTCGCGCAACATGCCGCGGTTGTGCATGCAGGCGCCGTGGCGCTCGAAGCTCTTTTCCAGGGTGGCGACAGGATCGAGCATTTCTGCCGCGTCATCTTCGAACGCGAGGCGGAAGCCGACGAAATCACGAGGCAGTCGCTGACTGCGGTCCGGCGCACATTCATCACGCCCTTTGACCGCACGGACATTCAGGACCTGGTCAGTTCGCTGGATGACTCCATCGACCAGATGAACAAGACCGCGAAGCTTATCGCACTTTACGAAGTGAAGTCGTTCGATCTTCAGATGCGGGAGATGGCAGCGATTGCTCCTGTCGTGGCAAAGCTGGTGCAGGATGCCATGCCGCTGCTCGCCAACATCGGCAAGAACGGCGCGCAGCTGCATCGCCTCACCGAGCAGATCATCGTGCAGGAAGAGAAGTCCGACCAGTTGCATGATACCGGCCGTAAGGCGCTCTTTCTTTCCCACCGCAACGGCAACGCGATGGATTTTATCATCGGCGCAGAAATCTACGATCATCTCGAGAAGGTGATCGACCGCTTCGAAGACGTGGCGAACGAGATCAGCGCCCTCGTTACCGACCACCTCTAGGTCATCGGTCAAAGCGCGATGGACGCTACCGTCAGCCTTCAAATCCTGATCGCGCTCATCGCGGTCGCGCTTCTGTTTGACTTTCTCAACGGCCTGCACGATGCGGCGAATTCGATTGCGACCATCGTGTCGACGCGTGTGCTGCGGCCGAAATACGCTGTGATGTGGGCCGCGTTCTTCAATTTCATCGCGTTTCTCTTCTTCGGCCTCCATGTGGCAAACACGATCGGCACCGGTATCGTCTCGGCCGGCATCGTCGATGCGCGCGTTATCTTCGGCGCGCTGATGGGCGCGATCAGCTGGAACGTCATCACGTGGCTCGCCGGCATTCCGTCCAGCAGTTCGCACGCGCTGATCGGCGGGCTGCTCGGCGCCGCGATAACGAAGGCGGGTAGCGCCGCAATCGTCTGGTATGGATTGATCAAGACGACCGTCGCCATCGTGCTCTCGCCGATGACAGGATTCTTTCTCGCGTTGATGCTGGTTTTGCTCGTCTCCTGGCTGTTTGTCCGCGCCAATCCCCGCTCGGTCGACAGTACGTTCCGTACGTTGCAATTCATCTCCGCGTCGCTTTATTCGCTCGGTCATGGCGGTAACGACGCACAGAAGACCATGGGCATTATCGCGGTTCTTTTGTTTTCGACCGGGCATCTGGGCAGCGAATTTTACGTGCCGTTCTGGGTGGTCATCACCTGCCAGTTCTTCATGGGTCTCGGCACGTTGATGGGCGGCTGGCGCATCGTTCACACCATGGGTTCGAAAATCACACGGCTCACGCCCATGCAGGGCTGCTGCGCGGAAACCGGCGGTGCGATAACGCTGTTTGCTGCGACCTATCTTGGCGTGCCGGTATCGACCACGCATACGATCACCGGCTCGATCATCGGTGTCGGCGCCGCGCGCAAGATTTCCGCCGTGCGGTGGAACGTAGCCAGCGGCATCGTGGTTGCCTGGGTGATTACGCTTCCGGCTTCCGCGATCATCGCATCGCTTTTTTATCTCGCGAGTGGACTCTTCTGATGGGAACGAAGTCTGCGTCAGCCCGGCAGTACGCAGCGCTTCCTTACCGCAGGAACAGGAAGGGCGAGCTGGAAGTCATGCTCGTAACCTCCAGAGAGACGAGACGCTGGATCATACCCAAAGGCTGGCCGATCGCAGGCGTCGAGCCATACAATCTCGCAGCACTCGAAGCGATGGAAGAGGCGGGGCTGGTCGGCAAGGTTTCCGAGAAGCCGATCGGCTCCTATCATTACGACAAGAAGCGCGGCGACGGCTCCATCGTGAACTGCGAAGTGGACACTTATTTGCTAGAAGTCGAGCAGCAGATGCCGGCCTGGCCGGAGCAAGACGAGCGCAAGACCAAGTGGTTTTCTCCCGAAGAGGCCGCGGCGCAAGTACAGGAGCCGGAACTGCGCTCGCTCATCAAGAAGCTGGCCAAGCACGTTCGTTGAAGAAGGCTCGGCAGAGAAGCTTCGTCTATGTGCTCGGTTGTCTGGGGCCCCAAGGCTCGCGCACCTATGTGGGCTGGACCAACGACATCGCGAGACGGCTCAAGGCGCACAACGCAGGCAAGGGCGCCCGCTCCACCCGCGGCCGCACATGGCGTCTGCTTTATGCCGAATATTTCGATGACAAGGTGGAAGCCATGCGCCGGGAGTATTTTCTCAAGCGGAACCGCAGACTGAGAAAAAAGCTAAGCCACGGCCTTTCGTTCTTCAGTCCGGCGTCCTAAAGCGGCGCGATGAACGCTGACGGATACCGGACGCTTGCAATCATCGGCGGAGGCCCCGCCGGATTGATCGCGGCTGAAGAAGCCGCGAATGCGGGCTGCCGCGTAACCGTCTACGAGCGCATGCCTTCCGCCGGCCGCAAGTTTCTTCTCGCGGGACGCGGCGGCTTGAACCTCACACATGGAGAAGCGCTGGAGGGGTTTCTCCGCCGCTATGGTCCCCGCGCGGACGCATTGCGCGCCGCCATCGAAAGCTTTCCGCCGCCGCAGCTTCGTGCATGGAGCGAAGCGCTCGGCCAGAAAACCTTCCAAGGATCGAGCGGACGCATTTTCCCGGAAGCACTGAAGGCTTCGCCGCTGTTGCGTGCTTGGCTGCGGCGGCTCTCGGAGACGGGCGTCGCCTTCGTCTTTCGCCATCGCTGGTGCGGCTGGGACGACGAAGGGCGGCTTCTATTCGATACGCCACGCGGACGGGAACATGTGAAGGCCGACGCCGTCGTACTCGCGCTCGGCGGCGCGAGCTGGCCGAAACTCGGCTCGGATGGTTCCTGGACCGGGATACTCGGCCAACGCGGCGTCGATCTAGCCCCTCTCCAGCCGGCGAACAGCGGCTTTCTCGTTTCCTGGTCGGCTCCGTTCCGAGAGCGTTTTGCTGGCACGCCGTTGAAGCGCATTGCGATTACCGCAGGCGGCTCCACCGTGCGCGGCGAGGCGATGATCACCGACTATGGCATCGAAGGCGGCGTGATCTATGCGCAGTCGGCGCGGCTGCGCGATGCAATTCTCGCCGAAGGTGAAGCGGTCGCCTCCATCGCGTTGCGCCCTGAGCTTTCGGAAGTGGAAATCGCAAAACGTCTGTCTGCGCCTCGCGGAAAGCAGTCCTTCTCGAATTTTCTTCGCAAGACGATCAACCTGCCGCCGGTGGGCATCGCGCTTTTGCACGAATGGGCCGCCGCAAATGGCGGACGCATCTCCGAACTCGCTACGGAAAAGCTTGCCTCCCTCATCTCGCACTTCCCGCTGAAAATGACGGGGATTGCGCCGATCGAGTCGGCGATATCGACGACGGGCGGAATCCTGTTCGAAGAACTCGACGAGAACTTCATGCTGACGAAACTGCCGGGTGTCTTCGCGGCGGGTGAAATGCTCGACTGGGAAGCGCCGACGGGCGGGTATCTTCTGCAAGCCTGTTTTGCGACCGGTGTTGCGGCGGGCCGCGGCGCCGTGCGCTGGCTCGAAAACCGCTAACTCATTCCGCCGGGATCGCACGCATCGCACGCGCGCCGGAGGACGACGGCGCTTCGACAATGCCACTCGTCTCTGCCGCGTTCGCACGTCCTGGCAACAGGTGCGCGATTGCGTTCGAATAGTAACGAAGAATGTGCAGGTCGGCCGGGTTCGCGGCGTAGATGCCGTCGTTCTCGCTCACAATGTGCCGGAGGCGAAGCATTCGCAAACCCACTTCGATCGCATAGTCGCGATCCGAGCGCGGGATATGAACGTAGGCCTTCGACGCTTCCAGCGTCTCGATGATGCGCGACACACGGCTCTTGATCTCGAACAGCGAGAGTGGCGCGGGGTGCGCTTCGAGCAGCGCCGTCGCGACGAGTGAAACGGGAAGCGCGGGCACGACCTTCCCGACCGCTTCCATCAACTGTGAGCCGAGCTTCTCGACTTCGGCAAAGCGCTCCTTCTCGGGCATGTCGCGGAAGTCGATCTTTTGCTGCGCCACATATTGCTTAAGCGAGAAGGGTTCGCCGAAGCTCACGCAGGTATAGCCATAGCGGTACCATTCGCCACGGAACGCCATGCGCACATGGCGGAAGAAGTGCCGCAGGAAGGTGACGAGGTTGAAACCGAACACCGGCTTTTTGCCCGGCTCGGTGTTCGCGGCACTCGTCAGCATGCGGTCCTCAAGCACGCGGTCGTAGTTCACGCCGACCGGCACGAACACGACATCCTTCGGTCCCTTCGGGTCGAACGCTGCGACCATGTAGCTGAGCAGGCCGAATTTCGGCGGCCGCAGCTTACCGTCGCGCGAGAGCCCGCCTTCCGGAAAGATCGCCTGCACGACGCCGGATGCGGTCGCCATGTGCACGTAGCGCGACAGTACTTTTCGATAGAGCGCGTCGCGCGAGTCGCGGCGGATAAAGTAGGCGCCCATTGAGCGGATCAGGTTGCGCAGGCCCCAGATCTGCGCCCATTCGCCGACCGCGTAGGACAACGCGGACGACTGCGCCGCGACATACGTCACGAGCACATAGTCCATATTCGAGCGATGGTTGATGACGAATACGACCGAAGAGTCCGGATCGACCCTAGAAAATGCCTCCTCGTTCCGGAATCCGATCCGCACGCGATAGAGCATCTCGGACAGGCGTTTCGCGAGCCGCGTTCCGATCCGGAAATAGGCGTAGGCGGAGAAGGAGGGAACGATCTCGCCTGCGTAGCGCTTCACTTTCTCCATCAGCACTTCGCGCGGAACTTTGTGCTCGCGGGCATATTCGTCGACTGCGTGCAGCACCTCCGGGTCGTAGATCAGCCGGTCCATCAGCACCTGACGTTTGGTCAGCTTGAAGGGTTTAATCTGGAGCCGCAGCCGGGTGTTCAGTTCGCTGATGGCCTTGTTGGCCCGGCGCCGCAGCGCCCAGCGCACGCTCGGGATCAGGAGGCGGTCCAGAAAAGCGAGTGCCGCAAGCAGTCCTGCGACGATTACCAGCCAGAGCGGTAGCGTGACTTCGGACCACATAATTCCGCCCCCAATCCTTGCGAGACGGCGGACGGTTCATCCGCTATCAAGCGTTTCCCTGAGACCGCCGGTTCTTTTTGTCCGTGACCGATCAGCCGCTCACTATGCAATACAATGCCAGGTCCAAGCGCAACTGGGGCCGGACCTTGAAGGGTTACGCCTTCGGCTGGGCGTGGTTCGACCCGGTGAGTTCCTGGGCGCTGCGGCGGCTTTTCGTGCCTTCTTCGCTGTTGTGGGCTGCGGCAGAGCAGGCCGGCACCTCGGTCGAGCGCTTCCTCGACGCCGCGCAGGTCTCGCGAAAAAGCGCGAACGAAAAGAAGGTGCTGGACGCTCTGGTGCAGACCGCCGCGGCACGGGACATCGCACAGCGCAAGGAAGCGGAGTGGCAGAAGGAATTTTTCGGTCCCGGCACGCTCGGGCCGGATGCGCGGCGCGAACTGGAGGCCGCGCGCTACTCCGCGAGCCACACATACAATCTCGCGCGGCG
>JAGXQU010000137.1 GCA_018335895.1 Hyphomicrobiales bacterium | reverse complement strand
GAGCCGCTGGAGCGGCTGCTCGATGAAGTCGAACGATCGGCGGCCGGAAAACCGTCGGAAGCTTTCTGATACCCCCGAAGGAGAAAACGACGATGATCAAGAAACTTTCTATGGCCGTTGCCGGCGGCATGCTGATTGCAGGAGTTGCGCTCGCGCACGCCCCGGAAAAGGGAAAAAATGGTGGCCAGCAGGTTGATGCCGGCAATTATCATGTCGAAGCCATCGTCAAGGGAAACACGCTTGACGTCTTCGTGACCGATCACAGTGAGAACCCGGTATCGACCAAGGGATTCAAAGGCACCGCGGTTCTAGTTGTCGGCGGCAAGCCGGCAAAAATCACGCTGGCACCGCGCGGTAACAATGTTCTGACCGGTACCGCGCCAGTCGAACTGACCGCACCCATTCGCGGGGCAATCCAGATCACGAACAATGACAACGAGACCGTGCAGGCTAAATTCTGATCAAAGCCGGCGTGGCGCGGTGGCTTCGGGTAGCCGCTTACTCCGGCCGACTGCTTCGGATACGTCGCCCCGAAGTTGCGCAGGCTGATTGCCGAAGTTGTAGCCGGTAGAGGCGTCTTCCGAGGCAAAAAAGGTCCAGCCAGGCGTCACCGCGTCCGTTTATTCCTCACTGCTTCACAGCAAGCCCGCCTTGAAGGCGGGCTTGCCGATTCTAGCGGCCCTGATCCCCGCCGCGTCTGAACGTCCATTCAGAAGAGGCCCGGTACCAACTGTGTGGAACTTCCGTTGGCCGGCCGGCGTTATGTTTTACTATTCGCGTGAAGGATCGATTGCTTGATTATGTATTCCGGGAGCTGGGCTTTGTTTGAAGGCAGGTTTGCAACCGAACGATCACGCAAAGGTGTAATATCTTCCGCGCACGTACCGTTCCGTAACGTGTTCAGTTCAGATCGCATTCACGTACCGGGCCGCAACCTCACGTTATTGACGCTGACCAAGCTTAGCCAAAGCGAGCCGTCAGAGTACATGGGAGGTAGCTGAAAAATGCCCGAACCCGCAACGCAACTGAAGAAGCGGCGCGTGCTCGTGACCGGCGGCGCGGGCTTCATCGGTTCGCATCTTTGCGAGCGGCTGCTGAAGCGCGGCGACGCCGTACTCTGCATCGACAACTTCTTTACCGGCGAACGCCAGAACGTTCTGCATTTGCAGCAGTTCGGGGATTTCGAAGTGATCCGGCACGACGTCTGTGCGCCGCTGCAGGTCGAAGTGGACCAGATCTACAATCTCGCCTGTCCCGCGTCTCCGGTGCACTACCAGCACGATCCGATCCAGACCACGAAGACGAGTTTTCTCGGCGCGCTGAACATGCTCGGCCTCGCCAAGCGCCTTCGCATCCCGGTCCTGCAGGCATCCACGTCCGAAGTATACGGGGACCCGGAAATCCATCCGCAGGTCGAGGAGTACTGGGGCAACGTGAATCCGATCGGCCCCCGCTCGTGCTACGACGAGGGCAAGCGCGTTGCCGAGACGCTGTTCTTCGATTACCGGCGCGAACATCGTCTCAGCACCAAGGTCGTCCGCATCTTCAATACTTACGGCCCGCGCATGCACCCGAACGACGGCCGTGTCGTATCCAATTTCATTGTGCAGGCGCTTCAGAACCGCAACATCACCGTTTACGGTGACGGTAGCCGTACGCGCTCTTTCTGCTATGTCGACGATCTCGTCACGGGGCTCGTGAAGTTCATGGATGCGCCGGATCACGTCACCGGCCCGCTCAATCTCGGCAATCCGCACGAGATCACGGTGCGGGAGCTTGCCGACATCGTCATCGCGATGACGGGTTCGTCGTCAAAGCTCGCATTCCACCCCGTGCCGGAAGACGACCCGCGTCAGCGCAAGCCGGATATCAGTCGCGCGCACGAACAGCTTGGCTGGCAGCCGGTCACGGAACTGAAAGAAGGCTTGCAGCGGACAATCGACTATTTCGAACGTGCGCTTTCGGCGAACAAGATCCCGGTCGCGCCGGTCTAGCGTTTGATCCAGTAGCCGCCAAAATGATCGATCCGCATGATCGGGTCCGCGATGTCATGAGCATTTCGAAACTCGTCGGTGGCCCTGCGCTGACCTTCAAACAGAAAATAGTCGTCGGCAATCAGCGAGCCGCCTGGCGAAAGCTTCTGGTACAGCGCGAGTCCGTCGCGTGTGCTTTCGTAGAGATCGCCGTCCAGCCGAAGCACTGCGATACGTTCGATCGGTGCTGCGGGAAGCGTGTCCTTGAAGAAGCCTTCGAGGAAAACGACCTGCGCATCGAGCAGGCCGTAACGGGCAAAGTTGCCTTTTACTTCTTCGAGCGGGACAGCGAAATCAGCGACCCCGCCGACGGTAAAGTTCGTGTCGGGCGCGGACTGCGCCGGGAATCCGCGGAAGCTGTCGGCCGCAAAAACGCGCCTGTCGGCAATGCCATGAGCCGCGAGCACCGCCCGCATCATGATTGCAGCGCCGCCGCGCCACACGCCGGTTTCTACAAAATCTCCGGGGACGTTCTCCTCGATCACCCGCTCACACTCGCGCCGCACGTTCTCCATGCGCAGCGCGCCGATCATGGAGGGCGCCTTTGACGGCCAATCCCAGCCCTGTTCGCGATAGTCGGCGCGGTAGCCGTCCACGTTCGAGGATGGCAACGCCGAATCCTGATTCAGCTTCCCGATCAGGCTGTCACGCATCAGGTCGAGATAGGCGGCGCGCAGGCGGCGTATATAGTCCGGGTCAGGCATCGGCCTATTTCGCACGGGCCCGCCGGAATGTTCAACGGAAGACGCAATGAGCACGAAGCACGTTCTGATCACCGGCGGCGCGGGCTTCATCGGATGCAATGCCGCGCGCTATTTCGGCCAGCGCAACTGGCAGGTCACCGTGCTGGACAACCTCTCGCGCGCAGGCACCGAAAGCAATCTCTCCTGGCTCAGGGACGAGACCGAGTTCGAGTTCGCAAAGGCCGATGTGCGGGATACCGCAGCGGTGAACAGGACGATCTCGGAGCTGAAGCCCGACGCCGTCATCCATCTCGCCGCGCAGGTCGCGGTTACCACTTCGGTCACCGACCCGCGCATGGATTTCGATGTGAACGCGCTTGGTACCTTCAATCTGCTCGATGCGGTGCGCCGGTACAAGCCCGATACCGTGTTTCTGTTCGCGTCAACGAACAAGGTATACGGCAAGATCGTGAACGCGGCGTCTGCGCTTGCAGGGAACCGGTACGGCTACACCAACCGGCCGCACGGTATTGCGGAAAGCGAGCCGCTGGACTTCCTTTCGCCTTACGGCTGCTCGAAGGGCGCCGCGGACCAGTACGTGCTCGATTTCGCGCGCATCTACGGGATACCGGCGGCATCGTTCCGGCAGTCATGCATCTACGGCCCACGGCAGTTCGGTGTCGAAGATCAGGGCTGGGTCGCGTGGTTCGCGATCGCCGCGCTTCTCCAGAAGAACATCACGATCTACGGAGACGGCAAGCAGGTGCGTGACGTGCTGCACGTCGAGGATGTAGTGCGCGCCTACGAAGTGGCGATCCGCTCGCCGGACGAAATCCGCGGGCAAGCTTTCAACATCGGCGGCGGCACCGCCGAGACGCTGTCGCTCCTCGAACTCATCGACACGCTCGAGCGGCATTTCAAGCGCAAGATTCCGCTGAAGTTCGACGCGTGGCGGCCCGGCGATCAGGAGGTTTATGTCAGCGATATCCGCAAGCTCGAGAAGACACTCGGCTGGAAGCCGTCGATCGGCGCGAAGCAGGGCGTCGGACGGCTGATCGAATGGGTGGAGCAGAACAGAGATGCGTTCTAGTCGGAAGCGCTGGGAGAGGCGGAAATGAAGGTTCTGATAACGGGCGGTGCCGGCTTCATCGGCGTTCATCTCGCGCGCCGATTGCTCGCGGACGGGCATGAGGTGATTGCCGCCGACAACGAGTCGAACGGCGATCTGTCGCTGGTGCCGCGGGGCGCCAAGGCGGTCCGCGCCGATGTCACGAAGCCGGAAGAACTTGATCCGGTCTTCGCCCGCGGCATCGACGCCGTTTGTCATATCGCGGGACAGGTTTCGATCATCAAGGCGTTTTCCGATCCGGTCGGCGACCTCCGCACGAACACCGAAGGCACCGTGCAGACGTTGAAGCTCTGCGTGAAGTACAAAGTGCCGCGGCTGCTCTATGCAAGCTCGATGACGCTTTATGGCGACTGCAAGGTCGTGCCGACGCCGGAAAGCGAGCCCTGCGTGCCGGATTCATATTATGGCATCACCAAGTTTGCGGCGGAGCGTTATGTACATTCCACGGCCGCGCGCCCCGATCTCGGGTTCGACTTCTCGGTGACGTCGTTGCGGATGTTCAGCGTTTACGGACCGGGACAATCCTACAACAATCCGTATCAGGGTGTACTCGGCATTTTCAGCGGCAATGTGCTGCGCGGCGAACCGATTACGATCTTTGGCGATGGCGAGCAGACGCGGGACTTCGTCTTCGTCGGCGACATCGTGGATGGCTGGTCCCGTGCGCTGACGAACAAAGCCGCAAAAGGGCAGGTCATCAATCTCGGCGGCGGACGCGAAACTTCGATCAACGATCTCGCTCATGCCGTAACCGGCGCTTTCGGCTTTGCGAGAGGCAAATACGACATCCGCCACGCGCCGGGGCGGCCAGGCGAGCAGCGCGGCGTGCAGGCCGACGTGTCAAAAGCTAGAGAGCTCCTTGGCTGGGAGCCGAAGACATCGTTCGAGGAGGGCCTGAAACAGACGGTCGCATGGGCGAAGAGCGAGTTCGCGAAGACCGCGCCAGCAGAGCGCCGCGCATGAGAATCCTGCTCGTGACATCCGTCGACGCCTGGACGCGCAGCGTCTCGACGCTTCATAAATGGATCGCGGCCGGTCAGTCGCTCGGCCATGACATCGCGGTTTATGGCGAGGCGGACTCCGATCTCCCGAAGCTCCGCTTCACGACCGATCTTGCGAACGTGGATCTTGCGCTTTTCGTCGTGCAGGTCCCATCCGATTTTCCCGACATGCCGTATCTCGCGCGCGTGCTTGACGGCGTGCCGAAAGAGAGGCGCGCGGTTGTCGATCTATGGGGCCGCTACAACGACACCCTCCGGATCGATCACGACTTCAATCATCTGGAAAAGCTCGACGGTCATCAGGGCTGGGAATGGCAGGACGCTATTGCCGCCGTATCGGACACTATTCTTCAGCCGACCTTCAATCCAAAGCGGGCCAACGTGAAACCGTTCCTGTTTCACGGCTTCGACGCGGCTTCCGTGACGAAAAACCATGTAAGCGCAAAAGAGGCGGCGGCGGCCTGGAAGAGCAAGCCCCATGGCGTGATGTACGTGGGAAGTAACTGGCAACGCTGGCACCAGACCCGCGCATTTCTCGAGGACTACGCGGCAGTCCGCGAGCAGGCCGGGCCGGCCTGTCTCGCCGGCTGGGACTGGAACGCGCGCCCGGACTGGGCCGTGCAGAAAGCGATCATGGGCGTCGATACCGATCCCGCGTTCCTCGAAACGCAACAGGTCGAGGTGCGTCACGGTGTGCGCTTCGACGAGGTCGTCGATCTCCTCGGACAGGCGAAGTTCGCGCCGGTTATTCACCGCCCACTTTTCCGCGAGCTCGGGTTCGTTACCAACCGCACGTTCGAAACATTCTATGCCGACACAATCCCGGTCTTGATGCTGCCGGAGACGTTCGTCGGACAGCTCTACGGGGCTGCTGCGAAGAAGCTCGTGCCTTCGCACGGCGTGGCGAGCCTTGTGTCCGACGCGCTCAAGAGCCCGGAAAGCTATTGGGAAGCGGTGCTCAAGACGCGCGCGCATCTTGCGGCGAAACATTCCTATGCCGTGCGAATCGAAGAACTGAAAAAGGCGATTGGGACGTGAACATCCTTTTCGTCATGAAGCACCGCGGCAACGCCGGCAACACGCATGCGGTGGCAAACTACATCCGCGTCGCGCCGAAATACGGGCACAAGGTCGCGATGTACGGCGAGCCGCAGCCTTATCTGCCGGAACTGTCGTTCTCGAAGGACGTATTGTCGTTCGACCGCGTGGCGTATCTGTTTGAATCCGAAATCTATCGGCTCAGCCGCTTGGACGAGGCGATCCTGCTCGGCACGATCGGCAGGAAGCGGCGCATGATCTTCGACATGGACGGGATGTATAATCCGGTTACGAAGATTGACGATTACGACTTCAACCACGCAAGCGAAGACGAGAGGCTGCGCTGGAAGGAATACTACGAGGCGCTGTCTGACACCGTGATGAAGCCGATGATCGCTTCATCCGGCGACCCGCGCGTGCGGCCGATGGTGTTTTATGGTTACGACCCGGCGCTTGAGATAAAGCCAGAGGCGGCGCCCGCAAAAAAATACGACATCATGCATCTCGGCCATAACTGGTGGCGCTGGCGCGATATCGGCGGAAAGCTGCTGCCTGCGATTGCGCCGATCCGCGAGCGCATCGGCGAAATCGGATTCATCGGCCTCTGGTGGGACGCGCCCCCTGCCGAAGGCGCGGATGCGGGCCCCGAGGCCGCCTTCGAAACCGATCCGGCGCTTCTGCAAAAGCTTCGTGTGCGTACCGCGCCTTCGGTGATGTACACCGATGTCATCCGCACCATGAGCACGGCGAAGATCAACATCTTCACGCAGCGCCCTGTGCTCCATCATCTGAAGCACATCACGCTGAAATACTTCGAGATATTCTACGCCGATACGATCCCGCTCTTGATGCTGGACGAGCAGATCGCACTGGAAGTGTATGGGCCTGCCGTGCGCGAACTGATGCTTCGGCGGAGCATCGGCGATAAAATTCTGGATGCCTTGGCGCGACCGGGTCATTACCGCGAAGTGGTCGCGGCGGTGCGTAAACATCTCACCGCGACCAATTCCTACGATAGACGCATGGCGGAGCTTGTCGCCGCCGCCACGGCATAGTGATCGATGAAGATCGTATTCGTCTATTGGGGTTATGAGAACGCAGGCAGCATGCTGGACCTGCGCGGCTATGCACGCGCGGCGAAGGCGATGGGTCATGAGGTTGCGATCTACGGGCCTCCGAACGCAGGTTTTGCGCTCGATTACTCGCTCGATCTGTCCGGCGCGGACGCTGTGGTCTTTGTGTTCGAGTGGACGACACAGCTCCAGTTTGGCGACCGGTTGGACTGGGTGCGCCTGATCGAGTCCGTCCCGTGTTCCCGCCGCATCGTGATCGACTGCGACGGCGCGTACAACGATAGCATCGATTTTCGCGGCGACTACAATCACAAGTCCGACGAACTCAGCCGCAAGTGGGTCGAGGTCTGCGACAGCCTGAGCGACAAGATCTGCCAGCCGACGTTGCGCCCGAAGCGGGCGAACGTGAAGCCTTTCCTCTTTCACATCTACGATCCGACCTGGGAAACGCCACTGGATTTCACGAATAAGGAATTCAGCATGGTCTATGTCGGCCATACCAAATTCCGATGGCAAGGCATGTCGCAAGTGCTGAAAGCGATCGAGCCGGTACGCGAGAAGGTCGGGCGCGTCGCGCTGTTCGGCGAGGGCTGGGATCATCCGCTCGAATGGACCGAATGGAATGAGATCAAGGCGGACTATTATGTCGACCGGGAGTATCTACGCGCGCACCGCTTCGAAACGCCGGGGGCGGTACCGTTCCCGCAGGTGACGGCGACCATGAACAAGGGCGTCTTCAATCCGGTGATCTATCGGCCCTTGTTCGAGCATCTCGATTTCGTGACGTGCCGCACGTTTGAGACGCCGGCGGCAGGCACCATTCCGCTGTTTCTGCTCGATCCGCGATACGTCGCCGAGATTTATGGCGAACAGGCGCTCGATTTGATGCTGGGCGGGAGCGACCGCTCCGCCAAAGTGCTCGATGTGCTTAGCGATCCGGGGCGTTATGCGGATATCGTCGCGGGCATTCGCGCCGAATTCGCGCGCAAGCATTCTCCGCAAGCCCGGCTCCGGCGTCTCATCGAGATCATCGAGGAGTAGGGACGATGGCATCCCGCAGTCCTCGAAGTACCGCTATGTTGACCGAGCAGCGCATGAAGATGCGCTACGGCTTCAATGAAATTTACGGCTGGTGGCACTTTTCGCAAGGCGAACGCCGCGAAGTGATCCAGAAGCGCCTGCGTTTGATGGACACCAGGGTCGTACGCGTCTTTGTGTTCGATCAGCCTGTACCGGACCCGTTCAAGGACTGGCATTCGTTCGAAGGCATGTTGCAGGCCATTCTGGATATCGGCGCAAAGCCGATGATCACTTTCGCGAAGTTTCCGCCGCCTTATGACAGGGTGAAGAGTGTCCGCGAATTCGTTTCGCGCTCTTCAGAGGTTGTGTGGGGCTGCATCGAGCGCTGGGGCGGCAACGAGGTCAGCGAATGGTACTGGAACGTCTGGAACGAGCCCAACAACCTGATCGTGGGCGGCAATCTCACATTCGAACAATATCTCAAGATTTACGATGCCTTGTCCGAAGAAATCTTCAGACAGCTTGCGCCCTTTTTGGGCGAGCGGTGCGCGCTGATCGGAGGTCCTGCGATCGACGGCACCTATCGCGCGTACTGGACGGACTGGATCGCGCGGCTGCTCTCGGAAGTGGACAGACGCAAGCTCGGTTTCGTGTCATGGCATTGCTACGGCGACTGGCGCCCGGCGGTTCCGAGCCAGACGCTGGGACTTGAAATGTGGGGTTCGCCGGATTCGCCGAGCGGCGACTTGTTCGAAAGGCTCCTTCTTTCGCGAACGCCGACCTATGAGGCGCGTGCACGTAGTGTGTCGAGATTGCTCGAAGGTTGCAGCGCTTTGAACGTGTGCGGCGAACTGAATACGGTGTCTCACCACGAATATTACTACACGCTCGGTTACAACCAGAACCTCCTTGGCGCTGCTTACTACGCCTCCGCGCTGATCCATTTGATCCGGGGCGGGACAGATCTCGAAATGCGCTGGACGGCGACCGCCCATAGCGATGCCTATGGACTGATCTATCGCGACGGCGTGCCAAGTCCGGCAGCTCTGGCCAAGCAGCTGTTCGCGCAGCATGTGCAGTTTGGAGACAGGCTTCAGTTTCCGCCGAACCGGATCGCAGCGCCCGGCCTCGACGTAATCGTCGCCAAGAATGACAGCGGCAAGACGAGTGCGGTCTTTGTGAATACGTCGAGAAGCGCGGCAACGGTCACGCCAGAAGATTTCGCGCCGGAACTGGACGTATGCAGTACGCTATTCCGGCTGGACGCAACGACGCGGGACTGCATCGTCGCAGAGAAAATCAGTGGCCAATTCATCTTGAACGGCTACGGCATCGGCGTGATAACCAATCAGGGCGCGCAGACAATCATCGATTGAGAGCGACAGGAGAACGGCGTGGACAAGGCTTTTGGCTGGCTCGGCGAAATCTTCCAGACGCTGCTGCGGATCATACCCTGGCTTGTGATCGTGCCCGCGACGCATCGGGGCGTCGCGTTCGTTCGCGGCCACCGCGTGAAGGAATGGGGCCCCGGACTGCACTGGTATTGGCCTGTGGTGACGACCTACAAGCTCATGATTGTCGTGCGGCAGACTGTGCGCATTCAGTCTAAGGTGATTATGACCAAGGATCTGAAAACGGTGACCGTCGGCTCGTTGGTGACCTATCACATCAATGATGTGGTTGCCGCCGCAGTCAGTATCGCGGACCTCGCTTCCGACGTAATCGAGCGGTCGCAGGCCGCAATTCTCGCCACGGTGTCAAGGCACACGATCGAGTCGATTCAGGCCGACCGCCTCGGGTTCAACAAAGAACTGACCGAGCGCGTTGCCGAGGTGCTGAACGGCTATGGCGTGGAAGTGCTTCAGGCCCAGCTGACAGAATTTGCACCGTGTACGGCGCTCGCGATCAACGGAAACGCCGCCATTGGAAGCTACCAGCTATGGACCGGCTTCTAAGCGGGCTGAACTGATCGGTTGACCGCGGTGCGCCGCTCCGGTTGAATCGGATTTTACGGAGTATCCCGCGCATGCCCGTTCTCAACCGCATCGACGACCAGGCCGGCGAAGTCGCCGAGTGGCGCCGTCACCTGCATCAGTATCCTGAGTTGCTTTACGAGGTGCATGAAACGGCGAAGACGGTCACCGAGAAGCTGAAAGCCTTTGGTTGCGACCAGGTCGTGCCGGGTATCGGCCGCACCGGCGTCGTCGGCGTCATCAAGGGCAATAAGCCGGGCGATAAAGTGATCGGTATGCGCGCCGACATGGATGCGCTGCCGCTCGACGAAATCACCGGCAAGCCATATGCGTCAAAAATTCCCGGCAAGATGCACGCCTGCGGCCACGACGGCCATACTGCGATGCTGCTCGGCGCGGCGCGTCATCTTTGCGAGACGCGAAACTTCGCGGGCACCGCAGTCGTCATCTTCCAGCCTGCGGAAGAGGGCGGCGCCGGCGCGAAGGCGATGATCGACGACGGCCTGATGACGCGCTTCAACATCAACGAGGTCTACGGCATGCACAACATGCCAGGGCTTCCGGTCGGAAAGTTCGCGATGCGGCCCGGCCCGATCATGGCGGCGGCCGACCGTCTGACGATCGAGATCGAAGGCGTCGGCGGCCACGCAGCCCGCCCGCATTTTGCAATCGACACGGTCCTCGTCGGCGCGCAGGTCATTAACGCGCTGCAATCCATAGTTTCGCGCAACGTCGATCCGTTAGAGAGCGCCGTGGTGTCGATCACGCTGTTTCAGGCCGGGCACACCGACAACGTGATCCCGCAGACGGCACTTCTGCGCGGCACCGCGCGAAGCCTTCGCGCCAGCGTTCGCGACCTTCTGGAGAAGCGCATCGTCGAGGTCGTGGAAGGTGTTGCGAAACTCTACGGCGCCAAGGCGAAGGTGAAATACTCGCGCGATTATCCGGTCGTCGTGAACAACGAGAAGGCGGTCGATTTTGCGTCGTCGATTGCACGTGAAATCTCGGGCGAAGCGAATGTCGACACCAAGACGCCTCCGGTGATGGGCGGCGAGGACTTCGCCTTCATGCTCGAAGAGCGGCCTGGTGCGTTCATCTTCATGGGCAACGGCGACAGCGCAAACCTGCACCATCCGGCTTACGACTTCGACGACAGTGCAATACCTTATGGCGCTTCGTATTGGGTGCGGCTGGTCGAGAAGGCTATGCCGGCTTAGGCGCTGCGTTTCTTGAACGGCTCCGTTGCGAGCGCAATGCCGCCGAGAACGAGCGCGAACCCGATCGCGTGATAGGCGTAAAGCGTTTCACCGAGCGTGATCACGGCAAGCCCCGCGCCGTATGCCGGGAGCAGATAGAGCGCCATGCCGGTGAGCGAAGGCCCCGCGTATTTCACAAGGATCTGATACAGCCCGAACGCGATCACGGAGGGGAAGAGGGCGAGCGCGAGGATCGCGCTCCATTGCTCTTTGCCGTGGGGGAATGCGCCTTGCGCGAACTCGAAGAGCATGAACGGCGTGAGCGCGAGCCAGCCCACGATCGTGATTGCGGCAAACAGCGGCAATGTCGGCAGCGACTTCAGTTCTTTGCGCTTCAGGATGACGGAATAAACCGCCCATGCGAATGCGCAGACCGCTATCCCGATGTCGCCGACGCTGAATTCCCATGTGAGCAGGCGGCGCGGCTCGCCATGCAGGATGATGACGGCGACACCCGCGAATCCGATCAGCGTGCCGAGCAATCGCGCGGCAGAAAGCTTCTCGCGATAGAACAGCGCTTCAAGCAGCACGATCGAGATTGCGGAGGAAGAATATATCAGCGCCGCGTTGCTCGCGGTCGTATAGCGCAGCGAGAGATAAACGCCCGCGCCGCAGATCACCATGCCGAGGACGCCAAGCCACAGGAGTTCGCGCCAAAGTGTAGCGAAAGTCCTGTAATTTTCCGCCAACCCGCGCCACGCGAAAGGCAGCAGGAACAGGCTCGCGAGAAACCATCGCCAGAAAGCGAGCGTCGACGGTTCCACCACGTGGGTCACCGCGCGGCCGATCACGAGGTTGGACACGAAAAAGAGCGGCATCGCGAACAGGAGCGCGTAGGTGCCGAGGCGTGAGGGAGGTTGCATTGCGCGCCTGCTTTAGCCCGAAGCGCTGCTTCAAGCTACGGCGGAAATGCAGGGCTCAGCGAAGCGACAGGCGCTGACCGTCGAAGACGGTCGGTACGCACGGCACGCCCTTCGTCTGCAAGCGCGCACAGACCCGCGCGGCGGCGGCTGCGTTCGCAAGCGGCCCGGCCACGAGCCGCAACTCGACGGTGCCGGCCTTCGGGCCTTCCTTGATGCTGATGAGCGGACGCATGTTGTCGAGCGCAGCACCGTGGTTTCCGCGCAAGGTCGCCCAGCGGGCGCGAAGCCCGTCTACGGTTTTTTCGCCGCCAAGATCTACCCCAAACTCGGTGCGCGTCGTGCTCGGCGTGTCTGGCGTGTCGGTGCTTCCGGGCTGCGTGCTGGAAGGCGCGATGTTTGTGTTCGTGAGTGCCTGTTTCTGTAGCGCCTCCTGCGGCCGGGGCTCTGGATTGGGCGGCGCGAGAACCTGCACAGCCGGAGCGGAGGGCGGCGGAGGCTCCTGCATTGCCGGCGGCTCCGGCTTTTTCTGCGGAATGCTTGCGGTAATGTCGCCGACGGAGCGTTCGAGCTGTTCGAGCCGGGTCGCGAGACGGTCGCGCTCGGATGCAAGCACCCGTACCGCGTCATTCAGGCGGCTGATCTCGCGCTCGGCTTGCGGGTTTATGACGACCTGCGGCGGTGCCTGGATTGCCGCCGAGGAATAGGGCGGAACCGGCGCCTTGCCTTCGCGCCAGATATAGACCGTGCCGGCGGCACTGATCGCGCCGAGTGCCGCAATGGTCCAGACGGTATAGATGGCTGCCATCCGCGGCGCCCTGCGGACAGGCTTCCGGTCTTTCCGGGGGTCGATCTTAGGCGTAACGGTCATCGGCCGGCAGAATCCGCGAATCGTTTGCGGGAATGTACCAGAGTCGGCCCGCAACCCGCCGCTGGCTTCCGGGGGCAAGCGCTATCGGCTAAACCGCCTGCGCCGTGTAAGGCCGCCTATCAGGGGACTGAAATTTGGCTCCGACCACGATCCTCATTCTCGCCGCCGGAGAAGGCACCCGGATGCGCTCGGCGCTGCCGAAAGTCCTGCATCGCGTGGGCGGGAGGACGCTGATCGGCCATGTCGTCGAAGCCGCCAAGGCGAGCGGTGCTTCGAGGCTCAGTGCCGTCGTCGGGCCGGAGCGGGAGGATGTCGCGGCGGAAGTCCGCAAGCGTGCGCAAGATGCGAGCGTGTATGTGCAGACCGAGCGTCTCGGAACGGCGCATGCGGTCTTGAGCGCAAAGGCTGCGCTCGGCGACGGCAACGACCTGATCGTCGCGTTCGGCGATACGCCGCTGGTTCGGCCCGAAACGTTCGCGCGGCTTTCGGACGCCCTGAAAGACGCGGACATAGCGGTGCTCGGATTTCGTCCGAACAACCCACAGGGCTACGGCAGACTGATCGAGGAAAACGGCAATCTCGTCGCGATACGCGAAGAGAAAGACGCCAGCGAAGCGGAGAAAAGAATCACGCTCTGCAACGCCGGCATCATGGCTTTTGCGGGCAGGCACGCCCTTTCGCTGATCGAGGCGATCGGGAACAAGAACGCGAAGCGTGAATACTATCTAACCGACGCCGTTGCGCTAGCGCGCGCGCGGAACCTGAATGTCACGGTGTGCGAAGCGCCGGAGGAGGAAGTCATGGGCATCAACGACCGCTCGCAGCTCGCGGAAGCGGAGGCAGAACTCCAGAAACGGATGCGCAAGGCGGCACTCGAGAACGGCGTTACGCTCGTTGCGCCCGAGACTGTCTTCTTCAGCACAGATACCAAGCTCGGCAAGGACGTCACGGTCGAACCGAATGTCGTGTTCGGTCCCGGGGTGATTGTGAAAGACGGCGCAACGATCCGTGCGTTCTCGCATCTCGAAGGTGCTGAAGTAGGCGAGGGCGCGGTCGTCGGGCCTTATGCGCGCCTTAGACCGGGCACCAAACTCGGCGCGAAAACCAAAATCGGCAACTTCGTTGAAGTAAAGGCTGCAACCTTCGGCGATGGCGCGAAAGCCAATCATCTTTCCTATGTCGGCGATGCGAGCGTCGGCGCGAATGCCAATATCGGCGCGGGCACGATCACCTGTAACTACGACGGCTATGACAAGCACAAAACCGAGATCGGCGAGGGAGCCTTCATCGGCTCGAACTCCGCGCTGGTGGCGCCCGTGAAGGTCGGCAAGGGCGCCTATGTCGGCACCGGATCGGTCGTCACCGAAGACGTGCCGGAAGACGCGCTTGCGGTGGCGCGCGGCCGCCAGGCTGTTAAGGAAGGCTGGGCGGCGGAGGTGCGAAAGAAGCGGGGCAAGGCCCCGAAACACGATTAACGGACGCGCGAAATCCCCGGTAACGGTTTGTGATTTCGCGCAGTACGGGAACGGCTCTTAAACCGGTTCCGGGTAGATTCACGGACATAGTGAGGGTTGGTTGGTCGCATGTGCGGCATTGTTGGCATTCTCGGAAAAACGCCGGTCGCTCCGCAGCTTGTCGAAGCGCTGAAGCTCCTCGAGTATCGCGGCTATGACTCCGCGGGCGTAGCCACGCTCGAAGGCGGAGCACTCACGCGCCGCCGCGCAGAGGGAAAACTGCGCGAACTCGAAACCCGCCTGCACCGCGAACCGCTTTCCGGCACCATCGGCATCGGGCATACGCGCTGGGCCACGCATGGCGCGCCGAACGAGACCAACGCACACCCGCATGCGACCGAAAAACTCGCGGTCGTTCATAACGGCATCATCGAGAACTTCCGCGAACTTCGCGAAGAACTGGAAGCGGAAGGCGCGAAGTTCACGACTGAAACCGACACCGAGGTCGTAGCCCACCTCGTCACCACCGCGATGAAGAAGGGCAAGGGGCCTGTCGAAGCCGTGGCGGAGTCGCTTCCGAAACTGCGCGGCGCTTTCGCGCTCGGCTTCATTTTCCAAGGCGAAAGCAATCTTCTTATTGGCGCGCGCAAGGGCAGCCCGCTCGCGATCGGTTATGGCTCCGGAGAAATGTATCTCGGCTCCGACGCCATCGCGCTCGCGCCGATGACGGACACGATTGCCTATCTCGAAGAAGGCGATCTCGCGGTGCTAACGCGCGACGGCGTCAAAATCCGCGACGAAAAGGGCAGCACGGTCGAACGGCTGGTGCAGAAGGTCGCGGCCGGTTCCTTCATCGTCGACAAGGGCAATCATCGCCATTTCATGGCGAAGGAAATCCACGAGCAGCCGGAAGTCGTCGGCCATACGCTCGCGCATTACATCGATATGTCGCGCGAAGAAGTGCGGCTGCCGAACCTGCCGTTCGATTTCAAGAACCTCGACCGCATTACGATCTCCGCTTGCGGTACGGCGTTTTACGCAGGACTCGTCGCGAAATACTGGTTCGAGCGTTTCGCGCGGATCACGGTCGATGTCGATATTGCATCCGAGTTCCGCTACCGCGATGCCCCACTTTCAAAAAATGGCCTCGCGATCTTCGTCTCGCAGTCCGGCGAAACCGCCGACACGCTGGCCTCGCTCCGCTACGCGAAGGACCACGACCAGTACACGCTTTCCATCGTCAACGTGCCGAGCTCCACGATCGCGCGCGAGAGCGGTTCGATCATGCCGACGCTCGCAGGCCCCGAAATCGGCGTGGCCTCGACCAAGGCATTTACCTGCCAGCTTGCAGCACTCGCCGTGCTCGCAATCGGCGCAGGTCGGGCGCGCGGGCATCTGTCGCGCGAGGACGAGCGCAAGCTCGTTCATGCCCTGATCGAAGTGCCGCGGCATATGGCTGAAGCGCTGAAGCTTGAACACGAGATCGAGCGTCTCGCGAAGCAGATCGCCGACGCTAAGGACGTCCTTTACCTCGGCCGCGGTACGAATTATCCGCTCGCGCTTGAAGGCGCGCTGAAGCTCAAGGAAATTTCCTACATTCACGCGGAAGGCTACGCCGCGGGCGAACTGAAGCACGGGCCGATCGCGCTGATCGACGAACATATGCCGGTCGTAGTGATCGCGCCGCACGATCTCGTGTTCGAGAAAACCGCTTCCAACATGCAGGAAGTGCTCGCGCGCGGCGGACGTATCCTGCTCGTGACCGACCGCAAGGGCGCGGCTTCCGCCGGCGTTAAGGCGGAAGCGGTTCTCATGCTCCCCGATATGCCCGCGACCGTGACGCCGCTCGTTTTCTCGATCCCGGTGCAGTTGCTCGCCTATCACGTGGCCGTGCTGCGCGGTACCGACGTCGACCAGCCGAGAAATCTGGCGAAGTCCGTCACCGTCGAGTAATGTCGCGTCATGAGCTTCGGTGACGCAATCGGCGAAGGTTTCTTCAACTACGCGAACTTCAATGGCCGTGCGTCCCGCGCCGAATACTGGTGGTGGATGCTGTTCGCCATCGCCGTCGTCGCAGTTGCTGCGGGTATCGATCTGGTCGCCTTTCCGGGCTGGACGTTAAGTCCGTTTGCCATGCTCGCCGTGCTTGCTGCGGCGCTGCCGTCGCTTTCTGTCACCGTGCGGCGGCTACACGACTGCGGTCAGGCCGGGTGGTGGGTCTTGCTTGCGGTTGTTGCGAAAGTGCTGTTCGCGGCGGGCGTGGTGGCGGTCCTACTGGAGCAGCCGTTACATCCCTGGGAAGGAATGGGGACGGCTTATGTACTCGTCCCACTCGCACTCATCGCAACGCTTGGCGCTATCCTGATCGTTCTGGTTCTCCGCCCGGGCGACGAGGGCAACAACCGCTACGGGCCCAACCGTTACGCAGGCAGCTAGCCGGCGTCGAGCAGCCGGACGGCGTCTTCGCGCTCGAACAGATGCAGCAACATCCTTAAGGCCTCGCCACGCGGCGATTGCAGCATGGGATCGTTCGTCACGATCAACGCCGCATCCTTGCGCGCAGTCTCCAAGAGATCGCGATGCATGCTCGCATCGGCCACCCTGAAGCCCGGCAAGCCGCTCTGCCGCGTACCGAGCACTTCGCCTTCGCCGCGAAGAGCAAGGTCTTCCTCTGCGATCCGGAAGCCGTCTTCGGTCTCACGCATGATTTCGATGCGGCGCTTCGCAGTTGGTCCAAGGGGTGCTCGGTAGAGCAGGAGGCAGGTGGATTTGTCCTTGCCGCGCCCCACACGCCCGCGCAGCTGGTCAAGCTGTGCAAGACCGAAGCGCTCCGCGTGCTCGATCACGATGATCGTCGCTTCCGGCACGTCGACGCCGACTTCGACCACGGTCGTTGCGACCAAGAGCGGTGTATTTCCGCTGGCGAAGCGCTCCATCGCTTCGTCCTTGTCGGCGGCTTTCATCTTGCCGTGCACGAGACCCGTACGAGCGCCGAAAAACTCTTGCAGATGCGCGAAGCGGGCTTCTGCGGCCGCGAAATCGACTTCCTCGGATTCCTCGACCAGCGGACAGATCCAGTAGGCGCGGGCGCCGCCGTCGATCGCGCGCCGCACGGCTTCGACCACCTCGTCAAGGCGGTCGAGCGCGACCGCGACCGTCTCGATCGGTTGGCGGCCTGCGGGCTTCTCGCGCAACTCCGACACTTCCATGTCGCCGAAGTAGGTCAGAACCAACGTGCGCGGGATCGGGGTCGCAGTCATGACGAGAACGTCGGTTGCAATGCCCTTGTCCGCGAGCGCGAGACGCTGGTGAACGCCGAAACGGTGCTGTTCGTCCACGACTGCGAGCGCGAGATCGCTGAAGACAACATCGTCCTGAAAGACCGCGTGCGTCCCGACGAGCAATTGCACGCCGCCAAACGCAAGATCGCGTAAAAGTGCGTTGCGCGAGGCGCCCCTCTCGCGGCCTGTTAGAATCTCCACACGAATGCCGGCCGCTTGCACCAACGGCGTGATTCTGGCGAGATGTTGTCGTGCGAGCACTTCGGTCGGCGCCATGATGGCGGCCTGCCTGCCACTTTCGATGACATGCGCGGCCGCAAGCAGTGCGACCAGCGTTTTGCCCGAGCCCACATCGCCCTGCAGAAGCCGCAACATGCGATCGTCCGAGGTAAGATCCCGGACGATTTCGTCGGCCGCGCGCTGTTGCGAAGCCGTGAGAGAGAACGGCAATGCCGCTTCGATCTTCGCACGAAGAAGCCCTTCAGCGTAGTGCGCGCGGCCCGGCTCGCGCTTCATATCGCTGCGGACGAGCGCGAGAGCGAGTTGATGCGCGAGCAGTTCGTCAAAGGCGAGACGCGAGCGGTATAGGCCGGCAGGTTGGATATCCTCTAGCTCCTGCGGCTTGTGCAGATGTTCGAGCGACGCGCGGAAGCCGCGGAACTGCTTCGCTTTCAGGAACGCGCCGTCGATCCATTCCGGAAGCTCGCTCAACTTGTCGCAGGCGGCCGCACAGGCACGGCGCACCATCGCATTGGAGAGTCCTTCCGTTAGCGGATACACGGGCTCGACGGCGGCGAGTTTCGCAAGGCCCGCTTCATCGACCACACGGTCGGGGTGCGTCATCTGGAGCCGCCCGTCGTAAAGAATGGCTTTGCCAGACACGAAACGCTTTTCTCCGACCGGAAGCATCTTTTCGATCCGCTCGCGGGGCATGCCGAAGAATGCGAATTCGATGTCGTTGGTCTCGTCATGCGCCAGCACGCGATGGGGCGCCCGGCCCCGCGGCGGCGCAGGCTTGTGCTTGTCGATATGTACTTCGACCGTGACGATCGTATCCGGCTGAACGTCCCTGAGCTTCGGCCGCGCGCGCCGGTCGATGGCGCTATGGGGGAGATGGAATAGCGCGTCGACGAAGCGCGGCTCGTCGCGGCCGAACAGGCGCGCGAACAACGCCTGAAATTTGGGGCCGATCCCGGAAAGACCCTTGAGGCCGGCAAATAGCGGATTGAGCAGGGGCGGACGCATCTTCATTCCAAATTGGCGGAACGATCCGCGCGGCGCAACCATGCGTGAAACGCGCTTGAAATGAAGCTTAGCGCGCGGCTATAGAGGCTCGCCCGGCACGTCCGGGCTTTTGGCGTTGGAGCGAACCGTGGGCGAAGAAGAAAATCCGCTGGACGACCGCAGGAAGCGATTGCGCTTCCGTGCCTGGCATCGCGGAACGCGCGAGATGGATCTCGTGCTCGGGCGGTTCGTAGACGGGAATGTCACCACGCTGAGCGACGATGAAATTGACGCGCTCGAAGTCCTGATGGAAGTCCCCGATCCGGAACTTTATCTGTGGATCGCCGGCACCGCAGAGGTGCCTTCGCACTACGACACGGCGGTCTTCCGCAAGGTTGTCGCATTCCACCGGAACGGGCCGAAGTGAACGCCCGCCCCGATACCTTGCGGGCGGCACTGCTGCCGCAGCAGCCGCTGACGGTCGCAAACGTGCCGGAAGGCGCGAACGGTCTTGTCGTCGGCGATCTGGCCCGCGCCCACTTCGCGCGGGCGGGGGCCGCAAAGCGGATTCTCGTCATCTGCCGCGATGCCGAGCGGATGAACGCGCTCACCGCAAACCTGCAATTCTTCGCGCCCGAGCTTGCCGTTTTACAGTTCCCCGCATGGGACTGTCTGCCGTTCGACCGCGTGTCGCCGATTGCCGAGATCGGCGCACGGCGGATGACTACGCTTACGAAACTCGTGGCGGACGAGCGCGAGGCGATCGTCCTGACTACCGTGAATGCGGTGTTGCAGCGGACCGCGCCGAAAGAGTTTGTGGCCAAGGCCTCGCTCTACCTGAAGCCGGGCATGAACGTAGCCTTCGACAACATCGTCACCTGGCTGGAAGAGAACGGCTACAGCCGCGCTTCCACCGTGCGCGATACGGGCGACTATGCCGTGCGCGGCGGTATCATCGATCTCTACGCGCCGGGCGGGATCGGCGCGGTGCGCCTCGACTTCTTCGGCGACAGCATCGAGACCGTCAAGAGTTTCGACGCTCAGACCCAGCGCTCCGCGGACGTACTCTCGTCGCTGGAGCTGATTGCAAACAGCGAATTCAAGCTCGCAGCGGAAACGATCTCCAGTTTCCGCAAGGAATACACCGCGATCTTCGGCGGCAACACCCGCGACGACGCACTCTACGAAGCAGTTAGCGCTGGCCGCCGCTATCCCGGCATGGAGCACTGGCTGCCGCTCTTTCACGACAAGCTGGCGACACTGTTCGATTTCCTTCCCGGCGCACCGCTCGTGCTGGAGCCACTCGTCGAAGAGGCGGCACAGGAACGTCACGAGCAGGTCAGGGACTACTACGACGCCCGCAAGGAGGCGTTCGAGGCAGGCCAGTCACCGCTCTACAAGCCGTTACCGCCGGAGCGTCTCTACCTCACCGATAAGGAATGGAAACGCAGCCTTCAGGAGATTGCGCTCGCGCGGATAACCTCCTTTAGCGTGCCTGATACGGGCCGCGTTCTGGATTCGGGAATCCGCTCAGGCCGCAGCTTCGCACCGGAGCGCGCCGGACAGACCGAAAGCCTGTTCGGCGCGGTCGTCGCGCATGTCGAGGCGAAACAGGCCGAAGGGAAGCGAACAGTGATCGCGACCTGGAGCGAAGGCTCACGCGAGCGGCTGCAGCAGGTGCTCGCCGATCACGGCCTCGAGCGAAGCGAAGCGGTCGCTCGCTGGGCGGATATCGAGAAGCTCGCGGCGCAGACTTCCGGCTTTGCGCTGCTCGGTCTCGAATCCGGCTTCGAGACGGAGAGCGTCGCGATCGTCAGCGAGCAGGACATCCTAGGCGACCGGCTGGGACGGCCGCAGCGGCGCCAGAAGCGCGCACAGGATTTCATCGCCGAGCTTACGAGCCTGCATGCAGGCGATCTTGTCGTGCACGTCGATCATGGCATCGGCCGTTTCATCGGTCTCAAATCCATCGAAGCGCTCGGCACGCCGCACGACTGTCTCGAAATCCACTACGCCGATAACAATCGCCTGTTTCTTCCGGTCGAAAATCTCGAACTGCTTTCCCGCTACGGCTCCGAAGATACCGGCGCGGAATTAGACCGGCTTGGCGGCGCGGGCTGGCAAAACCGCAAAGCACGCCTGAAGCAGCGCATCCGGGAAATGGCGGCGGCGCTCGTCAAGATCGCGGCCGCGCGCAGTCTTCATGACGCACCGAAATTCACCGTGCCCGAAGGTCTCTATGACGAATTCTGCGCGCGCTTTCCCTATGACGAGACGGACGACCAGCGCGCCGCGATCAATGCCGTAATCGACGATCTGGGCCAAGGGCGGCCGATGGACCGGCTGATCTGCGGCGACGTCGGCTTCGGCAAAACCGAAGTCGCGCTGCGTGCCGCATTTCTCGCCGCGAGTAACGGCGCGCAGGTCGCGGTTGTGGTGCCGACGACGCTGCTCGCGCGGCAGCACTTCAAGACCTTCTCGGATCGCTTCCGCGGCTTTCCGATGCGGATCGGGCAGGCGAGCCGGCTGGTCTCGTCCGCAGATATCGCGAAGACGCGTTCGGGTCTTGCCGACGGCTCGATCGATATCGTGATCGGCACGCATGCGCTGCTCGCCAAGACCGTGCAATTCAAGAATCTCGGTCTCGTGATCGTCGATGAAGAGCAGCATTTCGGCGTCGCGCACAAGGAGCGCATGAAGGAACTGCGCACCGAAGTCCATGTGCTGACACTGACGGCGACGCCAATTCCGCGCACGTTGCAACTCGCGCTCACCGGAGTTCGCGAGCTTTCCCTGATCGCATCGCCGCCCGTGGACCGGCTTGCGGTCAGGACCTTCGTCTCGCCGTTCGATCCGCTTATTCTGCGCGAAGCGCTCTTACGCGAGAAATACCGCGGCGGTCAGGCCTTCTATGTCTGCCCGCGCATCGAGGATCTGGCCGCGCGCAAGCAGTATCTGGACGAGCATGTGCCGGAAATCCGTTGCGCCGTCGCGCATGGCCAGATGGCTGCGACCGAGCTTGAGCGCATCATGACGGATTTCTACGACGGCAAATTCGATGTGCTGCTCTCCACGACCATTGTGGAGTCCGGTCTCGACATTCCGACCGCGAACACGCTTGTCGTGCACCGTGCCGACCGGTTCGGCCTTGCGCAGCTCTACCAGTTACGCGGCCGCGTCGGCCGCTCGAAGACGCGCGCCTATGCGCTGCTCACCGTTCCCGCCGACAAGCCGATCACACCGCAGGCGGAACGCCGGCTCAAAGTGCTGCAATCGCTCGACCAGCTGGGCGCCGGCTTCGAACTCGCTTCGCACGATCTCGATATCCGCGGCGCGGGCAATCTGCTCGGCGAGGAGCAGTCCGGGCACATCCGGGAGGTCGGCTACGAGCTCTACCAGGAGATGCTGGAAGAGGCGGTGATGATGCTGAAGGCGGGGGTCACCGAACCTGCGAGCGAGAAGTGGTCGCCGCAGATCAATGTCGGCGCTCCGGTCATGATTCCGGAAGAGTACGTTCCCGATCTTACCGTTCGTCTCGGTCTCTATCGCCGCCTCGCCGAACTCGACGACATGAACGAAATCGACCAGATGGCCGCGGAAATTATCGACCGCTTCGGGCCCATGCCTGATGAGGTAAAGACGCTTCTGGAAATCGTGGCGATCAAGTCGCTGTGCCGTGCCGCGAACATCGCGAAGTTCGAAGCCGGCGCGAAGGGCGCGGTCATCAGTTTCCGCGACAACCGCTTCGAGAATCCGGAAGGGCTCATGGCCTGGATCGCGAAAGAGGGGTCGATCGCTCGCGTTCGGCCGGATCAGTCGCTCGTCATCCTGCGCGGCTGGGATCGCATGGAGCCCCGTATCAAGGGCGCACGGAGGCTGCTCGAAACCTTCGCAACTCTCGCGCAGCCAAAGAAAGCGGCCTAGCGCAGCGCCTCCAGTGCCTGATCGATCGCGGACGAAATCACTTCGGGCTCCTGCGCACCCGAGAGCGCGACTTTGTTTCCGAACACGAAAAATGGCACGCCGCCGATGCCGCTTGCGGAAGCGGCCTGCGCCTGCCGTGCGACGAGTGCTTCGTCACGGTCGGAAGCGAGATCCGCGCTGACTTGCCCGGCGTCCATCCCCGCGCGAGCGGCGGCTGCCGCAAGGTTCGAACGATCCGCGAGATCGACACCGTTCACGAAGAAATCGGAGAAGATGTTTTCGACGACCGCATCGGCCTTGCCTTGTTCGGCGGCCCATCCGATCAACCTGTGCGCGTCGAGCGTGTTCGGCTGCACTTCGATATTGCCGAAATCGAAGGCAATGCCGACAGTTTTCCCGAGGCCGGTCAGGCGCTCGTGGCCTGGCGTGATCTTGTCGACGCCGCCGAACTTCCCGGTGATGTAGTCGATGCGCGGCTTGCCGGCGCGCGGAACCGTCGGGTCGAGAAAGAACGGGCGCCAGCGAATTTCGGCTTCAATGTCTTTGCGTGCGGCGAGCGCAATTTCGAGCCGGCGTTTTCCGACGTAACACCACGGACAGACAACGTCGGACACGACATCGATGGTAAGCGCGGGCGCCATACGGAACTCCTCAGCCGGCTTTCGCTTTTACCGAGTGATCCGTCCGGACGGAAGCGGCAACAATGCGTGGCAGTCCTGCATCGAGAAGCGCCTTCGCGGTTTCCGCCGGGCGGTCGCTGGTGATGACAAGTCTCGTGCCGATCAGCGGGGCATGCTCGACCATGATTTCGGAAATCAGCGCCGAGGCACG
>JAGXQU010000136.1 GCA_018335895.1 Hyphomicrobiales bacterium | reverse complement strand
CCGCCGATGGCGGAAGTGCTCGCCGCCGCCGTCAAGGCGCGCGTGACGCTGTTGATCTCCGGCGGCACCGGCTCCGGCAAGACCACGATGCTGAACGCGCTTTCCGCGTTCATCTCCGAGAAGGAGCGTCTTGTCACCATTGAAGACGCCGCGGAATTGCAGCTCCAGCAGCCGCATGTCGGCCGCATGGAAACGCGGCCACCGAACATCGAAGGCAAGGGCGAAATCCGCCAGCGCGAACTCGTCAAAAACGCGCTGCGTATGCGCCCCGACCGCATCATCCTCGGCGAGTGCCGCGGTGAGGAAGCCTTCGACATGTTGCAGGCGATGAATACCGGCCACGAAGGGTCGATGGCGACGATTCACGCCAACGCGCCGCGCGAAGCGATCTCGCGTCTCGAGCAGATGATCGGCATGGCCGGCATGCCAATGACGATCGCGTCGATCCGCGGCCAGATCGCTTCCGCCGTACGCATGATCGTGCAGTTGCAGCGCCTCTCCGACGGCAAGCGCAAGGTGACGAGCATCGCCGAGATTACCGGCATGGAAGGCGACATTCTGCAGATGCAGGAAATCTACAAGTACGTACGCACCGGCACCGCCGCAGACGGCTCGGTGGAAGGTCACTTCCAGGCGACCGGCGTGCGCCCGCGTTTTCTTGCTGAACTGATCGCGCGCGGGATCAACATTCCCGGCTCCTATTTCGACCCCTCGCAGCCAATGTGAGCACGATGCCGTTCGACATCGACGAGCTTCATCTCTTCTATTTCCTGGCGGCAGTCGCTGCGATCCTCGCTGCGGAGGCGGCGTATCTCTTTTTCTATAACAAGGCGTCCTATCGCAGTCAGTTGAACCGCCGTCTGCGCCTGATGAAGAACCAGCCAAACCGCGAGCAGATCCTCGTACAGCTCCGCCGCGAGCGTTCGCTGACGGCCGCGGGCACCTACTCGAGTGCGTTCACTTCGATAAACCGGCTCGTGCTGCAATCCGGACTGAAGCTCTCGGTCGGTAAACTCGCGGTGGTATGCGCGATTCTCTTCGTCTTATCGTTCGTTACGGTTTGGATGCTGCGGGATAATGTTCTGCAAGCGCTCGCCGCCGCACTGTTCTGCTCGCTGCTTCTTCCGGTCATGGTGCTCCGGATCAAGCGAAGCCGCCGCCACAAGGCTTTCGGTGCGCAGTTTCCCGACTCCATCGACATCATCGTACGAAGCCTGAAGGCGGGCCATCCGGTGCCGGTCGCGATCTCCATGGTCGCACGCGAAATGCCCGATCCCATCGGCTCCGAGTTCGGCATGGTTTCCGACGAGGTGACCTACGGCGCCGACCTCGAGACCGCCATGCGCAACCTCTATTTTCGTGTCGGGCAGGACGATCTTCCGCTCTTCGTCACCGCGGTTGCGATTCAGGGATCGACCGGCGGTAACCTGAGCGAAATTCTCCAAAACCTTTCTGCGATCATTCGTCTGCGCTTCAAGATGCGCCGCAAGGTCAAGGCGCTCGCTGCGGAAGGCAAGTACTCCGCGATCATTCTTTCCGGTCTGCCGATCGCGATGTTCTCGATTCTGCAAGGTATGACGCCGGATTTTTACGGCAAGGTCTGGCACGTGGATCTCACGAAAGTCGTCCTCGCCTGCGCCGCGGCGTGGATGCTTACCGGAAACTACATCATGTGGCGTCTCGTGAACTTCAGGATCTGATGCGATGGAAAGCATGTATTCCGCGCTTTCGTCGCTCCTCGGCAGCAATCCCGTGACGCTCGTCAGCGCACTGATCTTTTTCGCGACGGCCGCGCTCTCGCTCGGCATCATGTCGGTGCTGAGAAACCGCGCCGAATTGAAACGCCGTGCCTCGGCAATCGTCGTCGATGTGCCGGGCCGGGTTAACGGTTCGCCGGAGAAGCGTTCTTTGCGCTACGCCAGTATCGCCGCTGCGCAGAAGCTGATCGAATACACGACAAAGCACTACGCGTCCGCGGACGATGTGAATCTGAAGATGCTCCGCCGTCGCCTGATCGAGGCGGGTATTCTCGATGCAAAGGCGCCCGCGTTCTTCTTTATCGCGCGCACGGTATTGGCGATCGTTTTCGCTGCAGTTGCGATGCCGGTAGTGCCGTATCTTCTGCCTGATCTTACGCCAACCTGGTTCTGGATGTGCGTGATGTGCTCCGGCATGATGGGCTACATGGCGCCGAGCCTTTATCTCGACCGCCGGATTAAGGGCCGTCAGGCCGAACATCGTGCCGGCTTCCCGGATTTCATGGATCTGCTCGTCGTCTGCGCCGACGCCGGACTTTCGATGGAGGCGTCGCTCGACCGTGTCGGCCGCGAGCTCTCCGATTCCTATCCGTCTCTGAGTGCGAACATTCACATGGCCACACTGGAGATACGTGCGGGCAGGACGCTCAGCGAGGCGCTCGAGCATCTTGCGGATCGCCTTGGCCTCGAGGAAGCCCGCGCCTTCGCGACTCTTTTGCAGCAATCCGCCGAACTCGGATCGAGTTTGACCGATGCGCTACGCGTCTATTCCGACGACATGCGGCACAAGCGCCTGTCGAGCGCGGAAGAGAAGGCTTACAGCCTCCCGGCGAAGCTCTCGGTGCCGCTCGTGCTTTGCATCTTTCCCGTGCTGATCATCGTGACCATGCTTCCCGCCTATATCCGCGTGAAGTTCGGTCCCTTCTAGAGAGGAAAGCCCGCGCAATGCTTTTTTTACCGCCGGTATTTAGCCTCATCCCAGTGAGGGTTCGCACCGGATCGCCGCGGCGCGGCGCATCCGCGCGAAGCGTGGTTCGCTTCGGAAGCCCGGGTAGTCTGCACATGCGTGTCGTAGCCGCTCGCTCGCTCGTCCTTGCCGCATTGATTGCGCTGACCCTTGGCGGCTGCAAGACCGATGGCTCGTTCGATCTGTTCGGCTCGTTCGATCAGCCCTCGACACAGAACGCCTCGTTCAATCAACAGCCTCCGCCGCAGCAGACAAACAGCTTCGGCGAACAGCCGAGCACGCCCCCGGCAACCGAACAGCAGCAGGTTTACAACAGCCCCCTCAACAACACGCCGCAAGGCGAGACCTTGTCCGGCAACAATCCGGCCGACGACATCAAGCTTGGCAAGAAGCAGTACCGAGAGCAGAATTTCGGTATGGCGGAGCGCTACTTCCGCCGCGCGGTCGAGGCCGCGCCGCAGAACGCCGAAGCGTGGATGGGGCTTGCCGCATCTTATGACAGGCTCAGGCGTTTCGATCTTGCCGATCGCGCATACGGTCAGGCCTTCGCAATTGTCGGTCCAACGCCGGAGCTGCTGAACAACCAGGGCTATTCGTACATCCTGCGCGGCGATTACAAGAACGCACGGATCAAACTCGCCGAAGCGAAAGCCAAGGACCCCAACAGCCGCTACATCCAGAGCAATATTGAACTTCTGGAAGACTCGATCCGCAACGCTCGCTAGCGCGGAAAGTTATCGCGCGACGATCGGCTGCGCCTTAAGCGCGGGCTCCTTCACGGCGACACCCGGAAACTCCGAACCTTCCTCGAACCATGACTGCGGCGCGGGATGACCCCACAACGTCTGCCGCTGCGGATCGCGAAGCGTCCAGCGGATCGGCGTATGATCGGGATCGGCGGTGAGATAGTCGCTCGTGAACAATTCGACGCGGTGCCCGTCCGGATCGCGTACATACAAAAAGAATGCGTTCGAGATTCCGTGCCGCCCCGGGCCGCGCTCCATATTCTTGAGAAATCCGGTGGTCGCCATCACGTCGCAGATATTGAGAATGTCCATCGGGGTCGCGGTCCAGACGCCGATGTGGTGCAGCCGCGGGCCGTAGCCGTTGGTGAACGCGAGATCGTGCACGTTGCCCTTGCGATGCATCCACACCGCCCAGAGCTTCGGGTCGGCGTCTTCGGTCTCAGTGAACTCGGTCGCCCGGAAGCCCAGCTCGGTATAGAAATCGACGCTCTTCTGCACGTCCGGCGTGAAGCAGTTGACGTGATCGATGCGCTGGATGCGCGCACCGCGATGTTCGCCGTACTTCTGCAACATCGATTCAGCCTGATCCATCGAAAAGTAGAATTCGAGTGGCATGCCGTGGATGTCGGCGGCATGCAGCGTCCGGCCCTGATGCGGAATCTCGACGAACTTCGCGGGCAGGCCCTTCTGTTCGAACCAGCGCCTTGCGCGGTCGAGATCGTCCTCGCTCGCAACCTTGAAACCGAGCGCGCGCGCCTTCACGTCCGCCTTCTTCAGAATGATCGAATGGTGGTTGCGCTCCTCGATCGCGCGCAGATGCAGGGCATCCTTGTAGCTTGCGCTCACCGTATAGCCGAGACAATCAACATAGAATGCGCGGGAGCGCTCGAGGTCGGTGACGCCGAACTCGGCATGCGAGACGCGAACGACATTGAAGGGAGGGGTGAATACGGGCTTCGGGATGGGCATCGCGCGTCGCTCTCAAATTCCGAGACGGGAGATCTTGTGGTCGCCAAGCGCGATCGCAATGTTCTTCGTCTCCATGTAAAAGTCGAAACTGTAGTCGCCGCCGTCGCGGCCGATGCCCGACGACTTCACGCCGCCGAACGGCGCAGGCAGGTGGCGCACGTTCTCCGAATTCACCCAGACCATGCCGGCTTCCACGGCCTGCGCCACGCGATGCGCGCGGCCGACATCGCGCGTCCAGATGTAGGCGGTCAGGCCGTAGCGGACATCGTTTGCGATCGAAAGCGCCTCCTGCTCGTCGGCGAAGGGGATCATCGTGAGCACAGGCCCGAAGATTTCTTCCTGTGCGATCTTCATACCGTTGTGCGCGCCGGTATAAAGTGTGGGCTCAACGTAATTGGTGCCAAGTGACGAAAGAACGCCGCCGGCCGCTACCGTCGCGCCCGCGCTGCGGGCCGCATCGACATAAGACATGACCTTCTGCACATGCCGGGCATGAATCAGCGGCCCGATTTCTGTCGCGGGATCGAGCGGGTGCCCGAGCTTGATTTGCTTCACGCGCTCCGCCGCCTTGGCGGCAAATTCCTTATAGATGGATGCATGAACGAGCGCGCGGCTCGACGAGGTGCAGCGCTCGCCGTTCAGGCTGTAGATCATGAAGAGCACCGCATCGAGCGCGCGGTCGAGATCGGCGTCGTCGAATACGATGACAGGATTTTTGCCGCCCAGCTCGAAGTGAACGCGTTTCAAGGTCTGCGAGCCCTGCGCCATGATCGCGCTGCCGGTCGTCGTCTCGCCGACAAAGCCGATAGCCTTGATCTCGGGATGTTCCGTGAGCGCACGGCCCGCATCTTCGCCGAATCCGTGCACGACATTGAGCGCGCCCGCGGGCAATCCTGCTTCGATCGCTATTTCCACAAGCAGCGCGGCCGTCAGCGGGCTCCACTCGGCGGGCTTGTGAACGACCGTGCAGCCCGCAGCTAATGCCGGCGCGATCTTCCAGGTCGAAAGCATGAAGGGCGTGTTCCACGGCGTGATCACACCGACCGGGCCGATCGGTTCGCGGATCGTGTAATTCAGATGCGTGTCCGTCGGCAGCGACAGACCGTCCGCGGCGGATGGAGCGCGATCAGCGTAGAAGCGGAAGTTTTCCGCACCACGAAGTGCGGCCTTGCTCATGTAGCGGATCGGCTGTCCGGTATCCATGCATTCGATCAGCGCAATTTCCTCGGCCCTCGCCTCGATCGCGTCCGCGATCCGGTGCAGGATTTCTCGCCGCTTTTCACCGCTTGTCTTTCGCCACTGTAAGAATGCACGCGTTGCGGATTGTGCCGCCTGATCGATATCGGCGGCCGTGCCTCTGGCGACGGTCGCAAGCAGTGTGTCGTCCACGGGCGAGCGTGTTTCGAAAGTGCCACCGCTGCCGGTGACGGACTTTCCGCCGATCTGGTGGTCGAGCGTCTTCCCGCGGAATCGGGCGAGGTACTGCCGTGCGCGGGCCAGCGAATCGTCGAATGCACTCATGCCGCGCCACCTTTTCCGAGCTGCGCATGTAGCGAATTCTTCTTGAAGCTCATGTTGTGGCCGATCTCGCTGACCTCGACGGAGAGCGCGATGCCACGCCTTTCGCGCGCGGCGGCAAGAAGCGCATCGACCGCTGCGAGCGTGGTCTGCCCCAGTCTTTCGCGGTCCTCGACCGAGCGCCCTTCCAGAATGTTGGCGCGGACATGCAGGAAGGCGTGTTCGGGGTTGCCGTCGGCGATCTTGTAGATTTCGTGCCTGAGCGTGCGAACGCGAATGCCGCCGATCTTGAACAGGCCGGAATCCACCGCGGATTTGTGGACGGCATCGACGATGGCGCGCAGGCCGATGTCCGGTTCGAGATTGGCCGAATATTCGATCACGAAATGGGGCATGGCGTGTACCGGGCGGTTGACCCGCCTTGTGGATAAACTTAACATGTTAAGTATCTGGCGGGAGGTTCCTCCCGTCAAGCGGAAAAGGTGACGCTTGAAAATCGCAAGCTTTCGCAAAGGCGAAACGGAGAGTTTCGGCATCGTGACCGGAGACCGGATCACCGATTGCGGCGCAAAAGGCGCGTCGCTACTCGATGTTTTGCGCACAGGAACCCTAGGAGCGCTCAAGCACTCGGGACCGGAGTATCCGCTGCGCGATGTCGTGCTGCTCCCGCCCGTGACGCAGCCCGAGAAGATTCTCTGCGTCGGGGTGAATTACGCGAACCGCAATGAAGAGTATAAAGACGGCTCCGAGCGGCCGAAGTATCCGAGTCTGTTCATGCGCACGCCCGGATCGTTCGCAGGACACGGCGAACCGCTCGTCAAGCCGCGCGAATCCGATCAGTTCGATTACGAAGGCGAAATCGTGCTGGTGATCGGAAAGGGTGGGAGGCGCATCCCGCGCGAGCGTGCACTCGAGCACGTCGCGGGACTGACACTATGCAATGAAGGCTCGGTCCGGGACTGGTTGCGCCACGGAAAATTCAATGTGACGCAGGGCAAGAACTTCGACGCCTCCGGCAGCATCGGTCCGTGGATGGTGACGCCGGATGAGCTTGATCCGTCGCAGCCACTGCAACTGACGACGCGCGTGAACGGCGAGGTACGCCAGCACGATACGACGGGGAACCTGATCTTCACGTTCGCCGATCTTATCGCTTACATCGCCACGTTCACTACACTGAAGCCCGGCGACATGATTGTCACCGGAACGCCGACCGGAGCCGGTGCGCGTTTCGATCCGCCGAAGTGGCTGAAAGAAGGCGACATCGTTGAGATCGAGGTGCCGGGGATCGGCATGCTCGCGAACAAGGTCGTTGCAGAACGATGAGCGTCAGAAGGCGTGACAGCGCGCAGGCCATGCGCCCGTTTGCACGATCGCTGCCGATGCAGCTTTTGCGCGCGCGCGAGGTGCTCATGCAGGAATTCCGTCCGCATTTGAGAAAGCAGGGTCTCAGCGAGCAACAGTGGCGCGTGCTACGCGCGCTCGCCGAAGCCGGTTCGATGGACATCAATGCGCTTGGCGAGATGTGCCAGATTCATCCGGCCAGCCTTTCGCGGATGCTTCCGAATCTCGAAGATGACGGCAGGATCGAACGGCGCGCGAGCCCCGACGATCAGCGCTATGTGATTGTCTCGATCACGGCTAAGGGAAAGTCGCTGTTTCAGCGCATGGCGAGGGAATCCGAGCAGATCTATGCGTCGATCGAGAGGCGGATTGGTTCGAAGGAACTGAAGTTGCTTTACGAGTTGCTCGACAGGGCCATTCACGTCGCCGGAGAACAGGAATCGAACTAGCAAATTTGTTCGCAATTTCGCTCGGCCTTTTTCGTTTCAGCAAGCGCGGTAACAAACCGTTTCACACTCGCATACGATGTGATCTCACGGGTCCCTCGCGCGCGAAATGGTCATGTTGTCGCCATACCCGCCGCAATTCGGCATGACATAAGTCGGCAGGAACGCAGTTTCAGGACTCGCGTTTTCTTCTTGGGCGAGGGCGATTCAACGTGAGGAAATTCCATGCGAAAGACAATCATTGCGCTTGCTGCTGCGGCAGCGGTAACGGCCACGGCGGCTTCGCCGGTTCTCGCGCATCCGCGTGATCACCACTATCACCACAACCACTATGGTTGGGTCGCTCCGGCGGCTGGCATCGGTGTGGGTACGGTTGTTGGCGTCGGCCTCTTCCACGGCTGGTTCGGCGCGTCGACGACTGCTGCGGCTGGCACGCTCGCCGCGACGACCGCGGGCGCCGCGACTGCCGGCGGGCTTGCAGGCGTGGGCACTATCGCCCTTCTGCATGCCGCGACCACCAAGTGCCAGGGTTTCCACGCCCTGTTCGGCGGTTCGGGTTGCGTGAACGGCCGGTACGTAGGTGAGCGCGTCGCGTATCGCCGCTAAAAATCCTGTTGACGCTACGTCAACTTGAAACGATCGGGCTCCGCGGTTTCGCGGAGCCCTTTTCGTATCCAAGTCCTTGGCGGGACTCATTGAATCCGTAACCAAGGGTTAGCGTTACTTCGAGCAATGGCGCCTATTTCAACGAATCGTGAGCACCTAACTGCCTTTTCCTTTTGCAATTTGATCAAGAATCAGATTTCTGGCGCTCCGCGGCATGAATTGGAACTTTGCCATTGGAGTCCAATGGCGTCTCTGTCGCGCGTCTTTCCAGCTGGGAGGGCGACGCAATCTTTCAGGAGTGCAGAATGCGCAAGACGATTTTGACCCTTGTGGCGGCCCTCGCGGTTGCCTTCACCGTTTCTTCGCCGGCGAGCGCCGGCGGCAAGCGCCACAATCAGTGGCAGAACCCGACGATCATCGCTGGCGCGGTTGTCGGTACGCTCGTTGGCATCGGCCTCTATGATGGCTGGTTCGGCTCCTCGAACTCGCTGACGACCGGCACGATCGCGCGCTCGGCTACGGGTTCCGCGGCTGGCGGTCTGCTCGCCGGTATCGCGACCGTTGCCACGATCCACGCGCTGACCACGCCTTGCCAGGGCTTCCACGCCATCTTCGGCGGCTCGGGCTGCAAGAACGGCAAGTATGTCGGCCCGAAGCGCCAGGCTTTCCTCTGGTGGTAAGCCACTAGACCACTGACGAATCGAAAAGCCCCGTGTGAAAGCGCGGGGTTTTTTTTTCGTTTTCCGGCGATTTCCAGTACGATTGAAAATTCCTATCGGAACGGCTACTCTGGTATACCAGAGGTAAGCCATTGATCGACAAGCTTGAATATCTGATGGCATTGGCGCGCGAACGCCACTTCGGACGCGCCGCCGAGACCTGCGGCGTGACCCAGCCGACGCTTTCAGCCGGGATCAAGCAGTTGGAAGCGCAGCTTGGCGTGCTGCTCGTTCAGCGCGGCTCGCGCTTCATCGGCTTTACACCCGAAGGCGAGCGCACGCTCGACTGGGCCCGCCGCATCCTCGCCGACAGCCGTACGCTGCACGAAGAAATGCGCGCGCTGAAATCGGGGCTGGCCGGGCAGATCCGCATCGCCGCGATTCCGACCGCGCTTGCCATGGTCGCCGAACTCACCACGCCCTATCGCGAGCGGCACCCGGAAGTGCGTTTCACGATCCTGTCGATGACGTCGATTCAAATCCTTACCGCACTCGAAAACCTCGAAGTGGATGCGGGTATCACCTATCTCGACAACGAGCCGCTCGGCCGCGTGAACATGGTGCCGCTCTATCGCGAGCGCTATTGCCTGCTGACTTCGGCCGAAGCCGCGCTCGGCAATCGCGACAGCGTGACCTGGGCGGAAGTTTCCCGCGTGCCGCTCTGCCTGCTTACGCCCGACATGCAGAACCGCCGCATCATTGAAGGCCTGCTGCGCGCGGCCGGCGGCGAGCCACGGCCCATGCTCGAATCGAATTCCATGATCGTGCTGTTCGCGCATGTCCGCACCGGACAATGGGCGAGCGTGATGCCGGAGAAGCTCGCGGAGACGCTCGGGCTCACCGCAACCATTCGCGCGATCCCCATCACCAACCCCGAGGCCGTGCACACGATCGGCCTCGTGGTGCCGCCGCGGGAACCGATGACGCCTCTTGCTGCGGCGCTCGTTGCCGAAGCGCGCAGAATCGGTTCCGATCTGGATATCGAGGCTCGCAAGCAGACGGAAAGCGGAGTCTAACGTCGTTGTAGAAGTCCGCCCGTTTTGCGCTGCAAAACTGAACAGGTGGATCATGCAACATGCACTCAACCGCCGCAGCCTACTGCAATTCGGCGCTGCGTTCAGCCTGCTTCCGCTAACCAGCCCTGCCGTGACGGCCCGGCCCTACAGCTTCAATCTTTTTTTCGACTTCGAAAGTACGCAGCTGACGGCAGGCGCAGCCGAACTCGCCGATCTCGTCGCCCGGCAAATTCTCCCGATTGCGCGGGTGACTCTCTCCGGTCACGCCGATACCGCAGAAACGCATCCGGAGCGGCTCTCCTACTCACGCGGAAACGAAGTGCTGAAATATTTCCTGCGCAAGCAGTCGCTGGCGCGCGTGCGTTTCAATGTCGTGACCAGCGGAACTTCAGCCCTGCTCGTCAAGACCGGACCCAATATAAGAGAGCCGCAAAACCGCCGGGTCGAAATCAGTATGGAGATGTAGGAAACGTCGCGCCTTCCCGGCGGGCGGATTTCTCAGGGACGACTCCGGCAGTTGTAGTCGCGGATCATCTGGCGGCTTTGCGCAGGAATGCCGAGGCCGCTCCCCTTGCGAACGCTCGCGGTAAGTTTAGCGCAGGAAACCCAGAAATAGTCGGACCTCGGGTCGATCACGAGCCGGCGCGGTTTGAGACCTGGCGCAACCAGCACGGAAAGATAGGGCAGCGTGGAGAACCACGGCATGTCGTGGAATTTCGGATTGTCCGGATCGATCTCGACATACTTACTGTCCTGCGTCTCGCCTTTCGAGACCATGCCGCGAAAGATCGTGAGATACTCGGTCCAGCCTGCAGCAAATCTTGCGGTTTCGACCGCATGGACCGTGATCGTCAGCAACAGCAATGCGGCAAGCGCGCCGGGGCCGATGCGGCGGGCAATGGTGTGCAGGATTTTACAAGGCACGCCTGCCCGGCGAACGAGTTCACCGCCGAATGCGGCGCATATCGAGCCGGCCGCAATCAGCGGGCAGAGGACGATGATGACCGTACGCAGATAATACCGGTTCTCGGTATGGATTTCAGGATTGCCGACGAACCAGTAAGCGGAAAGCGCCGCAAGCGCTGCAACAAGAGCAACGGCAGCGGGATAAGAAACTCCCGCGTGCCGCAACGTGAAGAACAATAGCAAATACCCGCTGGCCATTGCGGCAAGCAGCACAAGCATGCGATCCAGCAGAATCTCGGGATTGAACACGTTGGAAGCCGCGGCGGAAAGGACGCGCGCGGTGTATTCGTCCGGGCGCAGGCTGTAGCGCACGAGAATCCAGATGGCGAGCACCACCGCGGTTGCGCCGAGGCATTTCACGAAGCGGGGGAACTCGTTCTTGCGAACGAGCACCGAACCGAGGATCGCGGCCAGAAAAACCAACGCACCTTCATGCGTGAAGGCGAGCGACAGAAACGTGAGGAATGCCGCAAGCCAGTTCCAGCGGGACGTAGAACAATGCGCGGCCGCAAGCGCAGGCCAGAAGAAAGCGTGCGCGACCCACATCTCACTCGGCGCGCCGAAAATGAGCGGACATAGCACCGCATTGGAAAGACAGGCGAAGACGAAGATGGACCGTCCGGGCGTACGGTCGAGCCAATAGGTCAACGCAAGACCGAGGAGCTGTGCACCGAAGAACAAGAAGGCGTAAATCTGAATGGCCGCCCAGGCGTTGCCCGTAAGGCTACCGTAGATCTCCGCAGGAAGATGAGCATAGAGATAGACGGTCGAACGGCTCGAAATGTTGTGCCAGTGAAACGCCC
Source organism: Hyphomicrobiales bacterium (assembly GCA_018335895.1). GTDB lineage: Bacteria > Pseudomonadota > Alphaproteobacteria > Rhizobiales > Xanthobacteraceae. Next base: position 3,910 of record JAGXQU010000136.1, on the reverse strand, counting down.
AGGAGTCCTGCACCGCGATGGCATAGGAAAAAAGCGCGCTGTCGCCAAAGAGCTGAAACGCGAATGCGAGGCCGGCGACGATAAAAAGAACCGCGGAGCCGACGCCGGCAACCACCGAGAACTTTCGAAGTTTCTGAAAATCGGGAGCTAAGCCCCCAGAATCAGCAGCGAAGCTGCGATCCGAAACGCCACGCAAGAAACATCCCCTGAAGACGATGACGCGGCTGGGTTAGCCGCCGGAGTACAAAAATGTTCGGGGGAGTTCTTAGTACGGAATGATGGCGGCTGGCCAGCGGGACGGGATGTGTTCGCTGGCCAGCGCACCACGACGGTCGTCAGAACAAGCCGACGATCCGGCCTTCGGCGTTAACGTCGATCGTGTCGGCCGAGGGTACCTTGGGCAGGCCCGGCATCGTCATGATCTCACCGCAGATCGCGACGATGAACTCCGCGCCCGCGGAGAGACGGACTTCGCGCACCGGGATGGTAAAGCCGGTGGGCGCACCCTTCGCGTCAGGGTTGGTCGAGAACGAGTACTGCGTCTTCGCGATGCAGACCGGCAGCTTGCCGAAGCCCATCTCTTCCCAGGTCTTGAGCTGGTCCTTGACGGACTTGTCCGCGACCGCATCGTCGCCGCGATAGATCTCCTTCACGATCGTGCGGATCTTCTCGAACAGCGGCATCTCGTCGGGGTAAAGCAGCTTCAGGTTCGCTTTGCCTTCATCGCAGACCTTGACGACGGCCTTCGCGACATCGGCTGCACCTTCGCCGCCCATCGCCCAGTGATCGGCCATCAGCGCTTCGACGCCGAGCGCCTTGCACTTTTCCCGCACGAGCTTGATCTCGGCATCGGTGTCGGCAGAGAAGCGATTGATCGAAACCACTGCCGGCAGTCCGAACTTTTTCAGGTTCTCGATGTGACGCTGGAGGTTCGACATGCCGGCTTCGAGCGCCTTCAGGTCTTCCTTCTTGAGATCGGCCTTGGCGACGCCGCCGTGCATCTTGAGCGCACGGATGGTCGCGACGATCACGACGCAATCGGGTTTCAGGCCCGCCTTGCGGCACTTGATGTCGAGGAATTTCTCCGCGCCGAGGTCGGCGCCGAAGCCGGCTTCGGTCACGACGTAATCCGCAAGCTTCAACGCGGCAGTCGTCGCCGACACCGAGTTGCAGCCGTGCGCGATGTTGGCGAACGGGCCGCCATGGATGAAGGCGGGCGTTCCTTCGAGCGTCTGCACGAGGTTCGGCGCGATCGCATCCTTGAGCAGCGCGGTCATTGCGCCGTGGCCGTTCAATTCCTTCGCGCGCACCGGCTTGCGGTCGCGGGTGTAGCCCACGATGACGTTGCCGAGACGAGTCTTGAGATCGTCGATGTCCTTCGCGAGACAGAAGATTGCCATGACTTCGGACGCGACCGTGATATCGAAGCCCGCTTCGCGCGGATAGCCGTTGGCGACGCCGCCGAGCGAGCAGACGATCTCGCGGAGCGCACGGTCGTTCATGTCGAGCACGCGGCGCCAGGCGATACGGCGCGAGTCGAGCCCCGAAGCGTTGCCCCAGTAGATATGGTTGTCGATCAGCGCCGAGAGCAGGTTATGCGCGGAGGTGATTGCATGGAAGTCGCCGGTGAAGTGCAGGTTGATGTCTTCCATCGGCACGACCTGTGCGTAGCCGCCGCCGGCAGCGCCGCCTTTGACGCCGAAGCAGGGGCCGAGCGAGGGCTCGCGCAGCGCGCACATCGCCTTCTTGCCGATGTGATTGATCGCGTCGGTGAGGCCCACGGTCGTCGTGGTCTTGCCTTCGCCTGCCGGCGTCGGGTTGATCGCGGTGACGAGAATGAGCTTGCCGTCTTTCTTTCCGGCGAGCGACTTGATGTAGTCCATCGAGACCTTGGCCTTGTAGTGGCCGTAGGGCTCGAGGTTTTTCGCGTCGATACCGAGACGTTCTTTGGCGACATCCATGATCGGCCGCATTTTCGCGGCCTGGGCGATCTCGATGTCCGATTTCGGATTCTGGTGTTGTGAAGCAGGCATGTGACTTGATCCGTGGCTGGATTGAGTTTCAGGAAGTTGAAGAGAACAGGGTTAGGAGAAGCGCGCGCCCTTCTCGATCTTTGCCGCCGCCGCCCACTCGCCGGCGTTGATCTTCGGCCCGTCGGCTTGCACGCGGGTGAGCTTGAAGCGGCCGTCGGCGCAGACGACGGTGATGCCGTCGGCTTCGACCAGCACGACTTCGCCGATCTTGCCTGCGATGCCCTTCGGATCGCGCGCGGGGAGCGGAGTCGCGTCAAAAATCTTGAGCTTCACGCCGTTGATCGTGGCCCATGCGCCCGGCGCAGGATTGCAGCCGCGGATCAGGCGGTCGATCTGCTCCCACGGCTTGCCGAAATCGACATGCGCGTTGTCGGCGCGGCAAAGGCCTTCATAGGTCGCCTTGGATTCGTCCTGCTTGATGCGAGGTGCCTTGCCGGCTTTCACGAGATCGACGGATTCGAGCATTGCATCGACGCCCATCGGGAACAGGCGGTCGAAATAGACCGTGCCGAGCGTGTCCTTATCGGAGATCGGCGTCTTCTTCTGGATAAGAACGTCGCCGGTGTCCAAGCCGTTGTCGGGCCAGAAAATCGAAAGTCCGGTTTCCTTCTCGCCCTTGATGATCGGCCAGTTAATGGCGGACGCGCCGCGATAGGCCGGCAGGAGCGAGGGGTGATACTGGATCGAGCCGTGGGTCGGAATGTTGAGAAACTCTTCCGGAACGAACAGCGTGACGAACGCCATCACCTGGAGGTCGGGCTTCAGCGATTTGAACTGCTCCCAGACTTCCGGCTTCTTGTAGGAATCCGGTTGGTAGACCGGAAGGTTGGCGGCGAGCGCCGCTTCCTTGAGCGGGTCAGCCTTCTGGCCTTCCTTTTCCGGCGCGACATAGACGCCGATTACATTGTCACCGCGCTTCAGGAGCGCTTCGAGTACGGCTTTTCCGAAGGCCTGCTGGCCATGCACGACGATACGCATCGTCTGATCTCCCCGCCAATATCTGTTTAAAAACCCCGCCCCGTTGCCGGGGCGGGGGCTTTGTTCCTAGGCCGCTTTTTCTTTCTTTTCCGGCGCGGTGATTGCGCCCGACAACTTGATGTCGGAAATCTCCTTCGCCGAATAACCGAGCACGTCCTTGAGAATCTCGTCGGTGTGTTCGCCCAAGAGCGGCGAGCGCTTCACCTTCGAGATCGAGTCGGAAAGCTTGATCGGATTGCCGACCGAGAGATACTTGCCGCGCTTCGGATGATCGACTTCGACGACCGTGCCGGTCTTGCGCAGCGACTGGTCTTCCGCGAGTTCCTTCATCGAAAGGATGGGACCGCACGGAATGTCGTACTTGTTCAGAATGTCCATGGCCTCGAATTTGGTCTTGGTCATGGTCCATTGTTCGATCCGCGAGAAGATCGCGTTCAACTTCGGCAGACGCGCCTTGGGGGTTGCGTATTCCGGATCGGTCTTCCAGGTCGGCTCGCCGATCACGTCGCAGATCGCCTCCCAGACCGGCGCCTGCGTAATGAAGTAGATGTAGGCGTTCGGATCTTCCGGCGCGCCCTTGCACTTCAGGATGCGGCCTGGCTGGCCTCCGCCGGAGTCGTTGCCTGCGCGCGGCACGGCATCACCAAAGGGAACGCCTTCGCCATACTGCGAGTACTCGGTGAGCGGCCCGTGCTTCAGACGCTGTTGGTCGCGCAATTTCACGCGCGCGAGATTCAGAACGCCGTCCTGCATCGCGCAGAGCACCTTCTGGCCGCGGCCGGTGCGGCTGCGCTGGTAGAGCGCAGTCACGATGCCGAGCGCGAGATGGAGGCCGGTGCCCGAGTCGCCGATCTGCGCGCCGGTAACGAGCGGCGGGCCGTCGCGGAAACCGGTGGTCG
>JAGXQU010000135.1 GCA_018335895.1 Hyphomicrobiales bacterium | reverse complement strand
CCCGTTCTGCTCTCCATAGGCTATGCGGCTTGTCACTGGTGCCACGTCATGGCGCACGAGAGTTTCGAGGACGGGGCGACCGCCGCCGTGATGAACGAGCTCTTCGTAAACATCAAAGTCGATCGCGAGGAGCGGCCTGAAGTCGACGAGATCTACATGTCCGCGCTCCATCACCTTGGAGAGCAGGGCGGCTGGCCGCTGACGATGTTTCTGGACGCCGACGGAAAGCCGTTCTGGGGCGGGACCTATTTTCCGAAGACCGCGCAATACGGCCGCCCGGGTTTTCAGGACGTGCTCCGGCACATCGCGCGCGTCTATCGCGAGGAGCCGGAGAAGATCGGCAAGAATCGCGAAGCGCTCGTGAAAGCGCTCCACGAGAAAGCCCGGCCTGCCGGCAAGGTTGTTATCGGGATCGAAGAACTGAACGGACTCGCAGAACAGTTTCTCCGTCTCATCGACACGGAAAAGGGCGGCATCCGCGGCGCGCCGAAATTTCCGCAATGCGCGATCCTCGAATTCCTCTGGCGCGCAGGCGAAAGAACCGGCTCCGAATCTTTCTTCGACGCCGCGATCGTCTCGCTCCGGAACATGTGCGAGGGCGGCATCTACGATCATCTCGGCGGCGGCTTCGCACGCTACTCGGTGGATGACCGCTGGCTCGTGCCGCATTTCGAGAAGATGCTCTACGACAACGCGCAGCTCCTCGAGCTGCTCGCGCTCGCCTGGAAGAAGACGGGAGACGATCTCTTCCGCCGCCGCGCCGTTGAAACGGTCGAGTGGCTCAAGCGCGAGATGATCGTCGAGGGCGGCGGCTTCGCCTCCAGTCTCGATGCCGACTCCGAAGGCGAGGAGGGCAAGTTCTATGTCTGGTCGTTTGCCGAGGTAGAGCGTGTGCTCGGCGTGGAGGACGCCGCCTTCTTTGCGAAGGCCTATGACATCACCCGCGAAGGAAACTTCGAAGGCCACAACATTGCAAACCGGCTTCTGTCCGGCAGCGCATCGCCGGAAGAGGAAGCGCGGCTCGGCCCGCTCCGCGCGAAACTTTTAGATGCTCGCGCAAACCGAGTCAGGCCCGGTCTGGACGATAAGGTGCTCGCGGACTGGAACGGACTGATGTGTGCCGCGCTCGCAAACACCGGCGCGACGTTCGACGAGCCTTCGTGGATCGAACTGGGCGCGACAGCTTTCCGCATCGTCTCGGACAACATGACCCGCGAGGGCCGCCTCGGACATTCCTGGCGCGAAGGCAGGCTGCTTTTTCCCGGACTGTCGTCCGACTACGGCTCGATGATCCGCGCGGCGCTGGCGCTGCATCGCGCGACAGGAGAGCAGAGCTATCTCGATCGCGCCGTCGCGTGGGAGGCGCTTCTTGAGAAGCATCACGCCTCGCTGGAGACCGGCGGATATTTTCTGACCGCTGATGACGGCGGCGAACTGATCTTGCGGCCGAACTCGACGCGCGACGACGCGATTCCGAACCCGCACGCCTGGATGGCGCAGAACCTCGTACGGCTCGCAACCATTACAGGAGTATATTCCTATCGCGTGAAAGTCGACCGGCTGTTTGCGGGCGTACTCCCGCTCGCCGCCGTAAACCTCTTCGGACACGCGGCCCTGCTCGCAGCACTCGATACGCGGCTCAGGCTCGCAGAGATCGTCGTCACCGGAACCCGCGCAGAGGAATTTGCCAAGGCCGCGCTCGAGCAGTCCTTCCTCGCATCGGCGCTGCTTCGCGCGCCGGACGAGTCTGCACTCCCCACCAATCATCCCGCGCGGGAAAAAGTCGCCGCTGCAAAAGGCGAGGGCGCCGCCTTCGTCTGCCGGGGCGAAACATGCTCGCTGCCGATCACCGATCCGGCAAAACTCGAGATCGCTCTTTCGGGACCTGCCGAACATTCAGGATATAGCCCGTCATGATCACACGCATTGCGTTGCTGTGGACCAGACTTCAAAACAGTCTATGGGGGCTTCCCATTGCTCTTTGCCTCGCTGGGGCCGCACTCGCAATTGTTGCGCTCCGTGTTCGACTCCGTGCGGGCGGTGATCCGGTCTGGTGGCTTTACAGCGGCGATGCTGCGGACGCCTCGGTGTTCATTTCAAATCTGCTGGGCGCCATGATTACTATGGCGACGCTCGCGATTTCGATCACCATGGTTGTGCTTGCGCTTGCCGCCCAGTCGCTCGGCCCCCGGCTGATACCCATCTTCATGAGTGACAACCGCACCAAGCTCTCGCTGGGTCTATTTCTTGGCACAGTCGTCTATCTGCTGCTGGCGTTGCGAAGTGTCGTTGGCGATGCCGACGCGGTTTCAAACCTAGCCGTAACGATCTCGGTCCTGCTGGTGCTGATCAGCGTGATCGTGCTTCTCTTCTTTGTTCACCATCTTGCACGCTCCATCGTAGCCGACACCGTGATTGAACGCGTCGGCCAAGCCCTCGATGGTCAGGTTCGCGACTTGCTCACAGGGGAAAGCGGCAAACACAAAAGTCTTACTCCGGCCGCGCGAAAATCATTTCAGAAAGAGGGCGAGGCGATTGCATCGCCGGCTGCGGGCTACATCCAGGCAATCGATTACCCGGCGATAGGCCATGCCGCTGCCGATAGGAACGCCGTCGTATTGCTTGCCGTCAGGCCCGGCCACCATGTCCTCGCCGGAGAACTGATCGGCTGGATCAAACCAAGGCGCGCTGGCAATGAGGTATTGTCGAAGGCCGTTCAAAAGAGCTTTATCCTTGGCCGCGACCGCACATCGACCCAAGACCTTGAATATTCGATCCGACAGCTGGTCGAGATTGCCTTGCGTGCGCTGTCGCCTGGGATAAACGACCCTCATACAGCGACTGCCGTTATCGACAGGCTTTCGACTTCGATCGCGCTGATCATGAATCGCGCAGATGATCCGGGCATCTGGTGTGACGACGAAGGCACCGTGCGCATTCATCATCCAAGTGCATCCTTCGCGGCCCTGCTCGATAGCGCGTTCTCCGAAATCCGCCACGCCGGGTCGAGCAACCCCGAGATTATGATCGCCTTGGCCAAGCGCAGCGCGCAGCTTTACCGCCTAGCCCCGCAACACCATCGCAAGGCCATTGCCGGACAGCTTACGCGTCTTCGCAAGACCGGTCTGCGAACCCTTAAGGATCCGATGGACCGGCAACTTCTGCTGACCTCGCTGAATGTGGCGCGCGCCTAGACTATTCGCGCGCTCCGGATTGCGCGCCATCCGCGCTTTCCATAGCTTGTAGACAACAAGCAAATTCGCGGGGGCGAACCACCATGCAAGCATCCATCCTGACCGACCTTCTGCTGCCGCTGTCCATCGGCATCATCATGTTCGGGCTGGGCCTCAGTCTCACCTGGGACGACTTCAAGCGCGTCGCCCGCTATCCGCTCGCCGTCGGCTTCGGACTTTTCCTACAGGTGATTCTGCTGCCCTTCGCTGCACTGCTGATCGCGATCTGGCTCAAGCTTTCGCCCAACCACGCGCTCGGCCTGATGCTGGTCGCGGCGGCGCCCGGCGGCGCCACCGCGAACATCTACAGCCACCTCGCCAAGGGCGATGTCGCGCTGAACATCACCCTGACCGCCGTGAACAGCATCCTTGCGCTGCTCACCCTCCCGATCGTGATCAATCTCTCGCTGGAATACTTCTTTGGTGCGGGCCAGTACGTGCCGCCACCGCACCGCAAGGTCATCGAGGTCGCGGCGATCATCCTGGTCCCGGTCGTAATCGGCATGCTGGTCCGCGCCCGCGCGCCGGAATTCGCGAAGCGCATGGAAAAGCCGATCAAGCTTTTTTCCATCGTCGTACTCGCGATCCTGATCTTCGCCGCGATCTATATCGAGCGCGCGAAGTTGCTCGACAGCATCATCGCAGTCGGTCTCGCCTGCCTGCTCTTCAATGTCGTGAGCATGCTGACCGGCTATCTCGCGCCGCTCGCACTGAAGCTGCCCGAGCGGCAGGCCATCGCCATCACCATGGAGATCGGCATCCACAACACCGCGCTTGCGATCTATGTCGCACTGAACGTGTTGAACAATCCAGCCGCCTCTCTCGTGCCGGGCATCTACACGCTCTGCATGTATCTGACGGCGACGCTGTTCGCGATCTACGTTTCCAAACGAAACCTCGCGCCGGCGTAAGACCTGCTCAAGCCAACAAAAAAGCCCGGCATCGCTGCCGGGCTCTTTCTTCGGATAGCGAGAGCCTCAGGTATTCATGCTCTCGAAGAAATCGCCGTTGTTCTTGGTCTGCTTGAGCTTGTCGATGAGGAATTCGATCGCATCGACCGTGCCCATCGGATTGAGGATGCGGCGGAGCACGTACATCTTCTTGAGCTGATCCGGCGGGACCAGGAGCTCTTCCTTGCGTGTGCCAGAGCGGGTGATGTCCATCGCCGGGAACACGCGCTTGTCCGAGACCTTGCGGTCGAGGATGATTTCCGAGTTACCGGTGCCCTTGAATTCTTCGAAGATGACTTCGTCCATGCGCGAGCCGGTATCGATCAGCGCGGTCGCGATGATGGTGAGCGAGCCGCCTTCCTCGATGTTACGCGCGGCGCCGAAGAAGCGCTTCGGACGCTGCAGCGCGTTCGCGTCGACGCCGCCCGTAAGCACCTTGCCCGAGCTTGGCACCACGGTGTTGTAGGCGCGGCCGAGACGGGTGATCGAGTCGAGCAGGATCACGACATCGCGGCCGTGTTCCACGAGACGTTTGGCCTTCTCGATTACCATTTCAGCGACCGCAACGTGGCGTGACGCCGGCTCGTCGAAGGTCGAGGAAACGACCTCGCCCTTCACCGAGCGCTGCATGTCGGTGACTTCTTCCGGCCGCTCATCGATCAGGAGAACGATCAGGTAGCACTCCGGATGATTGGCCGTGATCGAGTGCGCGATGTTCTGGAGAAGAACCGTTTTACCGGTACGCGGCGGCGCGACGATCAGGCCGCGTTGGCCTTTGCCGAGCGGCGCCACGATGTCGATGATGCGCGAGGAATTGTCCTTCCGTGTCGGGTCCTCGATTTCCATCTTGATCCGCTCGTCCGGATAGAGCGGCGTCAGGTTGTCGAAGTGGACCTTGTGCTTGATCTTCTCGGGGTCCTCGAAATTGATCGTGTTGACCTTGAGCAGCGCGAAGTAGCGCTCGCCCTCTTTCGGCGAACGGATGTGCCCTTCGACCGTATCGCCGGTACGAAGAGAAAAGCGCCGGATCTGCGAAGGCGAAATGTAGATGTCGTCCGGGCCCGCGAGGTAGTTCGCGTCCGGCGAGCGCAGGAAGCCAAAGCCGTCCGGCAGAACTTCCACGACGCCTTCGCCGACGATGTCGACTTCTTTCGAGGCGTACTGCTTGAGGATGGCAAACATCAATTCCTGTTTGCGCATCGTGCTTGCGTTTTCGACCAGAAGTTCCTCCGCCACCGCAAGCAGCTCGACGGGGGATTTTTGTTTGAGTTCAGTAAGTTTGATTTCCCGCATTGGGGATCGTCCTTGTCTTGACGGAATTTCCTGGAGAAATTTCCGGCGGAATCCGCCGCCACGGATGTTGCAGTTCTGGGAGGAGCAGGTCTTTCGGGCTTGAAGGAGGGTCTGGAGCCCGGCGCCGCTGCCGATACGAAAACGCTTTCGGCTAACCGCGGACGACGCCTGCACTTGAGGAAGGCACGGAGAAAATAGGGAAAACGGGCCGGGGAGGCAACCCCGGCTGGAGCCCTACAAGATTAAAACGGCTTAACCACCGCCAGGATCACGATTCCGATCATCAGGACGGTCGGAACTTCGTTCATAAGCCGATAGAAGCGCTCCTGGCGCTGATTGGCATCGGCCGCAAACTCCCGAACCCATCTGGCCTGCATGCCGTGTGCCGCGGATAGCGCGAGCACCAGCACGAACTTCGCGTGCAGCCAGCCTGAACGCCATGCGCCGGTCTCATAAACGAGCCAGAGGCCCGCGAGCCAGGTCACGATCATCGCCGGAAGCGCAATCGCTTTGAGCAGACGCCGCTCCATGATTTTGAAGGTTTCCGACTGGATCGAGCCCTTCACCGCCGAGCAGTGATAGACCATGAGCCGCGGCAGATAGAGCAGCGCCGCCATCCAGGAGATGAAGGCAAGGATGTGCAGCGTCTTGATCCAGAGATACATCGCTCAGCGTCTCACTCTTGCGATCATCCGCTCGACGTTTTCGATCGGTGTCTCCTTGCGGATGCCGTGACCGAGATTGAAAATATGCCGTACACCGCGCAATTCACCGAGCACGTTATCGACAGCCTTATCCAAAGCTTCTCCCCCGGCGATAAGCGCCAAAGGATCGAGATTTCCCTGGATTGCAACGTTATCCCCGAATCTCACAGCACATTCCTTACGGTTCGTAATCCAGTCGATGCCCGCAGCATTGGCGCTCGATTGTTTCGCTACCGCGTCAATTCCATTGAGTGAAGCGCCCTTCGGAAACACGATGATGCGCGCATCCGGTATCGCGGCACGGACCTTTGCAGCAATTGCCGCAACCGGCTTCACGCACCAGCGCTCGAAGGATTGCGGATCCAGAACTCCCGACCAGGTATCGAAAATCTGGACCGCGTCTGCCCCCGCTTTGATCTGTCCGATCAGGTGTTCGGCCGACGTCTCAACCAGCCGGTCGATGATCTTCTGGAATAGCGCTGGCTCCTGCATGGCAAGCAATCGCGCAGGAGCCTGATCTCCAGTGCCTCTTCCGGCCACCAGATAGGTCGCAACCGTCCAGGGCGCCCCACAGAAGCCGATCAGGCTCGTTTCCTTCGGCAAGGCCGCCCGGGTCTGTACCAGCGCCTCGTAGACCCGCTCCGTGATTTTACGATCCGGCTGATCAGCAAGTTTTCCGAAGCTCGCTTGATCCGTGACCGGCTCAAGACGCGGACCTTCGCCTTCCTCAAACCAGAGTTTTGCTCCGAGCGCGTAAGGAACGATCAGAATATCCGAGAAGATAATCGCCGCATCGAACCCGAACCGGCGGATCGGCTGCAAGGTGACTTCGGATGCAAGATCTGGATTCAGACACAGATCGACGAAACCGCCTGCCTTCGCACGCGTTTCCCGGTACTCGGGGAGATAGCGCCCTGCCTGCCGCATCATCCAGACCGGCGGCACCTCGAACTTCTCGCCATCGAGAACACGCAGGAACTTTCCGCTCACGCCGTACTTATCCTTCCCTACTAACTATTTTCTAGAATCTTTAGTTAGAGTCTATTTGATGGGTCGAGTCCGGGGACAAGTTTTATCCCAGTCAGCCACTCCACTACCCAAACCATTCCCAAAAATCACAGCCAGCCTGAAGCGTTGATTTTATTCGCTTCGCCGACTTCTTCCCATAAGTCACAGACATTCTCCAGATTCGATCCCGAGCAATTGAATCTGGACGATTCCGCGCGTTATCCCGGGCGACCCTTGCGCTGGCCGATTCTCCATGGCCTTCTCCCCAGCAATTCACAGTTCCATGGATGTTCCGGCCTTGCCCAAGACGGAAAGCTATTTCCATCTTCATCTCGTATCGGATGCAACCGGCGAAACGCTTCTGGCGGTCGGGCGCGCCGCCTGCGCGCAATACTCCACCGTTTCGCCGATCGAGCATGTGTACCCGCTGATCCGGAATGTGAAACAGCTCGAGCCTGTGCTGTCCGATATCGACGCCAATCCCGGGATCGTTCTTTATACTCTGGTCGATCCGGTCCTCACGAGCCGGCTCGAAGATCATTGTAAGGAAAAAGGCATCCCGTGCCTTTCAATCCTGAGCCCGGTCCTCGGCCTGTTCGCTTCCTATCTCGGCACCGAGACGACGCCTCGCGTCGGCGGCCAGCACACCCTCAACGCGGAATATTTCCGCCGCATCGATGCGCTGAATTACACGCTGATGCACGACGACGGCCAGCATCCGGAGAATCTCGACGAAGCGGATGTCGTGCTCGTCGGCATCTCGCGCACCTCAAAAACTCCGACCAGCATTTATCTCGCCAACCGCGGCATCAAGACCGCGAACGTGCCGCTGGTTCCCGGCATCGATCCTCCAGGCCAGCTCGAACTCGTTTCGAAGCCGTTGGTTGTCGGTCTCATCGCCAGCCCGGAGCGGATCGTGCAGATCCGCCAGAACCGTCTTCTCGGCTTGAACGCGAACCAGTCGGACTCGCATTACGTCGACCGTCATTCGGTCAGCGACGAGATCGCGAACTCGAAGAAACTTTGTTCGCGTCATAACTGGCCGATCATCGACGTGACGCGGCGCTCGATCGAGGAAACCGCCGCAGCCGTGATCGCACTGTTGCAGGAACGCCGCCGGGACGCGGCGAACGTTCAATGACGCTCTGGCAGGCTCAGCCGCTCGTACTCGCGTCGAAAAGTGCGCCGCGCCGCGCGCTTTTGGAAGCGGCCGGCGTTCCGCTCGAGATCGATCCCGCCGACATCGACGAGCGCGCGGCGGAAGCCGCCTCCCCAAAAGAAGCGGCGACACCGGATGGCGCGGCACTTCTGCTCGCACGCGCGAAAGCATTCGAAACCGCAAAACGAAACAAAGGCAAAACCGTACTCGGCGCGGATCAAACGCTCGCGCTTGGCAACGAGCGCTTCTCGAAACCGAAATCCATCGAAGCCGCCCGCGCGCAGCTTCGAAAATTCTCCGGCAAGACTCACGCGCTGCATTCCGGAATCGCCCTCGTTCGTGATGGCACCGTGCTGTTCGAAACCGTATCGAGCGCGCACCTGACGATGCACAAGTTCAGCGACGCATTCCTCGACGCCTATCTCGATGACGCAGGCGACCGCGTGATGCAGAGCGTCGGCGCCTATCAGCTCGAAAGCGTCGGCGTGAACCTCTTCGAGAAAATCGAAGGCGATCACTTCACGATCCTCGGCATGCCGCTGATGCCTTTGCTCGCCTACTTCCGCAAATCAGGGATGATGGTGCCGTGACGAAACGCGCCTGCGTTATCGGCTATCCCGTCGCGCATTCGCGCTCTCCGCTCATTCACGGCTACTGGCTGCGCGAACATGAGATCGACGGCGAGTATGTGCGGCGCGAGGTGAAGCCCGAAGACATCGATCAATTCCTTCAAAATTTTTCGAAGCAGAACCTCGCCGGCTGCAATGTAACGCTGCCCCATAAGGAAGCCGCCGCTCGAAACGTTGGCGCTGCGACGCCTGTGGTTCGTGCGCTCGGTGTGGCGAATACGCTGTGGCTGCAAGACGGAATCCTGCACGGTGACAACACCGATGTTGCCGGGTTTCTGGCGCATCTCGACGATACGGCTCCCGGCTGGGACAAGAAGGCCGCTCACGCGGTCGTTCTTGGCGCCGGCGGTGCCGCGCGCTCGATCGTCTACGCACTTCACGAGCGTGGCGTGAAAAAACTTTCGATCGTGAATCGCTCGCGCGAACGCGCTGAGCAACTGGTAAACGAAATAAAAATCGAATCGAACATCGCGAGCTTTGAACAGGTTGGATCGCTGATTTCGTCCGCGGACTTGCTCGTGAATACCACCTCGCTCGGGATGAAAGGCCAGCCGCCGCTCGAAATCGAACTGAACAGTCTGAAGCCGGGCGCCGCCGTCTGCGATATCGTTTACGTGCCACTGGAAACGGACTTGCTTCGCAAGGCGCGCGCACGCGGCCACGCCGCGATCGACGGCCTCGGTATGCTGCTGCATCAGGCCGTGCCGGGCTTCGAGCGCTGGTTCGGCGTGAAACCAAAAGTGACGAAAGCGCTGCGAGACCTGATCGTGGCCGACCTCATGAAGGACGCAGCCAGGTGATTGTCCTCGGCCTCACCGGATCTGTGGGCATGGGCAAGAGCACGACTGCGCAGATGTTCGTTGCCGAAGGCGTGCCGATGTTCGATGCCGACGCCGCCGTACATCGACTTTATGCGGGCGAGGCTGCGCCGCTGATCGAGCGTGAATTTCCGGGAACGACAAGTAACGGTGCCGTGGACCGGGAGAAACTTTCCGCGCACGTCGTCGGCAAACCCGAAGCGCTCGCGCGGCTTGAGAAACTCGTCCATCCGTTGGTCGGAAAACTGCGCGCGGAATTCATGCATGAGGCTCAGCAGTCGGGCGCAAAAGCGGTGCTGCTCGATATCCCGCTTTTGTTCGAGACCGGCGATCCCTCGAAGTTCGACGCGGTGATCGTCGTGAGCGCCCCTCCGGAAGTTCAGCGGGAGCGGGTGCTTGCGCGGCCGGGCATGACGGCGGAAAAATTCGAGGCCATTCTGAAGCGGCAACTGCCTGATTCGGAGAAGCGCGCCCGCGCCGATTTCGTCATCGATACCGGCCAGGGACTCGAATTCGCCCGGAAGCAAGTAAAGGAAGTGCTGGCCGCAGTGACGACGCCTGGCTGGGCCCGCAGAAAGAGCTGAAATGCGCGAGATCGTATTCGACACCGAAACCACCGGTTTCGATCCGGCGACCGGCGACCGCATCGTCGAGATCGGCTGCATTGAACTCCTGAACCGGATTCCGACCGGCGCCACGTTTCACACCTACATCAATCCCGAACGCGACATGCCGCCATCGGCCGAAGCCGTACATGGATTGAGCGAGGAATTTCTCGCGGACAAACCCTTATTCGCCGAAGTTGCTGAGAAGTTTCTCGAATTCATCGGCACGGATTCGAAGCTCGTTGCGCACAATGCCGGCTTCGACATGACCTTCATCGATTTCGAACTGAAGAAGTGCGGCCTCGTGCCGCCGACGCGCGACCGCGTGATCGACACGCTGACGCTCGCGCGGCGCAAGCATCCGGGCGGCGGCAATAAGCTCGACGACCTTTGCGTCCGCTACGGCATCGATAATTCGCGCCGCACGAAACACGGCGCACTGCTCGACGCGGAATTGCTGGCGGAAGTTTATGCGGAACTTGCCGGCGGCCGACAGGCCAATCTCGGTCTTGTTGCCGCCGTGCGCGAGGAATTTTCAGTGACGACAGTCGTCACCTTCTCGCGCGAAGTCCGGCAGGCGTCGCTCCTGACCGATGCGGAGCGCGAGGCGCATCGCAAGTTCGTGGCGACCCTCGGCGAAAATGCGGTCTGGCTCGAATACCTCGAGGGCGAAAAGCTTCCGGCTGCCGAATAGCGTCAGGATTTCGTTGCGGCGGCGCTTTCGGCGCGTGCGCGATAAAGCGCCGCGAAGTCCACCGGCTGCAACATGATCGGCGGAAATCCGCCCTCGCTGATGGCGTCGGCGGCGATCCGCCGCA
>JAGXQU010000134.1 GCA_018335895.1 Hyphomicrobiales bacterium | reverse complement strand
GCTCGGTGAAACTCGTCTCCGGTTCTGGAGACGGATCGATGAAGATGTCGCGATGATCGAACGCCGCGACGAGCCTGATCGTGCGCTCAAGCAGCATGCCGTTGCCGAACACGTCGCCCGACATGTCGCCGACGCCCGCAACCGTGAATGGTGTGTTCGAAATATCGATGTCCATCTCGCGGAAGTGGCGCTTCACCGCCTCCCACGCGCCGCGCGCGGTGATGCCCATCTTTTTGTGATCGTAACCCGCGGAGCCGCCGCTCGCGAAAGCGTCGCCGAGCCAGAAGCCGTGTTCGACCGCGAGCGCGTTCGCGGTGTCGGAAAACGTCGCGGTGCCTTTGTCGGCGGCAACCACGAGATAAGGATCGTCGGCGTCATGCCGCACCGTATTCTCGGGAGGAACGACGTCACCTTCTGCCGAGAGATTGTCGGTGATCTCGAGTAACGAGCGGATGAAGACCTTGTAGCAGTCCGTTCCCTCCGCCATCACGATTTCGCGCGAGGCGCCCGAAGGCATCAGCTTCGGCACGAAACCGCCTTTCGCGCCCACCGGCACGATCACGGCATTCTTCACCTGCTGCGCTTTCACGAGGCCGAGTACTTCGGTGCGGAAATCCTGCGGCCGGTCGGACCAGCGGATACCGCCGCGCGCGACCTTGCCGAACCTGAGATGCACGCCTTCGACGCGCGGCGAATAGACGAAGATCTCGAACAGAGGCCGCGGCAGCGGCAGTTCGTCGATCTTCCGGCTTTCGAACTTGATCGAGATCGTCGGGCGCGGGCCCCCGTCCTTTGCGATCTGATAGAAGTTGGTGCGCACCGCGGCAGCAATCAGATTGGCCAATCGTCTTAAGATTCGGTCTTCATCGAGGCTTTGCACCGAGGCGAGAGCGGCTTCGATTCGTGCGCGAATTTCCTTCACTTTCGCTTCGCGCGCCGGCCCGCTATCGCGCGGATCGAAGCGCGCATGAAACAGCGAAACGAGATCGCGCGCGATCTCCGGATGCCGATTCGCGGTCGTCCACAGATAATCCTGGCTGTAGGGGATCGCCGCCTGCCGCAGATAGCGCGCGAGCGTGCGCACGAGCGTCACATCACGCCACGGCAGGCCTGCGTTCAGCACGAGTGCGTTGAAGCCATCGTTCTCGGCGCGGCCCTGCAAGACTGCCATCATCGCGGCCTCCAGCCGCGCGTCGAGAGCCTCTGACTCGATCGCGCGGCCGTCCGCGCGGGCGAGCGTCATGTCGTGCAGCCAGACCGTGCCGCCTGCAAGCACATCGCGCTCGATGACATAGGTGCGCTCGTCGATCACGGAAAAGCCCATGTTCTCCAGAAGCGGCACGCGCTCGGACAGCGGCAATGGCCGCTCGCAATTCCAGACCTTCAGATTGATCGAGCTGTTGTCGGCATCCTCCACGCGATAGAAGTTGATCGCGAGCGGCTTTTCCTTGGAGAGATTCTCGATCACCCGAATGTCGGCGACTGCAGTCTTCGCGGAGAACGCCTCGCGGTAGGCGGCCGATAGCGCGCCGCTGTAGTTCTCGGAAATTTCCCGCGCCCGCACCGGATCGAATGCCGACGGAAGCTCCTGCACGAACTCGTCCTGCCAGCTTCGGATGATCGCGCTAACGCCGGCTTCGAGTTCCGTACGCGGCGGGCTTGGCGTTTCGCCGGAGTCCCGCCCGATGATGAAATGCACGCGCGTAAGCGGACCGTCGGGGAAATAAGGATAGAATGCCGACAGGCGCCCCTGATAGATTTCAGCAAGATATGCGCCGATCCTGGCGCGGATCGTGCTGTCGTAGCGCTCGCGCGGCACGAAGACGATCACGGACACGAAGCGGTTGAAGCGGTCGGGGCGCGACAGCACGCGCACGCGCGGCCTTTCCTCGAGTTGCAGGATCGAAAGCGAAAACTGCAACAGCGTCTCGCGGCTCACCTGAAACAGGTCGTCGCGAGGATAGGTTTCGAGCACGTTCGCGAGCGCCTTGCCGGAATGGCTCTCCGGCGGAAAGCCCGCGTGATCGAGCACGAAGGCCGCCTTGCGCCTGAGATACGGAATCTTGAACACCGACTCGCGATAGACCGGCGACGTGAACAACCCGACGATGCGCCGCTCGCCGACCAATTTGCCGCTTTTGTCGAAGCGCTTGATGCCGACGTAGTCCATGTGCGCGCGCCGGTGCACGCGCGAGCGCAGGTTGGCCTTGGTGACGATCAGAGGCCGCGGAAGATTCATGAACTCGCGCAATTCGGCGCTGGCCGCGACCGGCTCGCCGGCGCGGCTCAAGACGCGGATGCCGCGGCTGCGGAGAATGCCAAGGCCGGTCTCGTATTGCGGCTCCAGCGTGAAGTTTTCGCCGCTGCCCATCACGATGTTGTCGCGGCAGCCGAGCAACGTGAACTGCCCGTCGCGAAGCCACTTCATGAAGGCGATGGCTTCTTCGAGTTCCTCTTCTCCAAGCGGGTGTGATTTCTTCTGCAGCCCGTCGATGACCTCGTCGACATACTCCAGCATCGCCGGCCAATCGGCAACGCAGACGCGCACGTCTTCGAGCGTCTCCCGCAGTGCATCAGCGATCTTTGCGTGACGCGACTCGTCGATGCGCTCGACATGAATGTGAATGAAGCTTTCGCGGCGCTTCTTCTTCCCGTCTTTTGCGAGCCCGCGCCATTCCTCGAGCGCTCCATTGTCATTGCGCTCGATGGAAAAGATCGGATGGACGGCAAGGCGGATCGAAAGCCCTTGCGCACCAAGTTCGCCCGCGACCGAGTCGAGCAGGAACGGCATGTCGTCGTTCTCGATCTCGATCACCGTGATCGCGCCAAGTCCGCGGCCGCTTCTCGCGGATGCCGGATTGTAAATCTGGATGTCCGCCTTTCCGGGCGGCCGCTTTGCGAGATGCGCGAAGCTCTGCTTGGCGAGGGCGGCGATCTCCTCTGGGCTGTAGAGTGCGAGATCCTCGGGCGAGGCCGCGCCGAACAATGCTGCGACAAAATCCTGCGGCAGCTTCGCGGCGGCCGCAATCTTCGCCGCCGCCCCGATCGCGGCTTCGGCGGCCGCATCGTCGCTTCCCGGAATCTTTTCAGCGATGTTCATGCTGCCGCCCTCCCTGCTTCCCCCCGCAGGACCGGCCGGTCTTTTTCTGCGATTCGCAGCGCCGGTTTCATTCAGTCTCCGCCTCCGTCCATCCGCTGTCGAGACCGATGTTTCGGCCACGGTCTCCGGCTGTTAAGCTTTCCCTACACGCCAAAAAGGACACGACCATGAAGGCCGCAAACAATCCCTCGCCCGCCGCGCGCCATGAAGAAAAGGTGATGGCGCTTGACCTATCCCCTGTCGAACTCGACGAGGCGATGAAAGCGTACTTCGCGAAGTGCCAGGAGAAGCTCGGCTTCATTCCGAACGTGCTGAAGGCCTATTCGTTCGATCTCGCGAAGCTGAAAGCGTTTATCGCAATGTCGGACGACCTGATGCTCGGGAAATCAGGCCTCTCGAAGATCGAACGGGAGATGATCGCGGTCGTGGTTTCCTGTGCCAACCATTGCCATTACTGCCTGGTCGCGCACGGCGCGGTGCTGCGGAAGCTTACCGGGGATCCGATGCTTGCAGAGACGATGGTCGCGAACTATCGCGCTGCCGGTCTCGACGCACGCACGCGCGCGATGCTCGATTTTTGCTGGAAGCTTACCGAAACGCCATGGGAAGTCGGCGAAGAGGACCGCGCAAGCCTTCGCGGCGCAGGATTCTCGGATCGCGATATCTGGGACATCTCCGCGGTCGCGGGCTTCTTCAACATGTCGAACCGCATGGCGACGGCTTCCGGCAACGAACCGAACCCGGAATACTATTCGATGGCGCGCTAACTACAGAAGGACGAGTTTGTTCGGCAGTTCGTCCTTGTTCACCGCGCCTGGCGGAAAGTGTTCGGCAAGGACCTTGCCGCAAATACCGATCGCCTCGATGAAGCCGTTGCCGAGTTCGTCACGCTTGATCGCATCAAGCAGCGCCGTGACGGCTTCACGCCATACCTCGTCCGCTACCTTCTCGCTGATCCCGGTGTCGGCGACCACTTCGACATAGCGCTCGGCAAGCGACACGAAAATCAGCACGCCGGTACGGTTCTGCGTCTGGTGCAGTCCGTGGGCCGCGAACTGGTTTTGCGCCTCGGCATGCGCCCGATCGTGTTTCACGCGCTTCGGCACGATGCCGAAGCGAAACGCGCGGTGATTGAAGACGAGCGCGAGCACGAGCGCCGTTCCGAGCTGCGCGGAGTAGATCGCAATCGCGCTCGTGAACGTCAGGTAGAGTAGCGGCAGCGGCACCAGAAGCGCGAGCAGGAATGCGATGACCAGCGGATAGGCGCGATAGCTGCCCGAAGCGCGGGCAAGAACGCAGAAGACTTCGCCCGAGGTCGCGGTTTCCGTGCGCCGGATCGCTTCCGCGATTCTGTCCATGTCGCCTTGATCGAAGTGCAGACGCATCACCAGTTCCCCGAACTCCCGCCGCCGCCATACGAACCGCCGCCGCCCTTGCCCGTGCCCCGCGAACCTGAATCCGTGCCGCGCGTGACACGGACCCCGGAGACGACTCGGGAAAGCCAGAACATCACACTCCGGATTCTTCCCTTCTCCGGCACCAGCCCGATCACGATCAGAATCTGGCACAGCACCGAGATCACGATCAGCGCCGCGAGCAGGAGGAAGCCGAGCATGACGAGCGATGCGCCGAGCGAAATCTGCTCGATGGGCGGCTCGGCGGTCTGCGCCGCTGCGGGCGCCGGCAAGAGCATGATCGCAGCGAATACAATCCTTCGCATCACCAGCTTCCCGACGAGCCGCCGCCGCCAAACGAACCGCCGCCTCCGGAAAAGCCGCCCGAGTCAGAAGACGACCATGACGAAGAGGAGGATGATGAACTCCAGGATGACGACCCTGAACTCGACCCGCTGTTCACCCGTTCCCAGAAGGTCTGCTGCTTCTTGCCCTTCTGTTTCTGGCCGTGGATCGTGCTGCGTGTGATCGAGCGCACCGTGAGCCACGTAATCAGGACCGCGAGAAAGATCGGGCCGAACGTAAAGAGAAGAACCAGAAGGACGATCACCCAGTCCGGGATTTGCTGTCCTTGCTGCGGCGGGCGCTTCCACTCCTCGCCACCGCCGGACAGCACCTTGATGATCTCGTCCGCGCCCGCAACGATCCCGCCCGCGTAGTCGTTCGCGCGAAATTTCGGAATAATGACGCGCTGGATGATGAGCGACGACACCGCATCCGGCAGTATGCCCTCCGCGCCGTAACCGACTTCGATCCGTACCTTGCGCTCGTTCGGCGCGACGATCAGCAACACGCCGTTATTCGTCGTCTTCTGCCCGATGCCCCAGCGCCGGCCGAGCTGGTATCCGTACTCCTCGATGGTGCGGCCGGAAAGCGAAGTGAGCGTCACGACGACAAACTGCGCGGTGGTTTTGGTCTCGAGGTCCTCGAGCTTCCGGGAAAGTTCCTTGCGTTGGGCGTCGCTGAGTAGCGACGCGCGGTCGACGATGCGGCCCGTCAGTTCCGGAAACTGGAGCGGCTCCGAAGTCTGGGCAAAGGCGGCAAGCGGCGCGAGAAGAAGCGCGAGCGCGATGAGCGCCCGCGACAAGCTTTTCCCCGCCGCGGCGAAGCGCATGGAATTTACTTCGTGAACTTCACGTTCGGAACGCGCATCTGCTCTTCGGGAATTGTGAAGGTCGCCATCGGCTTGGCGTCGCGATAGAGCGTGGAGGCCCAGAGAATGCCCGGGAAGGTACGAAGCTCGGTGTTATAGATGCGCACCGCTTCGATGTAGTCGCGGCGCGCGACCGCGATCCGGTTTTCGGTGCCCTCGAGCTGCGCCTGCAAGGTGAGGAAGTTCTGGCTCGACTTCAGGTCGGGATAGGCTTCGGCGACCGCGAGCAGGCGTCCGATCGCGCCGGAAAGCTGCTGCTGCGCGTCCTGAAATCGCTTCAGCGCTTCGGCGTCCGTGATCTGGCTCGCGTCGATCCTGATTTGCGTCGCCTTCGCGCGCGCTTCGACCACGGCCGTCAGCACATCTCTTTCCTGCTGCGCAAAGCCCTTCACGGTCTCCACGAGATTAGGAATGAGATCGGAGCGGCGCTGATACTGGTTCTGCACCTCGCCCCATTTCGCCTTGGCCTGCTCCTCATAGGTCGGAATCGCGTTGACGCCGCAGCCTGCGGTAAATAGCGCGAGCAGTGCGACAATCCCCAGCGAGCGAATGCGTACTGCGTTTGCAAAAAAGAAATTTGCGGCATTGGCGGCCATTATTCTGCTCCCGTTTCGAAGAGACGCTTGAGGTAAAACCTCGCCGGAACTCGCGTCAAGCGGGGACAAGCTGCTAATAAGGCTTCGTCATGAACGCGATCTCTTCCCTCGCATCCAGCCGTCTGCCGATTGTCCTTGTGCTCCTCGTCGCGCTCGGCTCGCAGGCGATCCCGCAACCCGCAAGCGACATCGTCCTGCTTGCAAAGACGGCGAAGCCCGTCGTCGCGAAACACGGCATGGTGACGACACAGGACGCCATCGCGACAAAGATCGGTGTGGAGGTTCTCAAGAAAGGCGGCAACGCCATCGACGCCGCTGTGGCGGTCGGTTTCGCGCTCGCGGTTACCCATCCCCGCGCGGGGAATCTCGGCGGCGGCGGCTTCTTCGTGATCTGGCTTGCGGAGAAGAAGCACGCCGTTGCGCTCGACTTCCGCGAAATCGCCCCGGCCGCGATCAACGAAAAGAGCTTTCTCGACGGGAACGGCAAACCGGATATCGCGAAGACGCTTCGCACCGGGCTCGGCGTGGGCGTTCCCGGCAGCGTCTCCGGTCTTGCCACCGCGCTCGAGAAATTCGGCTCCGGCAGGTTTTCGCTTGCCGATTTGATCGCTCCCGCGATCCGTCTCGCGCGCGACGGCGTCCCGATCGAAAGCGATCTCAAAACTTCGCTCGCATTCTTTCAGAATACGCTCCTGCGCTGGCCTTCGTCGGCAAAAATTTTCGCGCGTGACGGCAAGATTCTACAAGACGGCGCGCTCGTACAGCGCGATCTCGCCGACACGCTCGAAGCCATCGCGAAGAATGGGCCAAGCGCCTTTTACAAGGGAGAGATCGCGGAGAAGATCGCGCTTGCCGTCCGTGAGGCCGGCGGCGTCATGACCGCGGACGATCTCGCGCGGTACAAGACCGAAATGCTCGAAGTCGTGCGCGGCAGCTACCGCGGCTACGACGTACTCTCGATGCCGCCGCCTTCGTCGGGCGGCGCGCTTCTGATTCAGATCCTGAACATTCTCGAGGGCTATGAACTCATCGGCGGGCCGAACGCGCCGCATACGCTGCATCTGATGGTCGAGGCGATGAAGCGCGCCTATGCCGACCGCGCCGAGTTCTTCGGCGACCCGGCTTTCGTCAAGGTTCCGCTCACGCACCTGATCTCGAAGGATTACGCCGCGCGGATCCGCAAAAGCATCGACGAAACCAGGGCCATTCCTTCCGCCTTCATCAAGGCGGGGATCACACCGAAGAAGGAAGGCGAGAACACTACGCATTATTCGATCGTCGACCGGCACGGCAACGCGGTCGCGGCCACCGTCACGCTCAATCTCAATTTCGGCCTCGGTCTGGTCGCCGAGAGCACCGGCGTTTTGCTCAATAACGAACTCGACGACTTCGCGCTCGCGCCTGGCGTGCCGAATGCTTACGGCCTCGTGGGAGGTGCCGCCAATGCACCGGGGCCGAACAAGAAGCCGCTGTCCTCGATGTCGCCAACAATCCTCTTGAAAGACGGCAAGGTATTCCTCGTCACAGGTTCACCGGGGGGCTCAACCATCATCACGACCGTGCTGCGCGTGATTTCCGGTGTGATCGACCACCGGCTCGACATCGCGCAGGCGGTTCTGCTTCCGCGCATCCATCATCAATGGATGCCGGACGAAGTGCGGCCCGAACGCGCGATGGAGCGCGTGATGCCGCCCGCGCAATGGATCGCTTTTGAGACCTATGGGCACAAGGTGCGGTTTTTTCCGTTCAATCTCGGCGCGGCAAATTCGATTCTGGTGACGCCGAATGGCATCACCGGGATTTCCGATCCACGCTATCTCGGAACGCTGGCGGCAGGACACTAACATGCGGCAGGCAACGCACGCCCTCACCATGCAGACCAAGGGCCGCGGACTCTACGAATTCACGCACGAAATGTTGCGCTGGCTGGCTGCGGAAAAATTTTCGACCGGGCTGCTCACGGTCTATTGCCGCCATACGTCGGCATCGCTTCTGATTCAGGAGAACGCCGATCCCGACGTGCAGACGGATTTGCAGAATTACTTCGAAGCGATCGCGCCGGAGTCGGACCGCTACATTCATTCCGCCGAAGGCCCGGACGACATGCCCGCGCACCTGCGCGCGGCACTCACGCAGACGAGCCTCTCGATCCCCATCGTCGATGGCCGCCTCGTTCTCGGCACCTGGCAGGGCATTTATCTGTTCGAGCACCGCACGCGCCCGCACGACCGCGAGATCGTGCTGCACGTGCTGGGCGATTGATTCTTCGAGAAAACTGGAGCGGGCGAAGGGATTCGAACCCTCGACCCCGACCTTGGCAAGGTCGTGCTCTACCCCTGAGCTACACCCGCGTCCGTGTGGCGTCCCCTTGGGGGCGCCGGGTAGAGCGGGGTTCTAGGCAAAAGCCTTCGCGCGCGCAACACCTTCGATAAGGCTAGCCTTAACGCGGCTTTTGGCGCCTCCAGAGCCCTCCCGGATTTGCTTTCGGGGGCTCCGGACCCCATTTATGGTCCGGAACCAAGCCCAATCGGGACTTTCGGAGCAGGAATATGGACTTGAATCCGGGAAACGGCGCACGACCGGCCAATACAGGCGACGTGATTTCCGACACCACGACACAGACCTTCATGAAGGACGTGATCGAGGAATCGAAGAAGCGTCCGGTGCTCGTCGATTTCTGGGCGGAGTGGTGCGGCCCCTGCAAGGCGCTGACGCCCGTTCTGGAAAAAGCGGTGCGCGCGGCCGGCGGCGCGGTGAAGCTCGTCAAAATGAACATCGACCAGCATCCGCAGATCGCGGGCCAGCTCGGCATCCAGTCGATCCCCGCCGTGTTCGCATTCGACAAGGGCCAGCCGGTCGATGGCTTTGTCGGCGCGCTACCCGAAGGTCAGGTCACCGCCTTCATCGAGCGGCTCACCGGCAAGGCCAATCCCGCGACCGAACAGCTCAACGAAGCTGAAGCGAAACTCGCGGCAAACGATTTCGACGAAGCGACTTCGCTTTTCGCGGAGGTGCTGACCGAAGATCCGGCAAATGCCCGCGCGCTCGCGGGGCTCGTGCGTTGTCACATTGCGGCCGGCGATCTCGAACAGGCGAAGGAAACCTTCGCGATGATTCCGGCGGATGCATCGAAGGATAAAACCGCGGCGCCTGCGATTACGGCCGCCAAGGCTGCGCTCGATCTCGCCGAGCAAGCCGGCAAGGTGAGCGGCGAAGCCCGCGATCTCGAAGCGAAGGTAAACGCCGATCCGAACGACCACCAGTCGCGCCTCGATCTTGCAATCGCGCTCAGCGCCAAGGGCGACAAGGCGAGCGCCGCCGAGCATCTGCTTGCGATCATCAGAAAGGATCGCAAATGGAACGACGAGGCCGCGCGCAAGCAGCTGCTGCAATTCTTCGAGGCCTGGGGCCCGATGGACGAAGCAACCATCGACGCGCGCAAGAAGCTTTCGATCATCCTCTTCTCGTAAACCCGGAGGCCAGCGAAGCAGCCAATGGCGATCAATGTGCCCTATCGAACGCCGAAGGATGTTCCAGCCGTCATTCCGGTCTTCCCGCTGCCGCGCGCATTGCTGCTTCCGCGCACCGAGCTGCCGCTCAACATTTTTGAGCCGCGCTATCTCCAGATGATCGAAGACGTGATCCGCGGCGATCGCGTGATCGGCATGATCCAGCCCAACGAGCCGGAAGAAAACGCGAGCAAGGTCCCGCCGCTTTACGCGGTCGGTTGCGCGGGACGGCTTACCAACTTCGCCGAGTCCGGCGACGGCCGTTATCAGGTCGTGCTCACCGGGATCGCACGCTTTCGCATCGTCGAGGAAGTGAACGTCTCGACGCCCTACCGCCAGTGCAGGGTGGATTACGCCCCGTACGCCGAAGATCTCGTGCAGGGCGTTGGCGAAGACGAGGTCGATCGCGATGCGCTTCTGAAGACGCTTGCGAACTATCTTGCCGCCAATTCCATCGAGGCGGATTGGTCCGGTATCACGCAGGCCCCCACCGAAGCGCTCGTGAACGGGCTTTCCCTGATGTCGCCGTTCGGTGTACGGGAAAAGCAGGCGCTGCTCGAAGCGCCCGACCTAAAAAGCCGCGCGGAGCTTCTCGTCGCAGCAACGGAAATATCGCTGGCGGCGGGCGAGCGCGACGAGAACGGAACTTTACAATAGGCTTGGCGTTGCAGCCGCCACCCTCCCAGCATGGAGAACCCGATGAACACCGGACGGCACACCGTCGACCCCAAGCTTCTGGAAATTCTGGTCTGCCCCGTGACCAAGGGGCCGCTCGAATACGACGCGGAAAAACAGGTTCTGGTCTCGCGCGCCGCCAAGCTCGTCTATCCGATCCGCGACGGCATCCCGATCATGCTGCCTGAGGAAGCGCGCCCGCTCGCGGACTAAAGCGTCACCCCGAAAATGGGAACGGCTTTCGGAAAAGATCACGCTCCGACTTATCCGACTTAGATGTACTCGCCCCGAAGCAATTTCGGCACATTGCCCGTGAGGCCCGCCGCCTCGCGGGCAAAGAATTTTTTCAAGGCAGGCGCGCGGTCGACAATGCCAAGGCCGAGATCGCGCAGATATTTGAGCGCCGTCGAATCGTTTGAAAATAGCCGGTTGATGCCGTCCGTGACGATGCCCATCGTCATGGTGTCCGCACGCCGCCAGCGCTGGTAGCGGGCCAATACCTCCGGCGCACCGGGATCGAGGCCCAGCCGCGCATTGTCTGCGATGCATTCCGCAAGCGCCGCCACATCGCGAAGCCCCATGTTCAGGCCTTGTCCTGCCAGAGGATGGATAACGTGCGCGGCGTCACCCACGAGCGCGAGCCGCTCGGCAATGAATGAGCGCGCAATCGAAAGCCTCAGTGGATAGGCCCGCGCAGGCGAGAGCAATTCGAGTTCGCCGAGCCGCAACCCGAAGCGCAATTCCAGTTCCGAAAGAAACGCGGATGGCGAAAGCGCAGTGATGCGCCCGGCTTCCGCCGTGCGTTCGGTCCAGACGATCGACGAGCGGTTCCCCGTAAGTGGCAGAAACGCGAACGATCCGCCGGGCAGGAAATGCTGCACGGCCTTGCCGTCATGCGCGCGGGCATGCCCGATGGTCGCGACGATGCCGGACTGATCGTAGTCATGCGAGATCGATTTAATTTTCGCGAGCGTTCGCAGCTTCGATTGCGCACCGTCCGCCGCGGCGAGCAACCTTGCGCGATATTCTTTCCCGCCTGCGTCAAACAGCGCAGAGCTTTCATCGGCTGCGTAGCTGTCGATGCTCGCGGAAGTCAGCCCGACTTCCGCTTCCTCCGCGGCATCGCGCAGGGCCGCGATCAGGGCGCGGTTCTCCACCATGTGCCCGAGCGGCTCGCCCTCTTCGTCTTCGGAAAACTCGAGAAAGGTTTGCCGCACGGCGTCGTGCAGCTTGGAGTCCGTGATTTCCATGGCGCGGATCGGCTGCGCGTCCGCGATCCGTTCCCACACGCCGATGGCTTCGAACAGCCGCCGCGCGCCGCCTGCGATGGCGACCACACGGTCGTCCTTTGCCGGTTCGCGTGAAAGCACCGGGTCGAAGACGGTGACGGAAAATCCTCCGCCCAGGCTCTGCTTGAGCGCAATCGCAAGCGCCGGCCCCGCGACTCCGGCTCCCGCGATGGCGACGTCCAGTGCCTTGCCCTGCGTTTGCTTGTCCATGGCGGCAAGATATGTAGGTTACGCCTTTCCCGGCAACCAGCCAGATCAACAAAGGTTTTCCGATGGCCAAAGCGGTCGAAACGCTGCTCGACATCCTCGATCTTGAAACGCTCGAAGTGAATCTGTTTCGCGGTCACTCGCCAAAGGACAGTTTCATCCGCGTATTCGGGGGACAAGTGATCGGGCAAGCGCTGGTCTCGGCTTACCGCACGGTGCCGGAACGGGCGTGCCATTCGCTGCACGCTTACTTTCTTCTCGGAGGCGATCCGAAGGTGCCGATTATTTACGAAGTCGACCGCATCCGCGACGGCGGCTCTTTCACGACCCGCTGGGTGAAGGCGATCCAGCACGGCGAAGCGATCTTCTCCATGGGCGTTTCATTTCAGAAAGAAGAAGACGGCCACGAGCATCAGGCGGAGATGCCCAAAGTGCCGATGCCCGAAGAACTGATGAGCGAAAAGGACATCCGCGAAAAAGTGATGCCCATGCTGCCCGAGGCCGTGCGTAAGTATTACGAGCGTGAACGGCCGATCGAGCTGAGGCCCGTCGAATACATGCGCTACCTCTCGAAGGATTACCGCGCGCCGAAATTCAATGTCTGGATGAAGTGCTCGGCACCCTTGCCCGACGATCCGGTGATTCACCGCTGCGTGCTGGCCTATGCGTCCGACATGGGGCTACTCGATGCCTCGCTCATCCCGCACGGCCGATCGGTGTTTTCCCGCTCGATCCAGGCCGCCAGCCTCGACCACGCGCTCTGGTTTCACCGGCCGTTCCGCGCCGACGACTGGATTCTCTATTCACAGGATTCGCCGAATGCGAACGGCGCCCGGGGTTTCTCCCGCGGTCAGTTTTTCACGCGAGACGGCACTTTGGTCGCTTCCGTCGCCCAGGAAGGGCTAATTCGGAAGAAAGACCCGAACTTCGAGAAGAAAAAACCCTAAAAGCCGGCGAAAAACCCAAAAAACCATTGGCTGACGCTGCCGCCGAAAAAGCGGCGCGCTTCCCGCCTGCCCGCTTAAAATTCCGGCTGAACGCCGATAATCTGTGCACACCATGCCGCCCTTGTTTTATGGGCGGGCCGCACTGCCGGGCGGTCATTCTTCAAAAACAAACCGTCAGCAGGGGAGGCGCATATGAAGCTCATTATTGCTGTCATCAAGCCGTTCAAGCTCGAGGAAGTCCGCGACGCGCTCGCCGGCGTCGGTGTGCAGGGCATCACGGTATCCGAGGTGAAGGGCTACGGCCGCCAGAAAGGCCACACCGAAATTTATCGAGGCGCCGAATACGCGATCCACTTTCTCCCGAAGGTGCGCCTCGAAATCGCGGTGAGCACGGAGAACGCCGACCGCGCCGTCGATGCGATCGTGAAGGCGGCGAAGACCGGACAGATCGGCGACGGGAAAATCTTCGTGACCTCAATCGAGCGCGCGATCCGCATCCGTACCGGCGAGACCGACAACAACGCGCTCTGACGCATGATCCGAAAAGGGGGACACCGGTTTTCGGATCATACGCAAAAAGTCGGCGCGACAATAAATTCTAGGGGGCTTTGATGAAACGCTTTTGGACTCTTCTTGCAGCCGCTTGCGCGACCGGCGCGGCATCGCCGTCGTTCGCTCAGACAAGCACGATCAACGCAGCCGACACCGCGTGGGTGATCGCAGCGACCGCGCTCGTGCTGATGATGACGATACCGGGTCTCGCGCTGCTTTACGCGGGCCTGGTCCGCAAGAAGAACCTGCTCTCCACCATGGCGCAGTGTTTCGCGGGCGTGATGTTCGTATCGCTGCTGTGGTTCGTGGCCGGCTACTCGCTGACCTTCTCCGGCGACGGCCCGTATATCGGCAACCTCGACAAGTTTTTCATGACGGGAATGACCCTCGACTCGGTGAACCCGCTTGCGACGAATCTTCCGGAATCGCTGTTTGCGACCTATCAGATGACCTTCGCGGTGATTACCTGCGCGCTGATCGCGGGCTCGGTCGCCGACCGCATGCGCTTCTCGGCCTTCATCCTGTTCATGATCGGCTGGTTCTTTCTGGTTTACGTTCCGAGCGCGCACTGGGTCTGGGGCGGCGGCTTCCTGCAGACCATGGGCGTGATGGATTTCGCGGGCGGCATCGTCGTGCATCTGAATGCAGGCGTCGCCGGTCTCGTCGCTGCCTATGTGCTCGGCTCGCGCCGCGGCTATGGCGCCGAAAACCTCGCGCCCTACGATCTCACCATGGCGGCGGTCGGCACCGGTCTCTTGTGGGTCGGCTGGTTCGGCTTCAACGGCGGTTCGGCGCTATCTGCAACGCCGCGCGCTTCGATGGCCATTCTCGCGACCCATCTTGCCGCATGCGCCGGCGCCATGGCGTGGATGATGATGGAGTGGTGGACGCGCAGAAAGCCCTCGATGCTCGGCATCGTCTCCGGCGCCATTGCCGGTCTTGGTACGATCACGCCCGCTTCCGGTTTCGTGCTGCCGTGGCACGGCGTTGTGATCGGCCTTGCAGCCGGCGTGCTCTGCTTCTGGGCCTGTACCTGGCTGAAGGAGCGTTTGCGCTACGACGACTCGCTCGACGTGTTCGGCATTCACGGCATCGGCGGCATCTTCGGGACGATCGCAGTAGGCGTTTTCGCCGTCGGCGCATTCACGGTCACGAAGGACCTGCCGCAGGGCCAGCAGGGATTGCTCGAAGGCAACGCTGGGCAAGTGGTGACCCAGATCATCGGCGTCAGCATATCTCTCGTTTGGTGTGCCGTGGTGACGTGGGTGATCCTGAAAGTCGTCGATGCCATGGTCGGTCTGCGCGTTACGCTCGATCAGGAGCGCATGGGCCTCGACATCACGCAGCACGGGGAGTCGGTGCACACCTGATCGAGCCGTTCCCAGCCAAATCGGAGCAGCGCGCAGCCCTTCGGCTGCGCGTTTTGCTTTGTGTGACGCTTTCTCATGCACCCTGGTCGCGGCTGCCTAAAAACTAGGCGACTTCAAGCGAAATTGCGGCATTCCCTAGACCCTCGGGTTCTGCTGCCCATTTCTGAGTCAGCCAAGCCATTGCGACTCCAGCGATTCCGGCGCGCCGCCTGAGTCTGGCACGGCCCTTGATTAAAGAGCCTTCGACTCGTGTGCGGGAGCGATTTCCCGTGGGCGGAGTCCGATCAGAACGTCCGGTGGCAGCAGTTGTCTCCGGCACCACTGGGGGACAGGAACCAAATGAAGATCGTCATGGCCATCATCAAGCCGTTCAAGCTGGAGGAGGTGCGCGATGCCCTCACCGCGATCGGCGTACACGGACTGACCGTTACCGAGGTCAAGGGCTACGGAAGGCAGAAGGGTCACACCGAAATTTACCGCGGCGCTGAATACGCGGTGAACTTCCTGCCGAAGCTTAAGGTCGAGGTCGCGATTGCTACCGACCAAGTCAAGAAGGTGATCGACGCGATCACCGGGGCCGCCAAGACCGGCCAGATCGGCGACGGAAAGATTTTCGTCTTCTCGATCGATCAAGCGGTGCGGATCCGCACCGGCGAACAGAACGCCGATGCGCTCTGATCCCCGTAACTCTCATAGATATGTGATGGAGAATTCTCCCATGACGCTTAAGAACATTTTCCGGGCGGCCTTCGCCGCGCTGGTAGTGGCGATAATCGCCATCGATCCGGCGCTCGCGCAGGAAGCCAAAATCGACAAGGGCGACACCACATGGATGATGACCGCTACGGTCCTCGTTCTGGTGATGACGGTCCCTGGCCTCGCATTGTTCTACGGCGGTCTCGTCCGCTCGAAGAACATGCTCTCGATGCTGATGCAGGTCGGCTACACGGTCTGTATCGTTATCCTGATCTGGGTGATCTACGGCTATTCGGTCGCTTTCACCGGCGGCAACGACTTCTTTGGCGGCTTCGACAAGGCCTTCCTTGCCGGCATCGCCAACGACACCAAGGGCGTGACCTTCTCCGATCGCGTCGCGTTGCAGGAACTGGTCTTCGTGATGTTCCAGGCAACCTTCGCCGCCATCACCGCTTCGCTGCTCCTCGGCTCGGTCGCCGAGCGCATGAAGTTTTCTGCGGTCGCGCTCTTCATTCCGCTCTGGGTCACCTTTGTGTATTTCCCGGTCGCCCACATGGTCTGGTACTGGGCGGGCCCGGACGCGACCATCGATGCGGCCAAGGCTGTTGCGGCCGCGACAGGCGATGCCAAGGCGAAGGCCGAAGCAGCGCTTGCCGCACTGCAGGCTGACGCAGGCTATCTCTTCAAGCTCGGCGCCCTCGACTTCGCCGGCGGCACCGTCGTGCACATCAACTCCGGTATCGCCGGCCTTGTCGGTGCGATCATCGTCGGCAAGCGTATCGGCTACGGCAAGGAATTGATGCCTCCGCACTCTCTGGTCATGACCTATATCGGAGCCATGTTGCTCTGGTTCGGCTGGTTCGGCTTCAACGCCGGCTCAAACCTGGAAGCGACCGGCTCGGCCGTGACGGCCTTCGTCAACACCTTCGTTGCGACGGCGGCGGCTGCGATCGGTTGGATCGTGATCGAGTGGCTGACCAAGGGCAAGCCGAGCCTCCTCGGCCTCGTCTCGGGCATCGTCGCAGGTCTCGTCGCGATCACCCCGGCTTCCGGCTTCGCCGGTCCGATGGGCGGTCTCGTACTCGGCCTCGTCGCCGGTGTGGTCTGCTTCTTCTTCTGCACGGTTGTGAAGAACATGTTCAAGTACGACGACGCACTTGACGTGTTCGGAATCCATGCGGTCGGCGGCATCATCGGCGCGATCGGCACCGGCATCGTGGCCGCTCCGTTGCTCGGCGGCGTCGGCATCACCGACTACACGGGCCCGATCCTGAAGGTGGAATCTCCGGCCTACGACATCATGGGCCAGGTTCTCATCCAGGCGCAGGCCGTCGGCATCACGATCCTCTGGTCGGGTATCCTGTCGGCGATCCTCTTCTACATTGTGAAGCTGATCGTTGGCCTCCGTCCGACTCCGGACCAGGAGCGCGAGGGTCTCGACATCACCGATCACGGCGAACGCGCCTACAACTAAGAGGTTGGCCGGGAGCAATCCCGGCCTTCCTTACAAAAGTAAGGAAACCCCGGCTCTCCGAGCCGGGGTTTTTCTTTGCCGTCCTTTCAGGCGATCCCGATGGTTAAACGGGCCTTAACCGCCGATTCTTAATGTCGGAGCCTGCAATCCGAGGGTTCTGAGGCGGGCATGACAGCAAGCGGTCTGGCCGGGCGGCAATCACATGCAAACGTGCGGTCGCCGTTCGTGCGCCTCACGGAGCTGCTCGCCGGGCTTGAGCCCGGCAAGCCGCTCATCAATCTTTCCGTTGGCGAGCCGCGCCACCCGGTGCCGAGCTTCGTTGCGCCCGTCATCGCTTCGAACATCGCAGGCTTCGGCAAATACCCGATGCTACGCGGCACCGATCGGTTTCGCTCGGCTGCCGCGAACTGGCTCGGGCGCCGCTATCGGCTCCCCCGCGCGATCGACCCCTCGAAGGAAGTGCTGGTACTGAACGGCAGCCGCGAAGGCCTGTTTCTCGCAGGCATTACCGCGAAGCGAATGCTCGGCGAGCGTGGCGGCAAGCCCGCGATCATCGTACCCAATCCATTTTATCCGGCTTACGGCGCCGGTGCGGAAGTTACCGGCTGCGAACTCGTGGCGCTGCCTGCCTGGCGCGAGAACCACTTCATTCCCGATTACGACGCCGTACCGGACGCGTTGTTCGGGCGCACGATCGCGGTCTATCTGTGTTCGCCCGCGAACCCGCAGGGCTCGGTGCTGCCGCGTGAGACGCTCGAGAGAGTGATCGCGCGTGCGCGCAAGCACGGCGCATTCGTCTTCGCGGACGAGTGCTATTCGGAGATCTGGCTCGGCGATAAGAAGCCCGTAGGCGCGCTCGAAGCCTGCGGATCGAACTACGACAATGTCGTCGTTTTCAACTCGCTCTCGAAGCGCTCGAATCTCCCGGGCATCCGCTGCGGCTTCGCCGCCGGAGACGAAAAGTTCATCTCGGCATTCTCCGAACTTCGCAACGTATCCGCGCCGCAGGTGCCTGAGCCATTGCAGGAAGTCGCGGTGGCCGCCTATTCCGACGAGCACCACGTCGAAGCAACGCGCCGGCTTTATCGCGAGAAATTCGACCTCGCGGACAACCTTCTCGGCAAGCGCTTCAACCACCGGCGCCCCGAAGGCGGCTTCTTCCTGTGGCTCGACGTCACCGAACTCGGCGGCGACGAAGCAGCAGCGAAATCCCTGTTCAAGGATGCAGGTCTTCGGGTCGTGCCGGGCAGCTATCTCGCACGCGCCGACAAAGACGGAAAAAATCCGGGCGCGGGCTACATCCGCGTCGCGCTCGTCGACGACATAAAAACTACGGAAGAGGCGCTCACGCGCCTCGCGTCCTTCGGCAAGTAACTGGATCACATGATGCGTCAGTCCTCCGCCCGACACGCCAGCCTGTTTCCGGAAGAAGTGGTGAGCGCGTTTCACCGCCGCCTTGCGGAGTTGCGCGGCTTCGCAATGATCGCTTTCGCCGCCATCTGTCTTGTCGCGCTCGGAACCTGGGCTGCGACCGATCCGAATTATGCCTATGCTACCGACGGCGCCGTGAAGAACCTGATGGGCCGCGCGGGCGCCGCGTTCTCCGATTTCATGATGCAGGTGTTCGGCCTCGGCTCGCTTGCAGTGGTGCTCCCGCTCGCGGTTTGGGGCTGGCTCGTGATGACCCATCGCGGGCCGCCGCGCTGGAAAATCAGAATCCTGTTCTGGCTTGCCGGTGCATTGCTCGCCTGCGGCTTCGCGGCGTGTTTCCGCTCGCCGGCCGGCTGGCCGCTGCCTACGGGTTTGGGCGGAGCGATCGGCGATTCACTGATCTTCGTGCCGTCGCTGCTTCTGGGCTCCACCGCCAATGCGAGCCGCATCCTGATGGGGCTTCTGTTTGGCATGCCGATGCTGTTTGCGGCCGGGATCGCGCTCGGCGCAGGCTTCCGCAACGAATCGCCGCCGCAGAACGATTTCGAAGATTTCGATCCGGAGACCGGCGAGGTCCGCGAACGTATCGGATTCTTTACACGCGTGTCCGCCTTCTTCGGCGGCGTTTTCCATTTCTTCTACATGGT
>JAGXQU010000133.1 GCA_018335895.1 Hyphomicrobiales bacterium | reverse complement strand
CAGCCGTAACCTTGAAGTGAGCCGCCAGCCATGCCGCCGATCACAGGCAAAACCCGCCCCGCCGAAGTCGTGCCGCTAGCCGCTGGCAAGAAGGCCAACGACCTCGGCCTGACCACGCGCATGCGCCGCAACCGCCAGACCGAATGGTCGCGCCGGCTGGTGCGCGAAAACGTCCTCACTACGGACGACCTGATCTGGCCGCTCTTTATTGCCGAAGGCACGAACACCCGCGAGCCGGTCTCTTCCATGCCTGGCGTGGAGCGCCTCTCGGTGGATCAGGCCGTGCGCGAGGCCGAGCGCGCAATGAAGCTGAAAATCCCCGCGCTTGCCCTCTTCCCGAATACGCCAAAAGCGCTGCGCGACGAGAACGGCTCGGAAGCGCTGAACCCGGACAATCTCGTCGGCCGCGCGCTCCGCGCGATCAAGAAAGAGTTTCCCGAAATCGGCCTCGTCGCCGATGTCGCGCTCGACCCCTACACCTCGCACGGCCACGACGGCGTGATGAAGGATGGCGTGATTTTGAACGACGAGTCGGTGGCGCTCTTGGTCGATCAGGCGCGGGTGCTTGCCGAATGCGGCGCGGATGTGGTCGCGCCCTCCGACATGATGGACGGCCGCATCGGTGCGATCCGCGCGGGGCTGGATGCCACGAATTTTCAGGACGTGCAGATCCTCGCCTACGCCGCGAAGTATGCGAGCGCGTTTTACGGGCCCTTCCGGGATGCCGTGGGCTCGAACGCGACGCTCAAGGGCGACAAGCGCACCTACCAGATGGACCCCGCCAACACCGACGAAGCGCTTCGCGAAGTCGCGATCGACATCGAAGAAGGTGCCGACATGGTGATGGTGAAGCCGGGCCTGCCCTATCTCGACATCGTCTGGCGCGTGAAGGAAGCCTTCGGCATGCCGACGATGGCGTATCAGGTGTCCGGCGAGTACGCGATGATCATGGCCGCCGCGAACAACGGCTGGCTCGATGGCGACAAGGCGATGATGGAGTCTCTGCTCGCCTTCAAGCGCGCCGGGGCCGATGCAGTGCTGACGTATTTTGCGCCGAGGGTGGCGGAAGGATTGATAATTTAGTCCATTGATATTTTAGTCCAAAGAAAATTTATAGCGATGGAAGACCGGCGCTTAGCGCATTTTTCGATAAGGCTTATTGCAGAGGCACTGTTAGCTGCGATCGCCTTAGTGGCGATAGCCACTCTGGCGCGAATGTTCCTTACATTCGTATTCGCACAATCGCTGCCTTATGCGACATTTTTTCCGGCTATTTTGCTGGCTACTCTTTATCGCGGTCCGGTCGCAGGGACGGCCGCAACAATCTTAGCGTTGGGCGCGACCTGGAACTATGACATCGCGAGCAGCCTCGGATATCAGGACAACGTGAGTTCTGGAAGCAAAATTGCCTTTGCAATCGCTGGCGGCACGCTCGTATGGTTCGCGACGCTCTATGGCCGAAAGGTGGAAGCGCTGGAGCGCGTTGATAGAGAACGTCAACTCCTGCTCAACGAGCTTGAACATCGAAGCAAAAATAAGTTGGCTGTGGTTCAGGCGATCCTCGGACTATCCATGTCCGACCGGGATGAAGCAAACGTGATAAGCGAACGCGTCCGCGCTGCTATCGATACCGAGAGGCTCCTTGGAGATCACAAAGCAACTACGCTGGAAAGACTGGTCTCTGCGCCTTCCTGGGCTTACGGCGCCAGCCGATTGAAGACGAGAGGGCCACATGTTGAGGTGCCGGCACACGTCGCAAGAGCACTCTCTATGATTTTCCATGAACTTACGACCAACGCGGCGAAGCATGGAGCCCTGAGTACGGCCGAGGGACACATAGAGATCGAGTGGGAAAAAGCAGGAAGCCTGATAACTCTCGTGTGGTTGGAACGCGGCGGGCCTGAAGTCTGTTCGCCGACCGAGCACAACTTCGGCACAAAGCTTATTACCAAAACCCTTTCGCTGTTGAACGGCTCGATCGAAGCGAACTTCGATACTTCGGGTCTCCGTTGCACCATGACGTTCCGGATTGATTGAATTTGTATACTCCGCGAGCGATCTCGATGATGAACGAGCCGGTGGTGAGACGCGCTGCGCGTCAAGCCTCGCTACATTGTTTCTCAAACCACGCCTTATAGGGAGTGTTCTTCGCGAGGTGCCGGTTGTAGTCCGGCGCACCGTCGGTCCACCACGGCGCGCCTCTTTCACCGAGCTTAACCTTAGCTTCGTGCACGCGCCGGCGCGCGTCCTCTTCCAGTGCGGCGTTTGTGTCGCGCGCCTCGCGTATGTCCCTGCGGGCTTTCATGAGCGCTTTGGTCAATACGGCGCGCTCGTCCTCCGGAATGGAAGGATTGGTCGTACGCCACAGCCGGCCGCGCACCACGAAGTAGCGGCCGTCAGGAGTTCCGGGATAGCGCACTATCCGGGATTGCCGGTCGAATTGCCGTCCTTGCGGCTCGGTTCAGTGTATTCGCGCTGCCCGGCTTGGCTGTCATTGCTTTCGCCCGGCCGCGGCTTCTGATCCTGCTTGCCGGACCAGTTGCCGGTCTCGCGTTCCGGAATTCCCTTCTCGCGTTCGTTCTGCATGACAAATCCTCCGCTTCGATAACCGCCGAAACGGAGTCCGGTTCACCCGCAGCGTAAGGCCCGTTCCTTCAGCGCAGGCCGGCCCAGATCACGCACACGCTCATGAACACGATAATCACCGAACCGATGGTCCAGAGTGTCGCGCGCATGTCGTGCGTCTGCGCGGTGTAATATGCGGCGAAATGCGCGAAACGCGAGATCGCGTAGCCGTAGAACAACACCTGCGCGAGCCATAAGGACGGTGCGGTCAGCACATAGAGAAACCCGGCGATCAGAAAGAACGGCACGTTCTCCAGATCGTTCTGCTGGATGCGGCGCACGCGCTCCACGTTCTCGTTCGGCAGGAGCTGGCTCTTCTTCGGCTTCGGGTTGAGCGGCGTCTTGCGGAGATCCTCCGGTGAGCGGTAGCCGCCCTTCACCTTCATCATCTGCCAGACCGTGAGCCACGACATCGCGACCACTTTCAGCACCATCAGCGATGCCGCGATGGCGTAGGCCGAAAACACCGGGTTCTGGAAAGAAATTAGATTCAAAACTCGCCCTCCTCGTAACCGTTTGCTTACGCAACGCGCAGTTCGCGCTGGCGCAAAAGGATGCACTTGTTCTAGGAATTTCGGAACCCTGGGCGGCCGGTGCTGTTTATGGGCTCGTAACCAAAGAAAAAAGAACAATGGAACCGACCCAGCACAAACCGCTCTCGACCCTCACCTTCGGCTTCATCGGGCTCGCCGCCGTTGCGGCGGTCTTCATTGCGCCGCTCGCAGTCGTCATGGCCGGCACGCCGTCGAACCAGTTGCTGTTCACGACGCTCTAGCCTCTGCGGCTTGCGATCTTCTTCAAGACATACAAGATCAGAAGATTGACCGCGGGCGCGAGGAACGCCGCCCAGAAGCTCAGGCCGAATCC
Organism: Hyphomicrobiales bacterium; assembly: GCA_018335895.1. Taxonomy (GTDB): domain Bacteria; phylum Pseudomonadota; class Alphaproteobacteria; order Rhizobiales; family Xanthobacteraceae. The sequence continues at coordinate 15,759 of JAGXQU010000133.1, read as the reverse complement.
GAGGATCGCCATGCGCGGCAAGCGGTCGGCGAACATCGACCAGGGCAGACCGATCGGCACGAGCAGGCTTGCGATCGGCGAGCCGAACGGCACGGCCCCAAGGATCATACCCGCGAAGCCGGCAACCGCCGCCAGATAGAGCAGCGCGAAAAGCCAGAACAGAATTCGAAACAGCGTGCCCATGAGTCCAACCTTGCTACGTAGGCTTTGCGGAACACGCTCTTCAGCGTGACCATACTGGCGCGAAGCTGGAGAAGATCGCTTCCTCCCGTCCTGCGCTTCCCCGCTTTGCGCTATAGTCGCCCGGTAGCCGCGGCTTGAAATGCGCCGTCCTAGGCCCCTTCCCGTCCCCTGAAGAAATCGCGAACTGGCCCGCATTCTGGCGCACCGCGCCGCGCACGCCCGGCAGTGAGCCCGAGAAGACGCGCCGCCGGTTTGCCGTTTGAAATGCTGGCTCGCGGTGACAGGCACGGCGTACGGTCGCGAGCGCTAGACCTGGTCGCTGCCTTCGACCTGCAACGCGACCAGAAAGCGCGAGACCATGTTGTAGCTCGCAATCGTCGCGGTCAGCTCAATCATGCCCTGTTCGTCGAAACGCTTACGCACCTCGGCAAATACCTTCTCCGGCACCTTCACGTCGAGCGTCATGTTGTCGGTATAGTCGAGTACCGCGCGCTGAAGGGCCGAAAACAGTTTCGAATTTTCCCAGTCTTCGAGTTCGGCAAGCTGCGCTTCCGAAACGCCTTCCTTCAGCGCGTAGGCGTGATGCTGTTCGGCTTCGTAAGCAGCGCCGTTCAGTTGCGCGATCCGCATGATGACCAGTTCGCGCAAATCTCCGGCAAGCGCGCAGCGCTGGCGGATCGCGGTCATGAGAGCTAGCCAGCCTTCCGCGACCGCGGGGCTGTGCAGGAGCATGCGGTAGATGTGTAGCATCTGCCCGCGCTCGGCGACGATGCGCGCGCTGAGCGGCTTCACTTTCTCCGCGTCGATATCGGCATATTCGATCCGCGCCATGAATTTTTCTGCGCGGCTAGCCGCCCGTCTCCAGCTTGCAGGTGAGATTGTCGTCGTGGCCCGGAAGCTTCAGGCTCGCCTTCGTCCCCTTGGCGCGAAGGCTCGCGAAATTCCCGTCGTAATGCACGCCGGAAGCCGACGGGATCTTCTTCATGACGGCGAAGGTTTTATTCCACTCGATATAGGCATAGGCCGGGTCCGTGCTGACCACGGTGACGCCGACCAGCGCGTCCAGCCCGTCACAGCGCAGCACATAAGGCCCCGCGCTGCGGATCCGGTTGCCGGGCTTGCGCGCGGCATCGAAGCCCTGCCGCAACTGGTGGATGCGGCGCACATACATCTCCGCGAGGCACTCCTGATCGAAGCAGGTATTGCGTTCGGCGAGCCACTTGCGCTGGCCGTCCAGCAATTCTTCGAAACCGGGTGTCGCGTTCATTTCCTCGCTCGCCAGCACGTAGAGCCGGGCGATTTCTAGGTCCAGCGCCGCAAGTCCGTTGTCGCCGCACACGAGCTTCTCGGCGTGCTTTTCGGCTTTCTCGCAATCGAAGCTGGGAGCAATCTTTGGCGGAGGTGCCGGCGGCGTTTCGGGCTTCTTCTCCGCCTGCTCTTGTTTCTGCTGCTCCTGCTTCTGCTCGTCCGGTGTCTGCGCCTGCTGCTCGAGCGGCCCGTCATTCGAGCCTGTCCCCTCGACGAGAAGCCTGCGGGAGACCCAGCCTTTGACGTCCTTGAATTCGACTTCGCACCAGCCCGTGCGCGCGTCGGCTTTTTTGCGCGCGTCGCTCGCCTTTTCCCACTGCTTCTTGGTAAGGCCGCCCTTGCAGCCGAGGTTCTTCACCCCGTCGGTGTTTTTGGCGATTTTTCCGACGATCTTCGCGTTCGCGTTGGGTTCGCTGCGAACGTTCACGTTGTCGTCCGTCTTCAGGTCGGTGATCTTGAAAAAATCCGGGCCGCTGGCCTGCGCCAGCGCAAAAGTGGTCAACCCTGCGAATGCAGCAGCGACCAAAAGCACGCGGCCAGAACCGTCCGGCCTGCTCCCCCGATAAACGAACATACGCAACGCTCCGCCGTCTCGGCGGGCATCATGCCATCTTTGCAGGCGAAGGCAAAACCCGACGCTTACTCGACGTGACGCAGCACCGAATGCAGGCCGGACTGCTTGTCGTAGAGCGCGACGTGAATCTGCGGAAATTTCTTCTTCATCTGCTCGCCGGCGGCCTGCGCCGATTCGAGATCGTCAAAAGAAGATTTGGTCTGCCGGTCGATCTGGAGCCAGTAGCGGCCCATTTCCGTTACACGCTTTTGTTTGGACATGCCTTTTGCCTTGAACGCAATTTCTTACATACCGATTGCTAGGGGATTCGCGCGTCAGCGAAAAGCGCCATTGCGCCAAAGTTCACAATGGGAACCACCGTCACGCAAAGCGGTTATCGCTCCGGGACGGCGCAAACGGAGAGATACAATGGCTGACAATAGTGGTGGTATCGGGCTTGCAGGTGTACTGATTGGAGCGCTTCTTGTCGCAGTTCTGGGCGGAGCCGTCCTCATGATGACCGGCGTGATCGGCGGTCAGAAGGACTCGCGCGTTTCGATCGAACTTCCGAAGATCAATACGCCTGCGACCAAATAAATCCCAATCCTGCAATAAAAAAAGCCCCGCCGAAGCGGGGCTTTTTCGTTAGCGGCAGAGCGTACGGCCGTAGTTGTCGACATAGCAGTTCGGGCCCGTCACGTGGTCACCCACGATAGCACCCGAAACCGCGCCGACAGCAATGCCGACGGGACCGCCCACGACGCCACCGATCACACCGCCCGTGACTGCGCCCGTAAAGGCGCCGCCCGGTTCGGCACTGACCGGAACTGCGGTCGCAATGGCCGCGAGGGAAATTGCGGCAGCCATGACAATCTTCTTCATGGTGTCTCTCCTTCACTCTTGGTTGCCTCGACGGCAGGTACAACGCGGCGGCGGCCGGATTGTTCCGCGGTCAGGATTGTCCGGCGCACGCTTACTCCGCGAGTTTCCACTTGATCTGAAACTCGATCTCTTCTTCACCGTCGCCTCTTTCGTGCTCGATATTGAAAGTCGCGCGTGCAGGAACGTAAACGCGCTCGCCTGCAACCTGAATTTCGAAGCGCTCGCCGTTCTCGATCGCGTCGGCAAGCCGCCGCAGCTTTTCGGCGAACGCTCCGAGAGGATAGTCCTTTTCGACGTCGCGCTTGCGTTTTGTCATCGCTGTCCGGTCTCCCGCTTAGAAAGCGCGGATGTACGCGAACAGGCGACCACTGCCATCCGTACTAGTCCGGTTGCGGCAATTTGGATCGTTAGGCCCCGTGGCGCGGCCGTTTGCTCATCGTTTCCATCATCCTCTCCATCACCAGGGACAAAAGAAGAAATCCGGCAACGAGAACGACATAGAGGTAGAAGCCCGGCCTGATCAGCACGGTACCGATACCAATGCCCTTGATCGCCACGATCAGGATCGCGAGCAGCATCACGTCGAGCATGGAGAGCCGGCCGAGAAGAACGAGCCACTTCATATAATGCGGCGCCCGCTTCACATCGGCAAAGTACCAGGCCACGGTCATCGCCACCATCTTGATCGCCGGCGCCACGATGCCCATCAGCACGACCACTGCAAACAGGAATTTATCGATCCGGTAGAGGTCGATCGCCGCCTGCCAAAGGCTGATGTCGTTGCGCAAGAAAAACGAGATGCGCGTGGTCAGCAGCGGCTGAAACAGCACATAGGCGAACAGCGCGATATTGAGAATGCTCAGCGGGCCGATCAGATTCGCGAGCCCCTTCGCCGATTTCGCCGCCGTCATCCTATCGTACCGCCCGCCATTGTCTTTCGAGACATTCTTTCTACCATGCCGGAGCGGGAACCGGTGCAACGCCCGCGCAAGCTCACGGCCGGAGGCCAAAAGATAGCCGGCACCGGACTTGTAAGGGCGCTCGCAAGAACCCAAGTTTAGCGCGAGCAGGAGAAAGACAATGGCTGCCCAGATCGGTACCTCGAACGCGCCCCGCCCCCACGCCTACGATCCGGTAAGCCAGCCGGAGCTGTTCGAAGGCGTGCTTGCGCGCCGCATGTTTGCGTTCCTGTTCGATGCCGTCATCGTGCTGGTCCCGATCGCCATTCTCGCGCTCTTCATGCTGATGTTCACGGTCGTGACGCTCGGCCTCGGCGTCGTCGTATTCGCCCTCCTTGGCCCGATCGCGGCGATCTGGGCGGTCCTTTATGTCGGCGTTACCCTCGGCTCGCCTCACTCGGCGACCTACGGCATGCGGCTCATGGGCCTGCAAATGCGGACGTGGTACGGCGCCCCGATGTACTTCCTGCTCGGCGCAGTGCATGCCATCTTCTTCTGGGTGCTTTCGACCGCGCTGACGCCGCTGATTCTCCTGGTCGCGCTCTTCAATTCCCGCCGGCGCACACTGCATGACTTTCTTACGGGCACGGTGGTGATCAACGATGAGGCACGCGCCGCCTCGCTTCGCCGTTAGACTCTGAAACAAAGTGTCACGAAATCGCCCTTTGACGAGGCTACATGAAAGCGCGATGATTCAAACACACAACAAGCCAGGGGCGATTCCGGGCCTGTGACCAAACATTCGCGCGATACTCCCCAGTTCTTCCTGACGAGCCCTTCCGCCTGCCCGTATCTGCCGGGCAAGAAAGAGCGCAAGGTATTCACCCATCTCGTCGGCGAGCGCGCGCCCGAAATCAACGACATCCTAACGAATGGCGGATTCCGCCGCTCCCAATCGATCGCCTATCGTCCGGCCTGCGAGGCCTGCCGCGCCTGCGTTTCCGTGCGGGTCGTAGTCAGCGACTTTGCGCCTTCGCGTACTTTCAAGCGTGTCGTGAAGACCAACACCGACTTGATCGGCAGCGCGCGGCAGACTGTCCCCACCGCCGAGCAGTATTCGTTGTTTCGTCACTATCTCGACAGCCGGCATGCGGACGGCGGCATGGTCGACATGACCGTGCTCGACTATTCCATGATGGTCGAAGACAGCCACGTACGCTCTCGGTTGATCGAATATCGTCCGCGCGGACCCGACACGTTCCTGACCGGCCGCGGCGAAGGTCCGTTGATCGCGGTCGCACTAACCGACGTGCTCTCGGACGGGCTGTCGATGGTCTATTCGTTCTACGATCCTGAGATCGCGCGCGAGCGCTCGCTCGGCACCTTCCTGATCCTCGACCACATCGAACGCGCGCGGCGAATGGGCCTGCCCTACGTCTATCTCGGCTACTGGGTCGATGGCGCGAAGAAGATGGATTACAAGAAGCGCTTCCTGCCGCAGGAGCGGCTCATGCAGGAAGGCTGGAGGCGCTTCGATACCTAGCCGCGCGCAGGCTTCAGGCGATCACGCCATTCTTCGCATCCCTCACCCACTTCGACGCCTGCACGAGGCCGCCGAAGGAATAGAAATGCGAAGCGATCTGCCCGAGGTTCTCCGCTGCTGCGGCTTCGGCCAGATCGTTCACGGCTTCAGCCGGGGTCGCGCGGGTCAATAGCCTGCCGATCGAAGCCGCATGCCGCGCAAAGCCGTTTGCGGAAGCGCGGACTCCGCAACGCTTCGCGAACTTCATGAGCGCCGGAATGCTCGCCGGCCCCGCCATTCCGATCCGCACCCGGTTGTGAACGCCGCTCGCGCGCAGGGCCCGAAGCCACGTCACCACCGGCCAGGCGTCGAAAGCGAATTGCGTCACGATATCCGCAGCTATACCGGCGCGTTCCGCCGCCTCCAGCTTGTCGCGAAGCGAGGCGCGCAGCACGTCCCCGGAAATGGCGGGATGGCCCTCCGGATAGGCTGCAATACCGATCTCCCGGATACCGCTCGCCTCAAGCACGCCGCTTTCGAGCACTTGCAACGCATTTTCGAAAGGCCCCGCGCTTCGCCCATGATCGCCGCCGATCAGCATGATCCGGCTCACGCCGGCTGACGACGCAAGGCGCGCAAGCATATCCCCGAGCTTCTGCTCGGAAATGACGTTGCGCGCCGCGATATGCGGCACCGGCTTGAGCCCGCGCATGAACACGCCGCGTGCGATCTGCATGAGCTGTTCGCCGCTGCGGTTCGGAAGGTCCGTGAGATAGATCGCAGTACCCGTGGGCAGCACCGAAGCCGCCTCGTGCAGTTCGGCTTCCGTGGGCATCACCGCCTCGAGCGAAACGTCGCCCAAAATCGCGTTGAAGTCCGGCGCGTCGGCGATGCTTTCCAGCCTGTGCGGATTGAGCATGGTCTAGTCCCGCTTTCTTGAGATGACGTAAGACTCGTCGCTGAACCACAGACCGCCGTGCTGTTGCAGCACCTCTCGCGTCGCCTGAAGGTAGCGGTCGTCGGTCACGACTTTCGAAAGCCGGTCGTCCTCCACCTGCGCCACGTAGATCGCGGCGTTCCACGCCGCAAACAGCGTGGACGTTCCGATCGAAGAACCGCTTTCCGCCGAGATTTCGGATGGAAGCGTGTGCATGTCGTAGCGAAAGATCGAGCGATTGTCGGCGTAGGCGTTGAAATTCAGGTCGCGGCCCGCGGAGCCCAACTCGTTCTTTACCGCTTTCAGGATCGCATGACGATCCTGCGTGAACGGATTGTCTCCTGGCCAGACCTTCTGGATGATTTCCTGTCCGGGGTCGCCGCCGCGCGAGTGAATGCCGATCATGCGTCCGCCCGGCCCGAGTGCGCGCGCAAGCGGCGCGATCACTTTCTTCGCCTTGAACTCGACGGACGAGCGAAGCCGGTAGGGCTGCGAGGCCATGACGAGGTCGTAATTCGCGTCGGTAGCGCCGCGTTTCGGAATGATGTTGTCCAGGAGAAACTTGTGGTCCTGACGGTAGATCACGAGCACCACCGGCCGCTCGTAAACCGGATTGCCGCTCTTCGGCGAAACGCGCGCTTTCCAGTTCTCGGCAAGGAACGGTTGCAGCGCGGAGATCTGCGATTCGAACGAGAAGGCGGAGTTTCCGGTGAGCGCGAGTTCGTGCCACACCATGCTGGACGCGGCTTCGCGCGAATGCGTCGTCAGCCACGGCGCTTCCGAATAATACATGTTGGTCAGCACAAGCACGGTCGACGGATGCTCGAAGAAGCGGTCGGCCATCTTGTCGAGCGCGAGCCGCACGTCTTCAAGACTGATTTCCTTGCCGACGATGTAGAACGGCAGCGTCGAGAAACGCTCATGCATCGCGCGCATCACGCGCGACAACACGGTGGCATCGCCGACGCCGGCGTCGAACACGCGCAGCGCCGGCGGACGCGGATGGATGTTGCCGAGCTCCATGCCGACCCGGTTCGCGATCACCGACTTCTCGCCGCAGGTGTTTACGAACAGGAGATATTTCTGGCGGTTGTCGAAGAAGCGGAAATTGCGCTGCGGGTCGTCGGTCTCGTCACCGGAAGGGGGTGCTGGCGGGATCGAGGAGATCGGCCGCGGCGGCATCGGCCGTTCGATGATCGCGCCGCGCGGCGCCGAGATACTGTCGTGCATGAATGACCGGATGCGATCGAGCGTCACGGTCGTGATCCGGCCGCCGTCGCGAAGACGGCTCACCAGTTTGCCGTCGTTGACTGCGCGCCGGCCGAACGTCGACTCCGCGAGACCCGCGCGCCGGCAATAGTCGGAGATTTCCTGGAGTATTTCTTCGGCCTGCATGACCACTTCTTCCGTCCTGATCGATTCCAACCCGCGCGAGGCCGTTTGCCGCCTCTTTCGCCGGGCTTCAGGAGACGCCTGGAGGCCCTCTCGGTCAACCTCAAATCGTCCCAACAGGATTGTGGGCAAGATTAGTGGGCCACAGTCCCACTATTTTTCTTCAATATTTTCAATATATTATTTCTTGTGGAGCAGGCGACCGATCCTGCCCACGTCAGGACTCGTCGAGTTTTGCCGATGGTGCGGGGCGGTTGCCCACTTGCATCCATGCAGAGTCGCTGTAGCTGTTCTTTCGCCAAATTGAGACCCTAGTGACGTAGAATTCGCAGCAACAAAAAAGATCGAATGCCGGCAGCATGAACCTGCAACGTACACTTCTGATCGCAATTCTCGCCGCGGCCGCGTTCGCAGTGGCTTTGACCATATCGAACGCCGCAGAAACAGCGCGAACCGACCACGTCACCGCGCGCCTCGTGAGCGAAGCGCGCACAGTCGAAGCCGGCAGCACGATCACGGTCGGCATTCACAAGGTCATCAAACCGCGCTGGCACACCTATTGGGGAAACCCCGGCGACGCCGGCATGGCGACATCGATCGCGTGGACGTTGCCGCAAGGCGCGAAAGCCGGAGAAATCCTCTGGCCCGCGCCGAAGCGAATCATGATCGGCCCGGTCGCGAACTACGGCTACGAAGACGAAGTAACCCTGCTTACGAAAATCAAGTTGCCGGAAAATCTGCGCGCGGGAGACACCGTGCCGGTCAAAGCGGTGGTCGACTGGCTCGTCTGCGAGGAAATCTGCATCCCCGAGCAGGTGACGCTCGAACTCTCCCTTCCCGTCGTTGCGAAAGGCATGGCGACCGGCATCAGCATCCGCGAGATCGAGAGCGCGCGCACGAAACTTCCGATCGAAAACGCCTGGCCGTTCACGGCGAATGCGAAGGACGGAAAAATCGAACTGCTCGCCACCTCAGAAGACATTTCGCCTGCGAAGTTCAGGAGCGCGCACTTCTTCGCTTCCGATTGGGGTGTTGTCACCCACGCAGCCGACCAGCCTCATCGCATCAAGAATGGCGAGCTCACGCTCACGCTGTCTCCCTACGAGCCGACGCTGCCCCAGACCTTGCGCGGCGTACTTGTGCTCGATGATGCCAAAGGCAGCAAGCAGACCGCCTACGCGGTTTCGGCAAACATCACCGGTGCGCTCGGAACGCGCAGCAGCATCGCGGTTCCTGACATCGGCTTTGTGACGGCGCTGGTCTTCGCGTTTCTCGGCGGCTTCATTCTCAATCTGATGCCCTGCGTTTTTCCCGTACTCTCGATCAAGGTGCTTTCGCTCCTGAACCACGCGCGGATGGGCTACCGGCAGCGGCACATACATGGCCTCGCCTACACCGCCGGCGTGCTCGCCTGTTTTGGCGTGTTTGCGGCGATCGTGCTCGCCTTCAAGGCAGGCGGTGCGGAGCTTGGCTGGGGCTTCCAGTTTCAGTCTCCGCTGTTCGTGCTCTTTCTCGCCTATCTGATGTTCGCAGTCGGCCTGGGCCAGTCGGGCCTGATCGCTTTCGGCTCGTCGCTTTCGCGGCTCGGCGCTTATGGCGGCAACGACGGCTACGGCATGAGCTTTCTTGCAGGCGGCCTTGCTGCCGTTGTCGCGACCCCCTGCACCGCGCCCTTCATGGGTGCAGCGCTTGGTTTCGCAGTCAGCCAGCCGGCGCTGATGCTGCTCGCGATCTTTTTCGCGCTCGGACTTGGCCTCGCGCTTCCATATCTGCTGCTCTGTTACTGGCCCGCGCTCCTCCGTTTCCTTCCCAAGCCGGGCGCGTGGATGGAGCGGCTCAAGCAGGCGCTCGCCTTCCCGATGTACGCCACCGCGATCTGGCTGGTCTGGGTGCTCGCGCAGCAGGCGGGCGCGAACGCTGTCGCGGCAGCACTCGGCGGCATGCTGTTGATCGCATTCGGCGCGTGGATCTTTGCTTCATCCGGAAAATCCTGGCGTGCAGCGAACTACACGCTTTCTGTGGCATCCCTCGCCGCAGCAGTTCTACTCGGCGTCTATTTCGTGAACGGCGCGCCAGCGCAAGCGGCGGGCGCGAATGCGCGCTATGAAGCCTATACGCCGCTGCGTCTTGCGGAACTGCGCGCGCAAAACCGTCCTGTCTTCGTGAATCTGACCGCCGCATGGTGCATCACCTGTCTGGTGAACGAGCGTGTTGCGCTCGACCGCGCGAATGTGATCTCGGCCTTCGAGGCGGCGAACGTTGCTTATCTCAAGGGCGACTGGACCCATCGCGACCCCGCGATCACGCAGATGCTTGCGAATTTCGGCCGCAACGGCGTGCCGCTCTACGTGTTCTATCCGGCGGGCACGAACGCGCAGCCTGTCGTCCTGCCGCAAATCCTCACACCGGAAATCGTGTTGCGTGAAATCGGGCAGCCGAAAACCGCCCGCGTCGAAAACTAGAAAGGGAGAAACCAATGATGAAGAAGCTGATTGCCACTGCGGCGCTTGTTGCGGTTCTCGCGCTTCCCGCCGCGGCATCGCCCGAGATCGGCAAGGAAGCGCCCGCCTTCACCGCCCAAACCGCAGACGGAAAGACCATCGACCTGAAGTCGCTGCGCGGCAAGATCGTCGTGCTCGAATGGACCAATCACGATTGCCCCTATGTGCGGATGCATTACGGCGCCAACAACATGCAGACCTTGCAGAAGGAAGCCGCCGACAAGGGCGTCGTGTGGCTTCAGGTGATTTCATCGCCGCCCGGCAGGCAGGGCTACGTCGACGGCCTGACCGCGATCAAGCTGAACGACGATCGCAAGGCTGTACCGGCGAACACCCTCCTTGATCCGCAGGGCAAGGTCGGCATGCTCTATGGCGCGCAGACGACGCCGCACATGTACGTCATCGATGCCAAAGGCACGCTCGTCTACAAGGGCGGCATCGACAGCATTCCCTCCGCACGCGCAGACTCGCTGCCCAAGGCCGTGAATTACGTCCGTGAAACGCTGCAGGCGGTCGTCGCGAACAAGCCCGTGCCAAATCCCTCGACCCGGCCCTACGGCTGTTCGATCCACTACGGATCCTGACGGCAGTAGGGGACTGATAGCGGGGCCGGCGCTCGAAAGGGCGCCGGCCTTTTTCGTTTTGAACCTTTGAATCGCTGGTTGCGAGCCATTCGCAGGAATCTTGACAATCCCCGCTACGAGGCGCATCTTTCTGCGAATAATTCGCAATAGCATCAGGAGCGCAACGTGCGCCGCATCTTCCCGGTTCTAGCGCTGGCCGCGCTCTCCATCTTCGGCGCACTCCATACCCCCGCTAAGGCGCAGCAGAAGCCGCTTCGCGTGGTCGCGACGGTTTCGATGCTTGCAGACACCGTCCGCGCCGTCGGCGGCAGCCGGGTCGAGGTTGCAAGCCTGCTCGGCGAGGGTGTCGATCCGCATACCTACCGCCCCACCCGCGCCGACATCGCCAGGCTTTCGTCCGCCGATCTCGTGATCGCGAACGGCCTGCATCTCGAAGCGCAGCTCGACGAAACACTGAAGGCGCTCGCCCGCTCGAAGCCCGTGCTCTTTGCCGCGGAGAAGATTCCCCAGTCGGAACTGCTCGCCGACGAGGACTACAAGGACCGCAAGGACCCGCACGTCTGGATGGATCCGAAGCTTTGGTCGATCGTCGTCGAGGCGGTGCGTGACACGCTGATCGAGCGCGACCCCGCGGGCCGTGCGGCGTATCAGGCCGGTGCGGCCGCCTATCTTGCCGAACTTTCGCGGCTTGCGGACTACAGCCGGAAGATCCTGAACACGGTGCCGAAGGAAGCCCGCGTCCTCATCACCGCGCACGACGCCTTCGGCTATTTCGGCCGCGCGTACGGTTTCGATGTCGAAGGCATTCAGGGACTTTCCACCGAAAGCGAAGCAGGCCTGAAGCGCATCGAGGAACTGGTGACGCTGCTGGTCTCGCGGAAAGTCCGCGCGGTTTTCGTGGAAAGCTCCGTCCCGGAACGCAACGTCCGCGCGCTCGTGGAAGGCGCCCGCGCGCGCGGCCATCAGGTCGTGGTCGGCGGCGAACTCTATTCCGACGCGCTCGGTGCACCGGGCACTTACGAAGGCACGCTGATCGGCATGCTGGATCACAACGTGACCACGATCTCTCGCGCGCTCGGCGGTGATACGCCTTTACGCGGACTGAACGGAAAGCTGAAAGCCGGAACCTGAGGTGCTGGCCCCTTCCCTACCCGGGCGTATATCGTCACAGGCAATGACGATTCATCCGCTGTCGGTCAAAAACCTCACCGTTCGCTATGGCGGCCGCGCGGCGCTCGATAATTTCTCATGGGATGCGCCCGAGCGCGGCCTCGCCGCAATCGTTGGTCCGAACGGCGCGGGCAAATCTTCGCTGCTCAAGGCCGTACTCGGTCTCGTGCCGAAAGCCGCGGGTCGAGTCGAAATCTTCGGCAAGCCGATTTCGGAACAGCGCGACCTGATCGCCTACGTGCCGCAGCGCGCGAGCGTCGATTGGGATTTCCCTGCGACGGCCGGCGATGTCGTCGCCATGGGGCTCTACCGCAGGATCGGCTGGCTCCGGCCGGTGCGGGCGGCAGATCATGCCGCGGCCAGAAAGTATCTCGACATGGTTCGCCTCGGCGACTTTGCCGATCGCCAGATCGGCGCCCTCTCCGGCGGACAGCAGCAGCGCGTGTTTCTCGCCCGCGCGCTCGCGCAGCAGGCGAAGCTGTTCTTGCTGGACGAACCTTTCGCCGGCGTCGATGCCGTAACCGAAGGCGTCATGACCGGCGTATTCCGCGAACTGCGCAACGCCGGTTCGCTCGTCGTCTGCGTGCATCACGATCTCTCCAGCGTGCAGGAAATCTTCGATCATGTCGTGCTCCTGCACCGGGAGATGATCGCAAGCGGTCCGGTCGGCACCACGTTCACGCCCGAAAACATATCCCGCACCTACGGCGTGCCGCTCGCATTGAATCCCGGCAATGGCTGAACTGCATCCTCTGCTTCAGGTTCTGCTGCTGCAGGCAGGCTACAATACGATTGTCGTGATGCTCGGCGCAGCCGCGCTGGGAGCCGCGACGGGCGTCGTCGGCGTATTCGCAATGCTTCGCCGCCGCGCGCTGGTAGCCGACGCCGTCGCTCATGCAACCCTGCCGGGGGTGGCGCTCGGGTTCATTCTCGCCGTCGCGCTCGGCTTCTCGGGGAGAAACCTCTCGTTTTTGCTCTCGGGTGCCGCACTCACTGCAGTTCTTGCCGCCCTCTCGATTCAGTGGATCGCAAACCGCACGCGGCTCACCGAAGACACCGCGATCGCGTCGGTGCTTGCAACCTTCTTTGCGTTCGGGATCGTGCTGCTCACGGTGATCCAGACCTTGAAGACGGGCGGCCAGGCCGGCCTCGACATCTATCTGCTCGGTGCGACCGCGGGAATGCTGCGTGAGGAGGCGATCACGCTGGCACTGTTCGCGATTGCCGTCGCTCTGATCGTGGCGCTTCTGTTCAAGGAGTTGACGCTCATTTCCTTCGATGCGGACTACGCCCGCGCGCACGGCTTCCCGGTTCGGCTGCTCGATCTTGCGATCCTCGCGCTCGTTCTTGTGGTCGTTGTGATCGGGCTCCGGATCGTCGGGCTGGTCCTGATCGTGGCTCTTCTGATTACGCCACCGGCCGCGGCAAGATTCTGGAGCGACCACACCGGACGCATGACCGTCGTATCCGGCGCGATCGGCGCCTTCTCCGCCTATTTTGGCGCGGCGATCTCCGCGATCAGTCCCGATACGCCGACCGGCGCGGTGATCGTGTTGGTCGCCTTTTTCCTGCTGCTCGCGAGCATAGTCTTCGGCACCGCGCGGGGACTTCTTGTACGCGCCATCGGTGCGAGAAATCTAAGGCGCGCGGCATGATCTCGTTTCTCCAGATCGATCTGCCCGCAATGCTGGTCGGCACGCTCGCAGCCCTCGTCTGCGCCCTGATCGGAAACTTTCTGGTGCTTACGCGCCAGAGCATGCTCGGCGACGCGATGGGGCATGTCGTGCTACCCGGCATCGTGATTGCCTTCGTGCTTGCCGGAACGACCGCGACCTGGGTCATGCTCACCGGCGCCTTTGCCGCCGCTCTCTTTTCGGCAATGCTCGTCGAGTTCTTCCGGCGCGTAGCACGCATCGAAGCATCCGCGGCGCTCGGATCGGTATTCACCGCGATGTTCGCGCTCGGCGTGCTGCTGCTCGAGCGGACCGGGGTCGCACGCACGACCTTCGATGTTCACCACATTCTGTTCGGCAATATCGAAACCGCGATCTGGCCGGCGGCAACCGGCGTCGCAAGCCTGTTCGACCCAACCGCGCTTGCGAGCCTTCCCCCGCAGCTTGGACGGCTTGCCTTCGGGCTCGCCGTCGTCGCGCTCGTGGTCGTTCTTCTGTTCAAGGAGCTTCGCGTCATCAGTTTCGATCCCGATTTCGCGCGCACGGTCGGCATTCCGCCGCAAATTATCGGCGCTGTCGTGGTGACGCTCGCAGCGCTCGCTGCGGTGGTATCTTTGTCCGCTGTCGGAGCCATTCTTCTGGTTGCGATGATGGTGTGTCCGCCCGCAACGGCGCGCATGCTGACCGACGACCTGAAGACGCAGGTCTGGCTTTCGCTGCTGTTCGCGCTCGCAAGCGGTGTATTCGGCTATGCGATTGCGGTGCTCGTGCCGCTCGCCTTCGGCTACGAGATCTCGCTTGGCGCCGCCGGCACAATCGCCGTGCTGTCAGGCCTCTTCCAGCTTGTTGCCATGCTGTTCGGCCTGAAGCGTGGATTGCCTAAATTGACGTAATCCCATCGTGGACGGAGCCGCGTCCATCCGCTAATCATCCCGCCACGAATTCCCAGGGATGCGCCGCAAGTTCCATGCTGTTTTACGAACCGTTCTTTGCGGTGATCGCGTTCCCCGCATTTTACGCCGTCTATCTCTGGTTCAACGATCGCGCAGCCGCGAAGAAGTGGGCGCTCATTCTTGGGAGCGTCGCGTTCTATACGTGGGGCGAGCCGCTTTTCGTGCCTGTCGTGCTCGCATCCTCCCTGCTCGACTATGTGCTTTCGAAGCGTATCGCGCCCGGGAAACGTGATCTCTCGCGCAAGTTCTGGCTCTCGCTCGGGATTGCCGCCAATCTCGGCATCCTCGTCTTCTATAAATACACCGATTTCCTGATCGCGAATTTCAACACGCTGCTTGCGCCGTTTGCCGGCTCGCAACTGCCGCTCCTGAAAATTGCATTGCCGATCGGCGTTTCCTTCGTCGTCTTCGAGAAGATCAGCTACCTCGTCGACACCTATCGTGGCACCTCGAAGCCTGCATCGAAGTTTTCGGACTACACGCTCTTCGTGTTCATGTTCCCGAAGTTGCTGGCCGGCCCGATCCTCAAGTATCACGAGATGCAGGATCAGATCGCGAACCCCGCGACCGTTACCTGGGACGATGCCTGGGCCGGCTTCCTCCGCTTCTCGCAAGGTATCGCGAAGAAGCTTCTCATCGCCGACACCTGCGGCGCCTTCGCCGATCAGGCGTTCGGTGCAAGCGCCGCCTCGCTCGGCAGCGGGCAGGCGTGGCTCGGCATCGTCTGCTTCACGTTGCAGATCTATTTCGATTTCTCGGCCTATTCCGACATGGCGATCGGGCTCGCGCGCATGCTCGGTTTCCGGCTGCGCGAAAACTTCAATATGCCTTACACGGCGCGCTCGCTCACCGATTTCTGGCGGCGCTGGCATATTTCGCTCACGACATGGATCCGCGACTATCTCTACAAGCCGCTCGGCGGCAACCGTGGACCCGCGGCGCAGACTTACCTCAATCTCTGGATTTGCTTCCTGCTTTCCGGCATCTGGCACGGCGCAAGCTGGAATTTCGTGTTGTGGGGCGCATTCAACGGCCTCTTCCTCACCCTCGACCGCATCTTCCTGATCCGCTGGCTGGAGCGATCCGGCACCTTCGTTTCCACGCTCGTGACGCTGTTCATCGTCATGATGGGCTGGGTGATCTTCCGCGCGACTTCGGTGGAGCACATGGGCGGATATTTCGCCGCGCTCTTCGATTTCAGC
>JAGXQU010000132.1 GCA_018335895.1 Hyphomicrobiales bacterium | reverse complement strand
GACGAGGTTGGTGACGAGCCGCGGCGCGTCCTGCTCGGATGCCGTGCCTTCGGCGCGCGTCATGCCGGGCCACTCCCCGAGGCGGTCGCGCGCGATCATCACCTGCGCCACGATTTCGGAGGCGTGCAGATTGCGGACCAGCCGCTGCGTGCCGGTGTGGCAGAACGTGCAGTTCAACGTGCAGCCGACCTGGGATGAGATGCAGAGCGTGCCGCGGTCGCTCTCGGGAATGTAAACCGCCTCGATGTCGTGCGGCTTCTCGCCGGGCGTATCGGCGGGCAGGCGGATCAGCCATTTGCGGGTGCCGTCGGAGGAGACCTGCTCGACCACGACTTCGGGGCGCTCCAGCGTGAAATGCTCCGCAAGCTTGGCGCGCACATCCTTCGAGATGTTCGTCATCGTATCGAAGTCGCGCGTGCCGCGAAAATAGATCCAGTTCCATAGTTGCGAGACGCGCATGCGCCGCTCGCGCTCGGGAATGCCGATCTCGCCGAGCGCTTCTGCGAGCTGTATGCGGTCGAGCCCTGCCAGCGAACGTTTCACGGACATTCCTTTGCGACGCGCTCAAGCGCCTGCGTGACGCCGGTGAGCGAATAGACGTCCGTCGTAACCGATCCCTTCACAGGAGCAAGTTTCAGAACGATCTCGTCCTCTTTCCGGAGCGCTTCCACGAGTTTGCGCTCGTCGTCCGCGTTCTTGATCCAGAGGCCGTGGCCTTTCGCGAATAGCGGATAGTTCGCGCCGGCAGCGCGCAGCACGACCTCGGTGCTTTCGTTGAGCGGGAAGCCGGCCGCGATGCTCACCACATTCGTGAGTTTCTCGCCGGGCCGCGTGGTGATGTAGAAATAGGCCGGGTCGCGTTTGACGTTCGCAGGCTCCCGCGATTTCGGCTGGGTCAGCGCGAAGCATATTTTCGCGGTCTTGTTCACATAGACGCCCCAGTCGCCGAACTGCGCGATCAGGGCCGGCGTGCCGGGCGTCTTTTTCGGCTCGGCTTTCTTCTGTTCCTGCTCCGTCTTCGGCGCTTCTTTTTTCTGCGCTTCCTTTTTCTGGGGCTCCTTCTTTTCGCTCGCCTTCTTCGGGGCCGTTTTTGCGGGTGCTTTTTTCTCACCGTCCTGCGCAGCGGAATGCGGCGCTCCGGCAGAAGCCAGAACGGCGCTAACCAGCGCAACCATGACGAGACGAAACTTCATCCGAGAATTCCTCTTTTGCCCGGCAGGCTGCACCAGCCCCCGCGACAAACGCCGCCGCACGATCTAGAAATAGCCGCCTTTCGGGCCCGCTGCCAACAAAAGGAAAAGCGGCCTTTCAATGCGGCGTTATGTAGGAACGGACGCTGACGAAAACATGGCGCGGCAACGCGCAGTTCAGGGATGGAGAATGCGATGAAAGCGGTACTTTGCGTGCGTCACGGCGGGCCTGAAGCCCTTGAGATCAAGGATATTCCGGAGCCGGCCGCGGGCAAAGGCGAAGTGGTTGTGAAAGTCGCCGCAGCGTCGCTCAACTTCTTCGACACGCTCATCATCCAGAACAAGTATCAATACAAGCCCGAATTGCCGTTCAGTCCCTGCGCGGAGTTCTCGGGCACGGTGGATTCCGTCGGCGAAGGCGTCAGCGGCTTTAAGCCGGGCGACCGCGTTTGCGGGAACCTGCCGACGGGAGCCGCGCGCGAGAAGATCGCGGTTCCTGCGCGGGCGCTCATCCATGTGCCGCAGGCATTGGAACTCGAGAAGGCGGCCGGCCTTATCATCACCTACGGCACGACCATTCACGCGCTGAAAGATCGCGCGAAGCTGAAAGTCGGCGAAACGCTTGCCGTGCTCGGTGCGTCAGGCGGCGTCGGTCTTGCCGCGATCGAACTCGGGAAGGTGATAGGCGCGAAGGTGATCGCCGCGGCGTCTTCGCCCGACAAGCTAGACTTCGCAAAGAAACATGGCGCCGACGAAGTCATCGACTACTCGAAAGAAGACCTGAAGGAGCGGTTGAAAGAGCTGACCGGCGGCAAGGGTGTGGACGTGATCTACGATCCGGTCGGCGGGCCTTACGCCGAGCCTGCGCTGCGCTCGATCGCATGGGAAGGCCGCTATCTCGTGATCGGCTTTGCCGCCGGAGACATTCCGAAGATTCCGCTCAATCTCGCGTTGCTCAAGGGCTGCGACATCGTCGGCGTGTTTTGGGGCGACTATGCGCGCCGGAATCCCGAGGCGAACAAGAAGCACCTCGACGAGATCGTAAAACTTGCCGCCGAGGGCAAGCTCTCCGCACATCTCGACGCGCGCTACAAGTTCGACAATGCGGTCGAAGCCTTCCACGCCATCGCGCAGCGGAAGGTGAAGGGGAAGATCGTCCTGGTGCCCTAGACCAGACTGTCATCGCCGGGCTTGTCCCGGCGATCTCGATTTCCGGAGTCGTGCCTTGTTAAGCGAGATGCCCGGCACAAGGCCGGGCATGACGATGCTTATTTCTTTTCTGTTTTCAGATCGCTCAGCGCTGTCCGTGCCGCCTGGCGATGCTCGGGCTTGATGTGCGCTGAAATCATCTGGAGCGCAGCCATCAGCACGGCCGCGTCGTCGGTGAAGCCGAGCGCAGGCATGATGTCCGGCAGCAGATCGAGCGGCATGACGAAGTAGGCGAGCGCCGCGAGCAGCGTGCCGCGCACCCGCAGCGGCGTCTCGCGGTCGAGCGTACAGTAGTAGGCGGCGACCGCGTCTTCCGCGAAGGGGATTTTCGCAGCCACAGCTTTCATCTTGGGCCAGAACTCGTCGCGCACGCGCGCCGCGTCGCCCTTGCGGGCCCGGAACCTGCCGAAGAAAGTGCCTGCGCCGAAAACTGCCATCGCTCATCCCAAGACCGGCGGAGCTGCCCGCCAAAGAGCTTACATGGCTCTGGCGTAGCGGGTTTCAAGACCGCGACGGCCACGCAGCGGATAGTCCGCCTCGACGATATAAGGCCCTCCGCCCTGCGAAGCGCGCGAGGAATAGAGCACGAAGCGATTGACCGGAAAGCTCATCGGCCGGAACCCGCCGCGCGTCGCGAGATACTCCGCCACTTCGAGCGCAGAAACGTCGCGAAGCCGCGCAAGCGTGACGTGCGGCGTGAAACGGCGGCCTTCGGCCGGCAAGCCGATCCGCTGCATCATGCGCTCATGCTCGGCCTGCAACTCGATCAGCGCGGCCGACGGCTGGAGGCTTGCGAAGATCGCGCGCGGTTTCTTGCCGCCGAACTGGTCGAGGCCGGTGAGCGTCACGTTGAAAGCGGGGCGTTCGACGAAATCGAGGATGCCCGCGATCTCGTTCGCGGTGCGCTCGTCGATGTCGCCGATAAAGCGAAGGGTCAGGTGATAATTTTCAGGGTGAATCCAGCGCGCGCCGGGAATGCCGCCCCGCAGGGACGACAGCATCGCGCCGATGTCTCTCGGCACTTCGATCGCAGTAAACAGGCGCGGCATGGTTTTACCCGCGGTGTTTTTTAACTCGCTCGATCAGCGATTCGACCGTAGGCAATATACGCTCAACCACGAGAGATACACCCTTCGGCGTCGGATGAATCCCGTCGCTCAGGTTGAGGTCGCGCTGGCCGGCGACGCCGTCCAGAAAGAACGGATAGATTGAAATGTCATGTTCTTTGGCTAGATCGGCATAGATGGAGTCGAATTTTTTGGCATAGTCCGCGCCTAGATTAGGCGCCGCGCGCATGCCGCCGAGGATAACCTCGATCTTGCGCGCCTTGAGACGGCTCACGATCTGCTCGAGGTTCTTGCGGGCGATCTCCGGCTCCATGCCCCGCAACATGTCGTTTGCCCCGAGCACGACGATCACGGCGTCCGTGCCGTCCTGAACGGACCAGTCGAGACGGCTCAGGCCGCCGGAAGTCGTGTCGCCGGATACCCCTGCATTGACGATTTCGACATTGTGACCCTTTTTCCTGAGCGCAGTTTCCAGCTGCGCGGGAAAGGATTCGTTCGCCTTTAGGCCGAACCCGGCGATCAGGCTGTCGCCAAATGCCACGATTTTGATCGGCTGGGCGTTCACCGGCGCGGCGACGAGCGCTACCAAGAAAGCCATAATGATTGCGCCATAGAGGCGCATAGGATGCCGCGCCGGCGGTTCGCGGATATCATCCGGGGGACGCTTGGCGCAGGATGAGCGCCGGAGAAAATTGATCCGCATGAACATCTCCACGCCGATACCGGGAAATCCAGAACCCGCGATCCGGCTTGCCGAAGTCGATCTCGCGCTCGGTTCGGGCGCCGCGCGCGTTCATATCCTGAAGAAAGTGTCGCTCCAAATTGGCCAAGGTGAGGCGGTCGCGCTGATCGGTCCGTCCGGCTCCGGCAAGTCGACGCTTTTAATGGTGATGGCCGGGCTGGAACGTACTGACAGCGGTTCGGTTCAGGTCGCAGGACAGGAGCTTTCCCGGCTGTCTGAAGACCAGCTTGCGAAATTCCGCGGGCAAGCCGTCGGAATCGTGTTTCAGTCCTTTCACCTCATTCCGACCATGACCGCGATCGAAAACGTAGCGGTGCCGCTCGAGCTTTCCGGCCGCACCGACGCATTCGAGCGTGCGCGGCGCGAGCTTGAAGGCGTGGGCTTGGGCGCCCGCATCCACCATTATCCGGCACAGCTTTCCGGCGGCGAGCAGCAGCGCGTGGCGCTTGCCCGCGCGCTTGCGCCCGAGCCTTCGATCATTTTCGCCGACGAGCCGACCGGCAATCTCGACGAGAAGACCGGCAAGGAAATCATGGATCTCCTGTTTTCGAAGCAGGCGGAAAAGAACGCAACGCTCGTCGTCGTGACCCACGATCTCAATCTCGGCAATCGCTGCGATCGCCTGATCCGCATGCGTTCAGGCGAAGCGCAGGCAGACAATCCGAAGGCCCGCGCATGAGCGCAGTCACGGCGCAGAACGCGCCGTCCTCGCAGTTCGTCGTTTCGTTGAAGCTCGCGTTGCGCGAGTTGCGCGGCGGTGTGCGGGGCTTCGGCGTGTTTCTCGCGTGTCTTGCGATCGGCGTGACTGCGATCGCGGGCGTCGGCTCGTTCGCCCGCGCGCTTTCGGATGGCATGCTACGCGAGGGTTCGAGAATTCTCGGCGGCGATATCGCATTCTCGCTGATCCACCGGCAGGCATCGACTCCGGAGATGGATTTCTTCAAGAGCCAGGGCGCGGTTTCGGAAATCGGCTCAATGCGCGCAATGACGCGCACGACGGGCGGCGCCGCGACACTGGTTGAATTGAAGGCAGTCGATGGCGCCTATCCCCTGACCGGAAAGATCGAACTCGATCCAAGGGCATCCTTGCCTAATGCGCTGTTGCGCGTCGGCAATCGCTTCGGTGCGGTGGCGGAGCCCACGCTGCTCCTGCGTCTCGGTATCACGCCGGGAACCGAAGTGAAGATCGGCGACGCGACGTTCCTGATCACGGCCACCATCGCGAATGAGCCCGACCGGGTCGCGGCGGGCGTCGGCTTCGGCCCGCGCCTGATCATCTCGAAGGAAGGACTGCTTGCGACGGGGCTGGTGCAGCCAGGAAGCCTCGTGCGCTGGAGTTATCGGGTGAGGCTTGCCGACGGCAGCGGGGCGGCACTGAACGCGGCACAGGCGCAGGCGCGCGATCTTTTTCCAAATGCGGGCTGGGAAGTCCGTACGCGATCGAGCGCGTCGCCGCGTCTCGAACAGAATGTGCGGCGGCTCGCTGAATTCCTGACACTGGTCGGCCTTACCGCGCTCCTGGTCGGCGGGGTCGGCGTTGCCAACGCCGTCATGCATTATCTCGAACGCAAGCGCTCGGATATCGCGACGTTCAAGGCAGTCGGCGCGTCCGGCGGCACGGTATTCTCGATCTATCTGGCAGAGATCGGACTCATCGCCTTGATCGGCATCGCGCTCGGCGTTGTCGTGGGAACGAGTTTGCCGTTCGTGATCACGTCGCTGTTCGGCAAACTGATTCCGCTGCCGCTAGCGCCGGGAATCCATTTCAGCGTGATTGCGCTCGCGACGGCCTTCGGCATCCTCGTCGCGCTGGCCTTCGCGCTATGGCCGTTGGGCCGCGCGCATGACGTTCCGGTATCCGCGCTGTTCCGGGATACGGTCGACCCGGGCAGCCACTGGCCGCGCCGACGTTATGTTTTGATGGTTGTGCTTTCGGTCATTTCGCTGGCAACGCTGGCACTACTGGTCGCCGAGAGCCGCCGCATCGCGTTGATCTATATTGTTGCCGCTGCTGCAATTTTTGTCGTGCTTCGGCTGCTTGCCTTCGCGCTGATGACGATTGCGGCGAAGCTGCCGCGGCCGCGCTCGACGGCGCTCAGGCTCGCGCTTGCGAACATCCATCGTCCCGGCGCGCTGACGCCGTCGGTGGTGCTGTCGCTCGGCCTCGGCCTGTCCTTGCTCATTACCCTGACGCTGATCGACGGCAACCTGCGCAGGCAACTCACGCAGTCATTGCCGAAAAGCGCGCCCAGTTTCTTCTTCGTCGATATTCCATCGAGCGACGTCGAACAGTTCAATGCGTTCATCAGGCAGCGCGGCGGCAGCGGCGAGCTTTCGGAAGTGCCGATGCTTCGCGGGAGAATTCTCCGCGTCAAGGACGTGCCCGCAGATCAGGTGAAGGTCGCGGATCCGGAGCAGGCCTGGGTGCTGCAATCCGACCGCGGCATAACCTTTACCGATGTGCTGCCCGAAGGCTCCACGATGGTGTCGGGCGAATGGTGGCCGAAGGACTATTCGGGCCCGCCGCTGGTTTCGTTCGAGAAGCGCGCCGCCGAGGGCCTCGGGCTGAAGGTCGGCGACAAGGTCTCCGTGAACGTGCTTGGCCGTACCATCGAAGCGACGATCGCGAACTTGCGCACGGTCGAATGGGAAAGCCTCGGCATCAATTTCGTCATGCTGTTCTCTCCGAACACCTTTCGCGGCGCGCCGCACACGATTCTCGCGACGCTCACCTACCCGAACGGCGGCTCGAAGGCGGCGGAGATCGAGTTGCAGCGCGCGGTTGCAAACGAGTTTCCCGCGGTAACGACCGTGCGCGTCAAGGAAGCACTCGAGGCGATCAACGCCCTGGTAGCGGACATCGCGGTCGCGGTGCGGGGCGCAAGTTCGGTGACGCTGATTGCAAGCATTCTGGTGCTCGCGGGCGCGCTTGCCGCCGGTCATCACAATCGCGTCTATGACGCGGTGATTCTGAAAACCCTTGGCGCTACCCGGATGCGGCTTCTCTTCGCCTATGGCCTGGAATACGCGATCCTCGGGCTTGCGACCGCCGTCTTTGCCACGGCTGCGGGCGCCGTTGCGGCCTGGTTCGTCGTTGAGAACGTGATGAACTTCCGTTTCCGGTTCGAGCCGGCGGCGGCCGGAATCGCGGCTATTACGGCAGTAGTTCTGACAGTGGCGTTGGGACTGCTCGGCACTTGGCGTGCGCTTGGGCAGAAGCCAGCGCCCGTGCTCCGTAATCTCTAAAATTGTCAGTAATCCCAAGTGCTTCAGTGCGTCACGTAACCTTGACGTAAATTCACTTGCGGGGAAATTTGGCGCACACCATATTCGCTGCGGATTCAGGGCAAGCGCCGGAAACTTCACGATCTTTCCGGCGTTCGATGTCCTGCCACTAGGGAGAAAGGGACCACGATGTCCGACCTGAACACTAATCCTGCTGCCCGCTACGGCGGTGCTACGCGTACCGCGGCCGAAATCGATCAGGGCCTCCGCTCGTACATGCTCGGGGTCTACAACTACATGACGATCGGCCTTGCGATCACCGGCCTGTTCGCGCTCGGCATCTACATGCTTTCGATCACGTCAGACGCTTCGGCCGCCGCGAAGACGGCATCCGGCGCGGCTGCTGCCATCGCCCGCGGCCAGTTCCTCACTCCGCTCGGCTACACGCTCTTCGCGACTCCGCTGAAGTGGGTGGTCGTACTCGCGCCGCTCGCGCTCGTATTCTTCCTGAGCTTCCGCGTCGACAAAATGAGCGTCGGTGCAGGCCAGCTTACCTTCTGGATTTATGCGGCGCTGGTCGGCGTTTCGCTCGCCACGATCCTGATGGTCTATACGCACACGTCCATCGCGCGCGTGTTCTTCATCTCGGCCGCTTCGTTCGGTGCGCTCAGCCTCTACGGCTACACGACGAAGCGCGACCTCTCGGGCATGGCGACGTTCCTGGTCATGGGCCTGATCGGCGTGATCATCGCCTCGATCGTGAACATCTGGCTGGCATCGTCGATGATGCAGTGGATCATCTCGATCGTCGGTCTCCTCGTGTTCGCGGGCTTCACCGCCTACGACACGCAGGACATCAAGAACATGTACGATGCCAACGACGACGGCACGGTTTCGGGCCGCAAGTCGATCATGGGCGCGCTGCGCCTCTACCTCGACTTCCTCAACATCTTCCTGTTCATGCTGCAGTTGCTCGGCAACCGCGAATAAGCGGAACGGAAATCCGAAATGCGAAGGCCCGGCTCACCGCCGGGCCTTTTGCTTTCGGGGCTCAGTTCACGACGCTGAGGCGCTTGTCGATCACCGCGAGCACGCGGCCGAGATCGTGGCCGCGCTTCAACACAAAGCCGGTGGAGTTCACCACCGCATATTCGCCCTGGCGGCGGGCGAGCGCCGGGTTCTTCTCGATCCGGTAAAGCGGCTGCTCTGAGGAGCGGCGGAAGATCGAAAACACCGCGCGGTCTTTCATGAAGGCGATCGCGTAATCGCGCCATTCCCCGGCGGCGACCATGCGGCCATAGAGGTCGAGAATCCGCAGCAACTCGCGCCGGTCGAAGGTGGTGTCCTTGGGAGCGGAGGCGGAGGGCCGCTGCGCGGGCCGCCCCGGAAATGCTATCGGCTCGAGATCGCTCAACGCTGGCGCCTCCTGATCACTGCTGAGTGTAGCGTCGTTGTCATGATCGCGCCGCCTTCGGGTTCGGGCAAGTCCCAGTTTCGTGTTGGAACTGCTCGTGTTTCCGGCCGGGGTGCCGTTTCGAAAAATCATAAAGACGCCCCAATCCGGCCCAGCGGACGCCAAAGCCCAAAGCCAGATTCCGTCTCGTAGCCTCCGGGCCGGTTCTGAAGGAGTTCCGGTCAATCCCAGCCCCCCAGCCCCCGGGCTTTTTCGGGCCGGCCCATCTGGCTAGACCGCGATGGTTCAAAACCCCAAATTCAAAGGGCCCCTCGAAAGAGAGGCCCTTCTTTTATTTGCGCGGCTGTTTTCGTTCAGCGCAGGAGAAGAATTTCGGCGTTGCGAATCGCACCCGGCTCATGCGGCCCCCCGTTCTGCACGATGACTACGACGCTATCCGCGCCGTTCTGCGCCAGCTCCGAAACCGGAACCGAGGTCCGGATCGGTGTGCCGGTATAGGCGCCGAGATTGCGCCAAGCGCGCACGACATTGAAGTACGTGACATTCGCGCCTTTGTTTTCGCCCTTCTCGATCTGCACGCTGATCTTGCTCGCGACCGACAGCATCCAGACTGTCGCCTTGCCCTGACCCGCGCCGACCTCGACGGAGATGTTTTCGCCGTCGCGTTTCACGGCGAGCGCGATTTCCGTCTCGTTCGAAGGATGATTGCGAAGGGCCGCCGAGATCCCGCGCGCATCGCTGCCGACCGTGAACTTCACGCCGTTGACGACAGCCTGTGGGGTATAAACGTTCATGTCGCCGCGCATCTTGGCGTAGCTGCGCTGGCGTTTCGTATGCGAATGAAGGGCGAGCGTGTCCTTCCAGCCGATATAATCCCAGTAGTCCACCGCGAGCGTGAGCGGGATCAGGTTAGGCTCTTTGACAAGCGTTCCGAGCAGCTTGTCGGCCGGCGGGCAGGAACTGCAACCCTGACTCGTGAACAGCTCGATCACGGACTTGCCGCCCGCGAGCGCCGGCGAAGGCGCGGCAAGCGCCGTCACCGCCAGAAGCGAGATCGCGTAAAATCTGCGAAGCCCATGCATCACGAACCTTTGGCGTTGATGCGGGCACGATAGGCCCGAATGACAGAAAGCCGCCACTCACTAATGGGTGAGTGGCGGCTTTGCATGGAAACCCCGAAATTCTTCAGGCTGCAAGATTGCGCAGCACGTATTGCAGGATGCCGCCGTTCTTGAAGTAATCGAGTTCGTCCACTGTATCGATGCCGCAACGAAGCGGCACGTTCTTCTTCGTGCCGTCGGCAAAAGTGATTGCCACCGAGAGCGTTTCCTGCGGCTTCAGGCCGTCGGCAAGGCCCTTGATGGTGACGGTCTCGTCGCCTTTGAGGCCGAGGGTCTTCCAGGAAGTTCCCTCCTCGAAAACCAGCGGAACCACGCCCATGCCGATCAGGTTCGAGCGATGGATGCGTTCGAAGCTTTCCGCGATCACGGCGCGGATGCCGAGCAACACCGTGCCCTTTGCCGCCCAGTCGCGCGAGGAACCGGTGCCATACTCTTTGCCGGCGAAAACGACGAGCGGGACCTTCTCCTGCTTGTACTTCATCGCTGCATCGTAGATCGGCAGCCGCTCGCCCGACGGATAATGGACGGTGACGCCGCCTTCGACGCCCGGCACCATCTGGTTCTTGATGCGGATGTTCGCAAACGTGCCGCGCATCATGATTTCGTGATTGCCGCGGCGCGTGCCGTACTGGTTGAAGTCGACGACTGCGACGCCGTGGTCGGTCAGGTACTTGCCCGCTGGAGACGCCGCTTTGATCGAGCCGGCCGGAGAAATGTGGTCGGTGGTGATCGAGTCGAGGAAAAGTCCGATCACGCGCGCATTGTCGATGTCGGTGATTGCTTCCGGCGCCCGCTTCATGGTCGCGAAGTAGGGCGGGTTCTGCACGTAGGTCGAGTTGTTGTCCCAGTCATAAGTATCCGACGGCGCAACCTTGATTGCCTGCCAGTATTTGTCGCCCTTGAAGACGTCGCCATATTTTCTCTCGAAGATTTTTTTCGAGATCGAGCGGCGGATGAAGGTCGCGATTTCCTTTGGGCTCGGCCAGATGTCCTTCAGATAGACTTTCTTGCCTTTCTTGTCGGTCCCGATCGGATCTTTCGCGAGGTCGATCTGCATCGAACCTGCGAGCGCGTAAGCGACGACCAGCGGCGGCGAGGCGAGATAGTTCGCGCGTACATCCGGGTTCACACGGCCTTCAAAGTTGCGGTTACCGGAGAGAACGGCGGCGGCGACCAGATCCTTGTCGTTGATGGTCTTGGAGATTTCTTCCGGCAGCGGGCCGGAGTTGCCAATGCAGGTGGTGCAGCCAAAGCCGACGAGATTGAAGCCGAGGGCGTCGAGATCCTTCTGCAAGCCTGACTTGGTGAGATATTCGCCGACCACCTGAGAACCCGGCGCCAGCGACGTTTTCACCCAGGGCTTTACCTTCAGTCCGAGCTTCACCGCGTTGCGTGCCACAAGGCCCGCGCCGATCATCACGCTGGGGTTCGAGGTGTTGGTGCAGGACGTGATCGCGGCGATCACGACATCGCCGTGGCCCATATCGAACTTCTTGCCGGCAACCAGATGGCGCGTCGTCGCGTCCTCGGTCTTCTTGAATTCTCCTGCGAGTGCCGCGAGGAAGCCTGCTTTGGTCTTCGAGAGCGCGACGCGGTCCTGCGGGCGCTTCGGGCCTGCGAGCGAGGGCTCGACCTTCGAGAGATCGAGCGCGAGCTTCGATGTGAAGACCGGATCGGCCGCGCCGCTCTTCCGCCACATGCCCTGCGCTTTGGCGTAGGCTTCGACGAGCTTCACGCGGTCTTTGTCGCGCGCGGTTTCAGAGAGATAGCGCACGGTTTCGTCGTCGATCGGGAAGAAGCCGCAGGTCGCGCCATATTCCGGCGCCATATTGCCGATGGTGGCGCGGTCTTCGAGCGAGAGCGCACCAATACCGGGCCCGTAGAACTCGACGAACTTGCCGACCACACCCTTCTTGCGAAGCATCTCGGTGACGGTGAGCACGAGATCGGTCGCGGTCACGCCGCTCTTGAGTTTACCCGACAGCTTAAAGCCGATGACTTCGGGAATGAGCATCGAGATGGGCTGGCCCAGCATCGCGGCTTCCGCTTCGATGCCGCCGACGCCCCAGCCGAGAATCGCAAGACCGTTCACCATCGTGGTGTGGCTGTCGGTACCGACCAGCGTGTCGGGATAGGCGACTTCGACCGTCTTCGGCTTCCCGGTCTTGAGGTCCACCGTTTCTTCTTTCTTGGTCCAGACGGTCTGGCCGAGATACTCGAGGTTGACCTGGTGGCAGATGCCGGTGCCCGGCGGCACGACGCGGAAGTTATCGAAGGCGAGCTGACCCCATTTCAGGAACTTGTAACGCTCGCCGTTGCGCTCGTATTCGAGGTCGACGTTCTGCGCGAAAGCCTTCGCCGTGCCGAAGTGATCGACAATCACGGAATGGTCGATGACGAGATCGACCGGAACGAGCGGGTTGATCTTTTTCGGATCGCCGCCGAGCGCCTTCATGGCGTCGCGCATGGCCGCGAGATCGACCACGGCCGGAACGCCGGTGAAATCCTGCATCAAGACGCGCGCCGGGCGGAAAGCGATTTCGCGGTTCGATTTGCGCGCCTTGGTCCACTTCGAAAGGGCGATAATGTCGTCCTTCGTGACCGTGCGCCCGTCTTCGAAACGGATCAGATTTTCGAGGAGTACCTTCAGCGAGAAGGGGAGCTTGGAGGCGCCCTTGAGGCCGTTCTTCTCGGCAACCTTAAGATCGAAATAGTCGTAGGACTTGCCTCCTACCTTCAGGCTACGGCGGCAGTTAAAGCTGTCGAGAGAGGTCACGGCGTTTTCCCGCTGGTTCAGGGTGGCTGCCCGTACCGGCCGGCGGCGTTTCTCGTCCGGTGCCAAGGCTGATAAGGCGCTTTATAGAACTATTCGGAACAAGGGCAATGGAGCCCACTTTGATCCTTCGTCGAAATCGCGGACAGGGGAGCGCGGCATTCCGATGCGGCTGACGGCAAGCGGTATTTCCTGTGCGCGCGGCGGCAGGACGCTCTTTACCGGGCTGTCCTTCGCGCTTTCGGACGGCGAACTCATGCTGCTGACCGGGCCGAACGGCTCCGGCAAGACGTCGCTTCTGCGCCAGATCGCAGGCCTTCTGCCGCTCGAGAGCGGCAGCATCGTCTGCGAAGGCTTCGAGCGCGAGGAGGAGACGCATTTCGTTGGCCATCTCGCGGCGGTGAAGGACGCGCTCACGGTTTCCGAAAATCTTGCGTTCTGGGTCGAGCTTTACGGCGGCAATGCCGCGGATCTCGCGGGCGTACTCGAAAAATTCCGGCTCGATCGGCTTGCCTCGCTTTCGGCGCGCGTGCTGTCGGCGGGGCAACGGCGCAGGCTTGCGCTCGCGCGCCTTGCCGCAATCCGCCGCAAGCTGTGGCTCCTGGACGAGCCCGACACCGCGCTCGATGCCGAAGGCCGCGCGATGCTGGTTGGGGTCATCGCCGGACACCGCGCGCAAGGCGGCACGGTGGTCATGGCGAGCCATGGCACGCTCGATGCCGCGCCTTCGCAGGAAATTTCGCTCGCCGAAGTCATGCGAACCGCAGCTGCATGACACGCGCGATCCTTGCCATTTTACGCCGCGACCTTGCGATCTCGCTCCGCGCGGGGGGTGGCGCGGGAATCGGCGCGATCTTTTTCTTAAGCGTCGTCATGGTCGTGCCGTTTGCGATCGGGCCGGACCAGAAACTGCTTTCGCAGATCGGGCCCGCGATCCTCTGGGTAGGTGCGCTGCTTGCATCGCTGCTCGGGTTGGAACGCATTTTCGGTGCGGATGCCGAAGACGGCAGCCTCGATTTGCTGCTGCTCTCGCCATTGCCGCTCGAAATCGCTGCCTTCTCGAAGGCGCTCGCGCACTGGTGTGCGACTGGACTGCCGCTGGTGATCGTGGCGCCGCTGCTCGGGCTTCTGCTTGGCGTCGAGATGAAGGGGCTCGGTGCCGTAACGCTGATGCTCCTAATCGGCACGCCGGCGATCGCCTTTCTCGGTCTCATCGGCGCGGCACTCGCCGCAAGCCTGCCCCGTGCGGGGTTACTCATCGCGGTGCTGATCGTGCCCTTCACGATCCCGGTTCTCATTTTTGGAACAGCGGCGACCGCTGCGGCGATAACGGAGGCATCGCCCTTCGGAACCGCGTTCAAATTCCTTTGTGCGCTTCTGCTTTTTTCGGCCGTGATCGGGCCGGTGGCGGCTGCGGCGGCACTCAGGATCGGACGCGGCGCATGAAGCGTCTTCGCCGCATTGCCCAGAGAATGCCCCATGCCTAAAACGCCGCGCATGAAGTTCAGCGAACTGGCGAACCCGAACCGCTTCATGCGGATGGCGTGGTGGATGATTCCGCTGTTTGCGGCACTCGCGGCACTTCTGCTCGCGTGGGGCCTCTATCTCGGCTTTCAGGCCCCGGCGGAACGCGATCAGGGCATCACGGCGCGGATCATGTTCGTGCATGTGCCTTCGGCATGGCTTGCGCTCGGCATCTATTCGGCGATGGCGGTCGCGGCCCTCGGCACGCTCGTGTGGCGGCACCCGCTTGCCGATGTCGCCCAAAAATCTTCCGCGCCCGTGGGCGCTGCCTTCGCGTTGATCTGTCTCGTCACTGGCGCGATCTGGGGACGGCCGACCTGGGGCACCTATTGGGAATGGGAC
The DNA here is from genome assembly GCA_018335895.1 of Hyphomicrobiales bacterium. Taxonomy (GTDB): domain Bacteria; phylum Pseudomonadota; class Alphaproteobacteria; order Rhizobiales; family Xanthobacteraceae. The sequence continues at coordinate 15,936 of JAGXQU010000132.1, read as the reverse complement.
GGGCGGCTCACCTCGATGCTCGTGCTGTTCCTGATCTATCTCGGGATCATCGCGCTGTGGCGCGCGTTCGAGGAACCGCTCTCAGCCGCGAAGGCTGTCGCCGTGCTGACGCTCGTGGGCTTCATTAACATTCCGATCGTGAAGTTTTCGGTCGACTGGTGGAGCACGCTGCATCAGCCCGCTTCCGTATTCCGGCTCGACGGACCGACGATGCACGCTTCCTACCTGCACCCGCTTCTGATTTCGGCGCTCGGCTTTTCGTTTCTCGCGGCAGCCATGATCATCGCCGCGATGCGCACCGAAGTCCTGCGCCGCCGGGTACGAACGCTGAATATCTTTGCGGCGGGCGAGGCACGTTGATGACCGCGCTGCATTCCATGTTCGTTGCATGGGCCTATGGCTTTGCAGCATTCGTGCTTTGCGCGCTGATCGTCTGGATTGCGCTCGATTATCGCACGCAAAGGAAGAAACTTGCCGAGCTCGAGGCGCATCGCGCGGAGAAGAAGTGATGCGCCGCGCCGCCGTCTTCATTCCGCTTGCGGTCTTTCTCGCGCTTGCCGCCGTTTTCCTGTTTCGCATCGGCGGAGATCATTCCGTGGTGCCGTCGGCACTGATCGGCAAGCCCGCACCGCACCTTTCATTGCCCGCACTCGAAGGCACGAACCGGCCCGCGCTCGATCCGGCATCGTTCAAGGGAAACGTGACAATCGTGAACGTCTGGGCGTCCTGGTGCGCGCCCTGCCGTGTCGAGCATCCGCTGCTTGTACGGCTGGCGAAAGACCCGCGCATTCGTGTTGCGGGAATCAACTACAAGGACCAGCCCGCGAACGCGTTGAAGTTTCTGACCCAGCTCGGCAATCCGTTCGCCGCGATCGGCGTGGATACCGCGGGGCGTGCCGCGATCGAATGGGGTGTCTACGGCGTGCCGGAAACGTTTCTCGTCGGACGCGACGGCATGATCCGCTACAAGCAGGTTGGGCCGATCACACCGGAGAACCTTTCGCGGCTCCTGGCGGAAATCGACAAGGCGCTCGCGAACTAGTTCTTCGCGTCCGGATTTTTAATCGCGTACTTCGCCATGATCGGCGCTTGGCTGAGCGCAAAGACGAGCGTCAGAGGCAGGAAGCCGAAGGTCTTGAACGCGACCCACTGGTCGGTGGTGAAGGTGCGCCACACGAACTCGTTCACGCCTGCCATCACGAGGAAAAACAACGCCCAGTTGAAGGTCAGTTTCTTCCAGCCCGTTTCCGTCATGTGCAACGCGCCGTCGAGCACGATCTGGAACAACGGGCGCCCGGTAAGCAGCCCCGCAATCAGGATCACGCCGAACATCACATAGATGATTGTGGGCTTGAGCTTGATGAAGGTGTCGTTGTGCAGCCATAGCGTGAGCGCGCCGAACACCATCACGATCACGGCGGTCACGATCGGCATCACCGGAAAGCGCCGGATCAGATAGTAGCTGATTGCGAGCGTCACGATCGTTGCGACCATGAAGGCGCCGGTCGCGAAATAGATGCCGCGATAGGAGTTGGCGAAGAAGAACAGGAGCAAGGGCCCGAGATCGAGCGCGAGCTTCGGGAGCGGCGCAATGTGTTTTTTCGGTTCTGCGGTGTCGGTCATCTGATTTTGTTGCCTGTCGAATGCGGCGGTTTCAAGCGGGCTTTTCGAGGCCTACCAGCGCGCGCGAGAAGTCTTTCGCTGAAAAGGCCTCCAGATCGTCCACGCTTTCGCCGACGCCGATGAAGTGTACCGGCAGGCCGTGGCGCGCGGAAAGTGCGACCAGTATGCCGCCCTTTGCGGTGCCGTCGAGCTTGGTCACGACCAGGCCGGTGACGCCCGCGGTCTGCTTGAACGCTTCGACCTGCGAGAGCGCGTTCTGGCCTACGGTGGCGTCGAGGACCAAGAGCACCGCGTGCGGCGCGCTCTCGTCGACTTTCTTGATGACGCGGACGATCTTTTCGAGTTCGCCCATCAGCGATTCCTTGTTCTGAAGGCGGCCCGCGGTGTCGATGAGCAGTACATCGGCGCCTTCTTCACGCGCTTTGCTGATCGCGTCGAAGGCGACGCCTGCGGGGTCCGCGCCCTGTGCCTTCGCGACGAAGGACGAGTTCGTGCGGCCGGCCCAGAGCTTGAGCTGCTCGATGGCGGCAGCACGGAAGGTGTCGGCCGCGCCCAGCGTCACCTTTTTCCCTTCGGCGTGAAATTTCGCGGCGAGCTTGCCGATCGTCGTGGTTTTGCCGGAGCCGTTCACGCCGACCGCGAGAACGACGAACGGCTTGTGCGAGGTAATGTCGAGCGGCTGCTCGACTTTCGCGAGAACATTCTCGACTTCGCCGGCGATCAGCGCCTTGAAATCCGCCTCCTCGTAGCGCTCGCCGAGACGGCCGTCGTTCAATGCAGCCACGATTTTCGTCGCGGTCTCGATGCCGATGTCGGACGAGATCAGAAGATCTTCGACTTCCTGCAAAGTCTTCGGATCGGCACCCCGCATGCCGATGCGCGCGAGCCCTTCGCCGATCTTGGAGGCGGAGCGTGAGAGCCCGCCGGTGAGTCGCTTCCAGAAACTCATGCTGCGAGCAGTCCGCGCTCGTCGTGCGCGGCGATGCGCACTTCCGCGATGGTGCCGCGGGTAAGCGCCCGCGCGAGTTTGACCGGCAAGAAATGTTCGCTGCGGCCTTCAAGGCCGCTCTGCTCGACCAGCACACGGCGTGACTTTCCGATTTCGTTCTCGAAGTGGCGGCGCAGAAGCTCGCCGCCTTTTGCGCGGAGGCGGGCAGCGCGTTCCCTCGCAATCTCGCGGCCAAGCTGCGGCATGCGCGCGGCCGGCGTGCCTTTGCGCGGCGAGAACGGGAAGACGTGCAGGAAAGCGAGACCGCAGTCTTCGGCGTGTCTAAGCGTATTGGCAAAGTGTTCTTCGGTTTCGGTCGGGAAGCCTGCGATGAAATCGGCGCCGAAGACGATGTCCGGGCGCAGTCGCCGCGCTTCCTCGGTAAAGCGGATCGCGTCGCACGTGAGATGACGGCGTTTCATGCGCTTCAAGATAAGGTCGTCGCCTGCCTGAAGCGAAAGATGCAGATGCGGCATCAGTCGCTGTTCTTCTGCGAGTGCGCGCATCAAGTCTTCGTCGACTTCGATGGAATCGATCGAGGAAATGCGAAGCCGCGGCAACTCGGGGATGCGCTTGAGAATTTGCCGGACAAGAGCGCCCAGCTTCGGTGCGCCCGGAAGATCGTTGCCCCACGAGGTGAGATCGACGCCGGTAAGCACCACTTCGCGGTAGCCGCGCTCGGCGAGCGTACGAATTTGAGAAATGACTTCACCCGCGCCCACCGAGCGCGAAGGCCCGCGGCCGTAGGGAATGATGCAGAACGTGCAGCGGTGGTCGCAGCCGTTCTGGATCTGCACGAAGGCGCGGGTATGTCCTTCGAATCCGTCCACGAGATGCAGCGAGGTTTCGCGGATCGAATCGAGATCGTCGATCTGTACTTTCTCGAGCGAGCCGAAGGGCGCCGCCCACGTCGCGGCATCCAGCTTGCGCGCATTGCCGATGATCGCAGCAACTTCCGGCATGGCGGCGAAAGTTTCGCTTTCGGTCTGTGCGGCGCAGCCGGTCACGACAATCCGGGCTTCCGGCCGCTCGCGTTTCATGCGCCGGATCTGCTGGCGCGCCTGCCGTACGGCTTCGCCTGTGACGGCGCAGGAATTGATGATGACGGTGTTTTCGAGTTTCGCAGCTTCCGCATGGCGGCGGATCGTTTCCGACTCGGTGATATTGAGCCGGCAGCCAAAAGTGACGACTTCGACCGACATCACGCAGCCGACGTCGTGTTCAGAATCTTCGCGTCCAAGACGCCTTCGAATTCGAATTCGGCGGAGCCGGTCATCAAGACGTGATCGTCGCTCTCGCGCCATTCGATGAAAAGATTTCCGCCGGGAAGCGAGAGATGAACTTTGCGCCCCGTCCGCTTGGTGCGCGCGGCGGAAACGGCGACGGCGCAGGCAGCCGAACCGCAGGCCTTGGTGAGACCCGCGCCGCGCTCCCAGGTACGCATCACGATATGTTCGCGATCCTTCACATGCGCGAGCGAAATGTTTGCGCGTTCCGGAAAGATCGGGTGATTCTCGAGCATCGGGCCGAATCTCTCGAGGTCGTAGGCGTAAGGGTCGTCCACCCAAAACACGGCGTGCGGGTTGCCCATCGAGACAACCGAAGGCGAATGCAGCACCGGCGCGTCGATTGGACCGATCTGCAATTCGATCATGCGGGTATCGCGGAACTCCTCGGCGAGCGGAATCTCGTTCCACGCAAAGCGCGGCTTGCCCATGTCGACGGTGATGGTGTTCTCGTTCTCGAAGTGCGCAGGGATTAGACCCGCGCGAGTCTCGTAAACGAAATCGTGCCTGCCGGTCTTCTTCACCTCGCGCGAGACGACACAGCGCATGCCGTTGCCGCAGGCCTGCGCCTCCGAGCCGTCGGAATTGAAGATGCGCACATACGCATCGGTGCCTGCCATGCGCGGCGGGTAGAGCACCATCAACTGGTCGTAGGGTACGGCCTCTTTTCGCGCGATCGCGCGGGCGTCGTCCTCGGTGACGGGCGCGGAATCGGCCCGCAGATCGAGAACGACGATGTCGTTGCCGATGCCGTTCATCTTGACGAAGGGGCGGTTCAGAAGCGCGCTCATGATGGGGCCATATATGGCGATCCGGCCGGATTAAGCCAATCCGGGCGCGCAAACCCCGTTTTCCTTGACTTGCTCCGGTCCGGCCCCTAGTCGTCCTGCCACCAAGCGACCTCGCGAGCCTTCCTCGCGGCCCACCGGGACTATGAGCCCGGAGGTCACCCTCCGACAGCGCGTTGCGCCCTCGGGGGCGAAAGGCGTTTGGGTTTACGGCCTCATTCCGGGGCTGACGGAAGACGGATGTTTGAGAACCTGACCGGCCGCCTCGGCGGCGTACTCGACAGGCTACGCGGGCGCGGCGCTCTCACCGAGAGCGACGTGAACGAAGCCATGCGCGAAGTGCGTCAGGCGCTTCTTGAAGCCGACGTTTCGCTCGAAGTTGCCCGCGCTTTCGTCGAGAAGGTGACGGCGCGCGCGATCGGCGCCGAAGTCATCCGCTCGATCACGCCGGGGCAGATGGTCGCGAAGATAGTCCACGACGAACTCGTCGCGGTGCTGGGCTCGGACGCGAAGCCGATCGATCTTCAGGCTACCCCGCCGGTCGCGATTCTGATGGTCGGCTTGCAGGGTTCGGGCAAAACCACGAGCACCGGAAAAATCGCGAAACGCTTGAAAGAGCGCTCTAGGAAAAAAGTGCTGATGGCGTCGCTCGACGTGCGCCGACCGGCAGCCCAGGAGCAGCTCGCGGTCCTCGGCAAGCAGGTGAGCGTCGATACGCTTCCCATCGTGGAAGGGGAAAACGCAGTCACAATCACGAAGCGCGCGATGCTCGAGGCCCGGCGCGGCGGTTACGATGTCGTGATGCTCGACTCGGCAGGTCGCGTCACCGTCGATGAAGAGTTGATGCAGGAAGCGGCGGATGTAGCCGCCCTCGCAAAGCCCCGCGAAATTCTACTCGTTGCCGACGCGCTGACCGGCCAAGACGCGGTCAACACCGCGCGCGCGTTCGACACGAAGCTCGCGGTCACCGGCATCGTGCTCACGCGCGTCGACGGCGATGGCCGCGGCGGCGCGGCACTTTCCATGCGAGCTGTCACCGGCAAGCCGATTAAGCTGATCGGCGTCGGCGAAAAACTGGACGCGCTCGAAGACTTCGATCCCTCGCGAATCGCTGGTCGTATTCTCGGCATGGGCGACGTCGTCGGCCTTGTCGAAAAGGCCGCGGAAAATCTCGACGCCGCCAAGATGGCAGCCACCGCAGAAAAAATGCGGAAGGGCTCGTTCGATCTTTCCGATCTGCGCGAGCAACTGGAACAGATGGCGAAGCTCGGCGGCATGTCGGGCCTGATGGGGATGATGCCCGGCGTCGCCAAGATGAAGAACCAGATGGCGAACATGAATCTCGATGACGGGCTTCTGAAGCGGCAGAAGGCGATCATCGATTCCATGACGCCGAAAGAGCGCCGCAACCCCGATATTCTGAAAGCTTCGCGCAAGCGCCGCATTTCCGCAGGCTCCGGCGCAAAGGTCGAAGAGATCAATCGGCTCCTGAAAATGCACCGGCAAATGGCCGACGTGATGAAGTCGATGAGCCGTGGCAAGGGCGGCGGCATGCTTGCGGGCCTGGGCAACATGCTCGGCATGGGCGGCCCGGGTGGCGGCCAGATGCCTTCGCCCCAAGAGATCCAGAAACTCGCCGAGAAAATGCCGGATGCAGGAAAACTGCCCGCGCAATTTCCCGGTCTCACCAACATGCCTTCGAAGTTTCCGGGTCTTCCCGGACTCGGCGGCGTGAACCCACTCAAGAAAAAGTAGCTACTTAGAAAAGGAAACTGAAATGTCCGTCGTTATCCGTCTTTCCCGCGCGGGCGCGAAGAAGCGTCCGTTCTACCGCCTCGTGGTTGCCGACTCGCGCTTCCCGCGCGATGGCCGCTTCATCGAGCGCGTCGGCACGTACGACCCGAAGAAGCCGAAGGATTCTCCGGAGCGCGTGAAGCTCGAGCTCGAGCGCATCAAGTACTGGCTGTCCAAGGGCGCGCAGCCGTCGGATCGCATCATGCGCTTCCTCGACGCTGCCGGCGTGAAGAAGCGTACGCCGCGCAACAACCCGCAGAAGGCGAAGCCGAAGAAGGAAGCTCCGGCTGAAGCCGCCGCTCCCGCTGCTGCGGCACCGGCTGCGGAAGCACCCGCCGCGTAAGACGAGATGGCGGATCGCGTTTGCGTCGCAAAGATCGGCGCCGCGCATGGCCTGCGCGGCGAGGTGCGATTGCAGGTTTTCACCGAAGACCCCGGCGCGATTCTCAAGTTTAGCGAACTCACAAGCGAGGACGGCACGAAGAAATTCCGTGTCGCCTCGCTTCGCCCGGCTAAAGGGCACTTCGTCGCGAAGCTCGACGGCGTAAATGACCGGAACGCGTCTGAGACGCTCACAAACATCGAGCTTTACGTTTCGCGCGACAAGCTTCCTAGAGTCGAAGAAGACGGCGCGTTCTACCATGCGGACCTGATCGGGCTGCGCGTGGAAGACAAAGCCGGCAAGAATTACGGCGTGGTCATCGCCGTAAGAAATTACGGCGCCAGCGATCTGATCGAGGTCGGGGAGCCTGCGAGCAAATCCGGCACGCTGATCCCGTTCATCGATCAGTTCGTGCCGGAGGTCGACCTCGACGCAGGCCGCGTGATCATCGAGCCGGTGCCGGGGCTCTTCGATGAGCCGAAGGCGAAATCAAAATGATGGACACAAAGCCTTGGCGCGCGTCGGTCCTTACGCTTTTCCCGGAAATGTTTCCGGGGCCGCTCGGGTTTTCGCTCGCGGGCAAGGCGCTTGCGAACGATACCTGGTCGCTGGAGGCGCGGGACATTCGCGCCTCCGCCACGGACAAACATCGCACCGTCGACGACACGCCTTCGGGCGGAGGGCCGGGCATGGTGATGCGGGCCGACATCCTTGCCAGAGCCATCGATGCGGCGTCGCCGACGGACGATCCGCGCCCGCGGCTCCTGATGAGCCCGCGGGGAAGGCCGCTTACGCAGGCGCGCGTCCGCGAACTCTCCGCCGGGCCGGGGGTGGTGATCGTCTGCGGCCGCTTCGAGGGCGTGGACGAGCGCATCATCGCGGCCCGTAACCTCGAAGAAATCTCGGTCGGCGACTACGTGCTTTCAGGGGGCGAGATCGGGGCCCTCGTGCTGCTGGACGCCTGTGTGAGGCTCCTGCCCGGCGTCATGGGCCACGAGGCTTCCGGGACCGAGGAAAGCTTCTCCGACGGGCTCCTCGAGTACCCCCAATACACCCGGCCGCAAGAGTTCGAGGGGGTAGCCATTCCGGACATCCTGACCTCCGGGGACCACGCCAAAGTCGCCGCCTGGCGCCGCGCCGAGGCCGAGAAATTAACGATGGCCCGCAGGCCGGACCTGCCGGCCCCAAAGCGGGGCAAAAAGGCATGACAAGGCCGGAATCTTCCCCTATAGACCCCGCCCATCCCGTTATGGATTTCACTTCCCGGCGCCGGATCGCTGGCGCGGAGCAACTGTCATGAACCTCATTCAGACCATCGAAAAAGAAGAAATCGCCCGCGTCACCGGCGGCAAGCCGATCGCGAAATTCCAGCCGGGCGATACGCTCATCGTGAACGTCCGCATCAAGGAAGGCGAGCGTGCGCGCGTGCAGGCTTATGAAGGCGTGTGCATCGCCCGTTCCGGCGGCGGCCTCCAGGAAAGCTTCACCGTTCGCAAGATTTCCTACGGCGAAGGCGTCGAGCGCGTATTCCCGCTCTACTCACCGAACATCGAATCGATCGAAGTCGTACGCCGCGGCAAAGTCCGCCGCGCGAAGCTCTATTATCTGCGCGAACTCGAAGGCAAGCGCGCCCGCATCGTCGAGCGTCAGGACGCAGCCGCTGCTGCCCTCGACGCCGAGGCCGCGGCCATCAAGGCCGCCATGCCGAAGGCCGAAAAGGTCAAGAAGGAAAAGCCGAAGGCACAGGCAGCAACCCGCGCTGCCAAGGGCGGCGGCGGCAAGAAGTAACGCTTGCACGCCAGGATTTGGCTCGCGTGAATTCAGAAAGGCCGGCGCATTTCCGCCGGCCTTTTTCTTTGCCGGAAACCTTGCAGCAGCATGGGCGTTATCAGGCGATGGCCGCTTCGATCGTACGCATCCTCGTTCTTGTTTCGGCGCTGATGGCGCTGGGTGCTCCTGCCCGTGCTGAAGCCATCAGTCTCGAAGTCCATTCTTCGTCCGTGGAGCGTGACAAGGTCACCAACGAAATGGCGGTCACAATCGAGCTGAGCGCGGAAGCGAAGACCGCGTTCGAGAACTTCACCGAGCGCAATGTCGGCCGCAGCATCGAAATCCGTCTGGGCACCACGCTCCTTCTGAAGGCGCGGTTGGTGGAGAAAATCTCCGGCGGCATCATTCGCGCGAGCACGAAATTCAGCGAGGATGAGGCGCGGAAAGTCGCGGCCCAGCTCAAGCGCGGGACACTGATTACGCTCCAGGATGCCGACACCTGAGGGTTCCCGCTGCTCGTTGCGACCCCTGCAAGGCGGGTCTATATAGCGGCCATGCCGACCAGAACGCATGAAAACCAGCGCTCGCAGGCGGGCTCGGCCCGCAGGCTTATCTTTGTCGTCTTGCGCGATCATGCGCGGCTGCCGGGGCGCTTCTTCGGGCGGCTGACCGCTTCGGTCCAGGCAGCGCTTTAAGCGGGCCGCGCTTTCGCGCGTAATTTCCACCCGCTTCGATCCGACTTAGCCAAGAGCCAACCTCATGAAACCGCGCACCCTCTACGACAAAATCTGGGACGATCATCTCGTCGATCAGCAGCCGGACGGCACCTGCCTGCTCTATATCGACCGCCACCTCGTGCACGAGGTAACGAGCCCGCAGGCCTTCGAGGGCCTGCGCATGGCGGGGCGCAAGGTGCGCGCGCCGGAAAAGACGCTCGCTGTCGTGGATCACAACATCCAGACCACCGACCGCTCCAAAGGAATCGCCGATCCGGAGTCGCGCACGCAGGTAGAAGCGCTCGCGAACAACGCAAAAGAATTCGGCATCGAATATTTCGACGAGCACGACCGCCGTCAGGGCATCGTGCACATCATCGGCCCGGAGCAGGGCTTCACGCTGCCGGGCACCACGATCGTCTGCGGCGACAGTCACACCTCGACGCACGGCGCCTTCGGCGCACTCGCACACGGCATCGGAACGTCGGAGGTCGAGCACGTGCTCGCGACCCAGACACTGATCCAGAAAAAAGCGAAGAACATGCGCGTGACCGTCGACGGCAAGTTGCCTGAAGGCGTCGGCGCAAAGGACATCATCCTCGCGATCATCGGCGAGATCGGCACCGCCGGCGGCACGGGCAGCGTCATCGAGTTCGCAGGAGATTCGATGCGTGCGCTTTCAATGGAAGGCCGCATGACCGTCTGCAACATGACCATCGAAGGCGGTGCGCGTGCGGGCCTGATCGCGCCCGACCAGAAGGCGTTCGACTATCTCAAGGGCCGTCCGCGTTCGCCGAAAAACGGCGACTGGGACGCGGCCATGCGTTACTGGGAGACGCTCTACTCCGACGACGACGCGCATTTCGACCGGGAAGTGAAGCTCGATGGCGCAGCACTGCCGCCGATCGTTTCCTGGGGCACGAGCCCGGAAGACGTGGTTTCGATTTCCGGCATCGTACCGGACCCGGCGAAGCTGTCCGACGAAAATCAGCGGATCGCGAAGCAGCGTGCGCTCGACTACATGGGGTTGAAAGCCGGGACGAAGATCACCGACATCAAGCTCGATAAAATCTTCATCGGCTCCTGCACCAATGGCCGCATCGAGGATCTGCGCATGGTCGCGAAGATCGTCGACGGCAAGAAGGTGCACGATGCCGTGAGCGCGATGATCGTGCCGGGCTCGGGCCTCGTGAAAGCGCAGGCTGAGCAGGAAGGCCTCGACAAGATCTTCAAGGCGGCGGGCTTCGAATGGCGCGAGCCGGGCTGCTCAATGTGCTTGGCGATGAATCCGGACAAGCTCAAGCCTGAAGAGCGCTGCGCGTCGACTTCGAACCGCAACTTCGAAGGCCGTCAGGGCTACAAGGGTCGTACTCACCTCGTCTCGCCCGCGATGGCGGCGGCAGCTGCGATCGCCGGCCACTTCGTGGACGTGCGCGAGTGGCCGAAGCACTGAGCGAAGAGGTTCAGAAATCAGAACGGGCTCTCTTTCGAGAGCCCGTTTTTGTTTTCACCAGTAATGCGGATGGCGATACGGCCAGCGGTACCAGCGGTGATGCGCGTACCATGGATAAGCGCTCCAGTAATTGAAGCGGCGCTGCTCGTAGTAATAGTGCGGACGGTCGTCGAAGTAGCGCGAAGGATAGTAGAGCGGAGGCCGCGTGACGAAGCGAAGCTGCTTCTCGCTCGTGCACTTCCTTTGCGAGGACCAGCGCAGATGATGACAAACGCTTCGCGCTTCGGTCCGCAGGGATGGAATTGATGGCGTGGCAAAGCGGGCAGATGCGGCGTGCGCGGGTTCCGGCGACGCCGCGAAGAACAGCGCGGATACGGCGGCCGCAAGCAGGGAAAATTTCATGCCCTGCTCGTACGCTCTCGACGCCACGAGTTCAATGCCGAACCGGTTCCATAAGCGAAACAGGCCGGGGTTTCCCCCGGCCTGTTGCTTGGTTCAAGCCGTCCGCTTCAGATCACCAGTTGTGGTGATGAGGCCTACGCGTTGAAAGACCGACGCCGAAGCTCAGGTGCGTGTCCACGCCGAGATAGGGCTGGTGCGAGCGTTGCGGCTGCTCTGCGTAGTAAGGCTGGGCGTATGTGTATTGCGGCTGAGCGTAGGTATATTGCGGCTGAGCGTAGTTGTACTGCGGCTGCACATACTGTTGCTGCTGCTGCGTGTAGTAGTAGGTGGTCACCGCATAAGCGTAAGGCTGCGCGTAGCTCTGCTGCTGCGCGACGTAATACTGTGGCTGCGCCGCGTAGTACTGCGGTTGCGCCGCATAATACTGCGGTCGCGATGCGTAGTACTGCGGCTGCGGGGCATAGTAGTGACGGCGCGGCGCAGCGTAGCGGCGAGCGTAATGGTAGTGCCGCACATAGCGATAACGCGGCGCGTAGTGTTTGTGATGATGGTGGCCATGATGCCGGTGCACGCGGCGGCAATCGTGATAGCCGCATCCCACCGAGATCGCGTTCTCCTGTATCGACGGCTTCACGGGTGCAGCGACGCGCGCTTCGGCGGGCGCGCCGAACGCGCCGACCGCTGCAATCGCTAGAATAAATTTTCTCATTTGGACGGCCTTCCCCTGTTAACCATTCTTGCGTGCATTATTCCTCCGAACGGGCGAAAGCGAAAGCGAAAGCGCCGAACATGGTAAGCCCACATGGTAAAGGGGCGGCCGTGCGGTCGCCCCTTTTTCTATCGCTGGACAATGGGTTAGAGACCGAAGCCGAAAAAAAGACCCGGCCCGCGATGGTGCCTGCGCGACTCCCACCGGCTATGCCAGTGCCTGCGCGACTCCCATCTGCGATGCCAGTGGCCGCGAGACTCCCATCTGCGATGATAGCCGTGGCAGCGCCAGCGGGAATTGTGCCGGCGATGATAGCAGCGGCGGCGCACTTCTTCAGGCCCAGCATCGACTTGCGGCGCAATTTTCAAGCCTGAGAAGCTGGCTGCGGCAGCGGGTGCGGGCACCGAAAGTGCAATCGCGCCGACTGCAGCGAGTACGAGCGTGATGTTTTTCATTTCCAGGGTTCCTTTGTTCGTCTCATAAGGAGGCAACGCACAAGCGGAAGATCGTTTCCAATATTCGGGAACGAAAGCGATTCAGCCGAATAGAGCGATCCCTCCCGTCTGAACTTGAACGGTTGTTCAGAAAGATGAACGCGAGACCGAACGCCACGCGAACGATCCCGCGCGTTCATTCACCAGTGCCAGTGACGGCGGCTGTGCCAGCGGTGATGGTGGTAGTACGGCTGCCAGTAGAACGGCTGCGCATGCCAGTAGTGGCGGTGATGCCAATGCGGATGCCGGCTCGGGCAGTGAAAGCGCGACGAATAGCGATGATGATGGCACCGGACGTCAACCTTGTTGGTTTCGACCATGGGTGCTGCCGCTCCCGCTGCGATACGCGCAGACGCAGGAGTGGATGAAGCCGTCAGTCCGATCGCGCCCAAGACGGCAATCGCGAAGACAAATGTTCTCAACATTGAACTTCCTCTCGATCGTTGTTTCTGGCCCGATAAGGGGATGCGGACCTGTGAGAAGAGAATTGCGTTTGCGGCCTGAATGGACACTGAGACCGCCATTCACAGCGGGTTCAGCAACAGGACACATTTCAGACTTGAGCTTCGTGCGTTCGTGAAAGAAAGTTCCAGGATGTCGAAGGTTCACGACCGGATAACTACGGATTGGGATGCGCTCTCGGCGCCGTCGCTCGCGGAGTTCGAATTGCTAGCGGAGGCCGCGTTCGCGCGGCTGCCAGACAAGTTCCGCGCGCTATGCCGGGATGTTGTGATCCGCGTAGCCGACTTTCCGGACGAAGATGTGCTCGAAGAGTTGAACGCGGAGGGTCCGTTCGATCTGCTCGGGCTGTTTACGGGCGTCGGACTTGCGCAGGACGGGGCGGTTGCGGAGTCCGGGCGGTTACCAAATCACGTTCATCTCTACCGGCGACCCATTCTCGACTACTGGGCCGAGCATGAAGAGACGCTCGGGAGCGTAGTGACGCATGTGCTGGTGCACGAGATCGGCCACCATTTCGGGATGTCCGACGAGGACATGGAGCGCATCGAGGCATTGGCCGACCAAGGCTCCGCCTAGTGCAGTGCAGCACGGGTTTGCTGGTTCCCACTAGACCAAAGTGGTACGTCTCCGCGCGTTTATGATTCGAAGTCACGAAATTGATTCGAAAAGGGGAACGCCATGTCACTCACCGTATTAGCGTGGCTTGCTGTAGCGGCCTATGCGTTGCACGTCGTCGAGGAGCACATTCTCGGCTGGTATGACTGGGCGCGTAAGACGATGAACATCTCGCTCGGATGGAACGAGTACGTCATCACCGAGGCCGCCATCCTTCTTCTCGGCATTGTGGCCGCCGTACTCGGTAATCCGACATACATCGTTGCCTTCGCGACGTTGCTGCTCATCAACGTCATCTTCTTCCATCTGCTGCCTATGCTTGCGAACGGCGGGCGTTTCTCCCCCGGCGTGATCTCGGGCCTCTTCCTGTTCCTCCCGCTCGCCTGGACCGTCTACAAGACGCAGACGATGGCGCAGAACGATCTGGTCTGGGCGGTTGTGCTCGGCATCGGCCTGATCCTGTGGCCGATGTTTCTGCTGAAGCTGCGCGGGACAGCCTACTTCTCCGGCCGCGCGGCGCCGGCTCGTGCTGCCAAGGCCGCCAAGTCGAGCGCCAAGGGCAAGCGCAAGAAGCGCTAAGACCTGCCTTCAAGGCTGATTTCGAGGGCCTCCGGCGGCAGCGCCGGGGGCCCTTGATCGTCATGGGGCCGATGTGGGACAGGAACTGCCGAACTCACCGCGTCTCAGGTTTCCCGTCATGGAAAAATTCACGACCCTCACCGGCGTCGCAGCACCCCTCCGGATCATCAATATCGACACCGATATGATCATCCCGAAGCAGTATCTGAAGACGATCCAGCGCACCGGGCTCGGTAAGGGCCTGTTCTCGGAGATGCGCTACAAGGACGACGGTTCGGCCAATCCGGATTTTGTGCTGAACCAGCCCGCTTACAAAAACGCGAAGATCCTTGTCGCCGGCGACAACTTCGGCTGCGGCTCCTCGCGCGAGCATGCACCGTGGGCGCTGATGGATTTCGGCATTCGCTGCGTGATCTCGACCTCGTTCGCGGACATTTTCTACAACAACTGCTTCCAGAACGGCCTGCTTCCCATCGTCGTTTCGAAGGACGACCTCGAGAAGCTGTTCGACGACGCCTCGCGCGGCGCGAACGCGACGCTGACCATCGACCTCGAGGCACAGGAAATCCGCGGGCCGGATGGCGGCGCGATCAAGTTCGACCTCGATCCGTTCAAGAAGCACTGCATGCTGAACGGGCTCGACGGCATCGGGCTCACGATGGAGAAGAAATCGTCCATCGACACTTACGAAAAGAAAGCCGCCGTCTCGCGGCCGTGGGCGTAAGCGCCTCAAAACCCCGTTTCCGATTCTGTAAGCGAGTAAATCATGCCGACATTCAATCTTCTTCTGCTGCCGGGCGACGGCATCGGCCCCGAAGTCATGGCGCAGGCGCGCCGCGTTATCGACTGGATCGGCAAGCGCGGGCTCGCCACCTTCAACATCGAGGAAGGTCTCGTCGGTGGCGCGGCCTATGACGCACATGGCAAGGCAATCTCCGAAGACGACATGAAGAAGGCCATGGCCTCCGACGCCGTGATCTTCGGCGCAGTTGGCGGTCCGAAGTGGGACAAGGTGCCTTACGACGTGCGGCCGGAAGCCGGTTTGCTGCGTCTGCGCAAGGACCTCGCGCTGTTTGCGAACCTGCGCCCGGCGATCTGCTATCCGGCGCTCGCCGATGCGTCTTCGCTCAAGCGCGAGCTGGTCGAGAACCTCGATATCGTGATCGTGCGCGAGCTTACCGGCGGAGTTTATTTCGGAGAGCCGAAGACGATCACGGATCTCGGCAACGGCCAGAAGCGCGCGGTCGACACGCAGGTTTACGACACCTACGAGATCGAGCGCATCGCGCGCGTCGCTTTCGATCTTGCAAAAGCCCGCAAGAACAAGGTGACCTCCTCCGAAAAGCGCAACGTGATGAAGTCCGGCGTGCTCTGGCACGAGGTCGTCAATCAGGTGCATCAGCGCGAGTACAAGGACGTCGAGTTAGAGCATCAGCTTGCGGACGCGCTCGGCATGCAGCTCGTGCGCAACCCGAAGCAGTTCGACGTGATCGTCACCGATAACCTGTTCGGCGACATGCTTTCGGACGTGGCGGCGATGCTCACCGGCTCGCTCGGCATGTTGCCGTCCGCTTCGCTCGGCGAAGTGGATCCGAAAACCAAAAAGCGCCGCGCGCTCTACGAGCCGGTGCATGGCTCGGCGCCGGATATCGCGGGACGCGGCATGGCGAACCCGATCGCGATGATCGGCTCGCTCGGCATGGCGCTGCGCTACTCCTTCAATATGGGCAAGGTCGCCGACCAGATCGAGGAAGCGATCGCGAACGTGCTGGCAGCGGGTCATCGCACCGCGGATATCCGCGGCTCAGCCACCAAGATCGTATCCACGCAGGATATGGGCGACGCCATCCTCGCCGAACTCGACAAGCTCGCGGG